>NZ_CP017480.1:630000-945000 GCF_001887595.1 Luteibacter rhizovicinus DSM 16549
TATCCACGAGCGGCACCCCGGCATCCCGGTGATCCTGGACGCCAAACGCGGGGACATCGGCTCCACCGCCCGGCATTACGCCGCCGAGGCCTTCGAGCGCTACGACGCCGACGCCGTCACCCTCAACCCCTACCTCGGCCGGGATTCCATCGATCCCTTCCTGGAGCGCGCCGACAAGGGCGTGATCCTGCTCTGCCGCACGTCCAACCCGGGCGGCGCCGATTTCCAGGCACTCGATTGCGGCGGACAGCCGCTCTACATCCGGGTCGCGGAGACGATCGCCCGGGATTGGAACGGAAACGGCAACTGTGCGCTGGTCACGGGTGCAACCTGGCCGGAAGAGCTTGGCCGGGTTCGCGCCGTGGTTGGCGACATGCCCTTGCTGGTCCCCGGCATCGGCGCCCAGGGTGGCGATATCGAAGCTGTCATGGCCCAGGGAAGGACCGCAGAGGGTACCGGCCTGATGATTTCTTCTTCGCGCGCCATCCTTTACGCTAGCGCCGGCTCGGACTTCGCGGACGTAGCACATCGGGCGGCGGATGAAATGAGAAAATCGGTCAACTCGCACCGCCAATAAGCAGCGAAACGGAAAACAGTCGTAAATTGTACGACTTGGCAACTGCAAAAGGCTTACGCTGCTACTCCGGGCTATCCAACAATACGGGGTCTTGAAGCGCCAAAGCGCTCAGCCGGAGCTGTCATGCCACCTATCAACCGAGGTTTTTCCCAACGTTTGCATGTCGCGCTGGACATGGCTGGCGTGAAGAAAGGCCGCGGGCGAATCACGCAGCTGGCCGATCTCTTCGATGTCAGCCGGGAAACCGCCCGAAAGTGGCTCAGCGATCTCGGCCTGCCGGAACTGGAGCGCCAGATCGACATGGCGACCCGGTTCGGCGTGAACTTCGAATGGCTGGCCACCGGCCGCGGCGCTCCGAACGGCGCCACGGGCGTACGGGAAAGCCCTGCCCTGTATCGCGCCGACTCGCGGGAGCAGTTGCGCCTGGTCGGGCTGGTGAGCCGCCTGCCCAAGGAACGCCGGAAGGCACTCCTGGTGATCGTCGAGGCGCTCGCCGAGGCCGAATAAGCGCCGGCGCCACGAATCACCTCAATCGTCGCCGATGTCCATGCCGGGAAAGAGCACCTCGGTGTATCCGAACTTGCCGAAATCGGTAATCCGCGAAGGGTAAAGGCGGCCGATCAGATGGTCGCACTCGTGCTGGACCACCCGGGCGTGAAAGCCTTCCGCCGTACGATCGATGACCTCGCCCTTGGGCCCGATGCCCTGGTAGCGGATCAACGAGTAACGATTCACCGCCCCGCGTAGCCCGGGGACGGAAAGACACCCCTCCCAGCCCTCTTCCATGTCCTGCGACAGCGGTGTGATCACCGGATTGAGCAGGATCGTCTCCGGCACCGGCGGTGCATCCGGATAGCGCTCGCTGCTGTCGAACCCGAAGATCACCAGTTGCAGGTCCACGCCGATCTGCGGCGCCGCCAGGCCCACGCCACCGGCGTGGTGCATCGTGTCGAACATGTCGGCGATGAGGGCATCCAGTTCGGTGCTGCCGATCATGGCATCGGGAACCGGGGGCGCGATGCGCAACAGGCGCTCGTCGCCCATCTTGAGGATCTCGT
Organism: Luteibacter rhizovicinus DSM 16549; assembly: GCF_001887595.1. Taxonomy (NCBI): domain Bacteria; kingdom Pseudomonadati; phylum Pseudomonadota; class Gammaproteobacteria; order Lysobacterales; family Rhodanobacteraceae; genus Luteibacter; species Luteibacter rhizovicinus. The sequence continues at coordinate 631,636 of NZ_CP017480.1, forward strand.
GAATCATGGTCATCGCCAGGGGAGTGGGGATGACCCGAGCATACGATGCCGGCCGGCCATTCGACCAATGGCTAATACGACGAGCCCTCGTCACGCATTGACCCCCGTGACCGGGGGGACGACCCTTGTGCCATCCGCGAGGGGAGTCCAAGACCATGCACAGTGCCATTCCGAAACCGAGCCCCGCAGGGAAGATCCTGTGGGCCGCCATCGCCATCGTCGGCGCCTGGTGCCTGGGTGTCGTCGCCCTGCGACGGGACGAACCGATCAATGCGATCTGGCTGGTCACCGCGTCCATCGCGGTCTTCCTCATCGGCTACCGCTTCTACAGCCGGATGATCGCCACGGGCGTTCTCCAGCTGGACCCGTCGCGTGCCACGCCAGCCGTCCTGCGCAATGACGGTCTCGACTATGTACCCACCGATCGCTGGGTCGTCTTCGGCCATCACTTCGCCGCCATCGCCGGCGCCGGCCCCCTGGTCGGCCCCGTCCTCGCGGCACAGATGGGCTACCTGCCCGGCACCCTGTGGATCCTCGTCGGCGTCGTCTTCGCCGGCGCCGTGCAGGATTTCATGATCCTCGGGCTCTCGCTTCGCCGCGACGGCCGCTCCCTGGGCCACATGCTGCGTGAGGAGCTGGGCGAAGTACCCGGCGTCATCGCCATGGTCGGCGTGCTGGTGCTGATGATGATCGTGCTGGCGGTGCTGGCCCTGGTCGTGGTCAAGGCCCTCACCCACAGCCCCTGGGGAACCTTCACGGTCGCCGCGACCATTCCCATCGCGCTCCTGATGGGGGTGTACCTGCGTTATATCCGGCCCGGCCGCATCCTCGAGGTCTCGATCATCGGCCTGGTGCTGCTCCTGGCCTCGATCTGGTACGGCAAGACCGTCAACGACACGCCGGCCATGGCCGTCCTGTTCGACTTCGACGCGAAGGCCCTGGCGTGGTTGCTGATCGGCTACGGCTTCTTCGCCTCGGTCCTGCCGGTGTGGCTGTTGCTCGCCCCGCGCGACTACCTGTCCACCTTCCTCAAGATCGGCACCATCGCCCTGCTCGCCCTGGCCATCTTCCTGGCCGCGCCGACCCTGCAGATGCCGGCGGTGACCAAGTTCATCGACGGCACCGGCCCGGTCTTCGCCGGCAACCTGTTCCCCTTCCTGTTCATCACCATCGCCTGCGGTGCCGTCTCCGGCTGGCATTCGATCATCGCCTCCGGCACCACACCCAAGCTGCTCGCCAACGAGGGCGAGGCACGCATGGTCGGTTACGGCGGCATGCTGATGGAGGCCTTCGTCGCCATCATGGCGCTGATCGCCGCGTCGTCCCTGCATCCGGGGGTGTATTTCGCGATGAACTCTCCCGGCGCGCTCGTCGGCACGACCGTCGAGCAGGCCGCGCAGACCATCAGCACCTGGGGCTTCCTGGTCACGCCACAGGAACTGACCGAGACGGCCAAGAACATTGGCGAAGGCACCATCCTCGGTCGCGCCGGCGGCGCCCCGACCCTCGCGGTCGGCATGGCCCAGTTGCTTCACGGCATCCTGCCCGGCGAAGGCATGATGGCCATGTGGTACCACTACGCGATCCTGTTCGAAGCCCTGTTCATCCTGACCACGGTGGACGCCGGCACACGCGTCGGCCGCTTCATGATCCAGGAGCTGGCGGGCATGGCTTACGCGCCGCTCAAGGAAACCAAGTCCTGGGTGAGCAACATCATCGCCACGGTGATCTGTGTCGGCCTGTGGGGTTACTTCCTCTACCAGGGCGCCGTGGATCCACTGGGTGGCATCAACACCTTGTGGCCACTGTTCGGTATCGCCAACCAGATGCTTGCGGCGATCGCGCTGATGCTCGCCACGCTGGTGACGGTCAAACTCAAGCGCGAGCGTTACGTCCTTGTGCCCGGCCTGCCCGCCGCGTGGCTGGTCATCTGCACGCTCACGGCGGCAGGGCAAAAGCTGTTCGACGACAAGATCAGCTTCACCGCTGCCGCACAGAAATACGCCGACGCCATGGCTTCGGGCAAACTGCTCGCACCGGCGAAGACGGCCGAGGAAATGCAGCGCATCGTCACCAACAACCGGGTCGACATGGTCCTCACCGGCCTGTTCATGCTGCTGGTGCTGACCATGCTGTTCTTCTCGCTACGCGCCATCGCCCGCGCCTGGCGCGCCAACCATCCGACCGCGCACGAAGAACCGTACGTCGCGCTGTCGAGCGTCGCGTCGTGAGGAACCCGTCATGAGTACGACAGCCAGGCCGGGTCCGCGCGCGCTGTGGAAGTGGGCGGTGCAAACCGCCCGCCTCTGCTGCGGCGTGCCGGATTACGACGTCTACGTGAAGCACCTTCGCGAGCATCATCCCGAGCGGAAGATCCCGAGCTACGGCGAGTTCTTCCGGGAGCGGCAGGAAGCGAGGTATCGGGGGACGGGCGGGCGCTGTTGTTGAGCTGCGATAGCACGATGTGGGAGCCGCTTCAGCGGCGATAGCCAGGTCACGTCGACACCATCGCCGGCGTAGCCGGCTCCCACACAGAGCCGGGACACGCGAACGGTCAGGCGCGGCGCTTGCCCGTTCCCTTGCGCATGTTCGCCCGCGAGTCGGCGATCATCGTGCGCATGGCGACGGCGGCCTCGTTGGGCCGGCGGCGGCGAATCGCCTCATACACCGCACGATGATGCGGCAACGAATACTTGAAGTTCTTCGCCGTGCGCGCGGACATCACGAAGTACGTAGCCAGCGCCGTCTCGACCACGGAGAACAGCGAGCTGAGTAGCTCATTGTTGGTCGCAGCCAGGACGGCATCGTGGAAGCCCAGGTCCGCAGCGGCCCAGGCATCGAGGTCGGGGGCATCTTCCATCGCGTCGAGTGCGGCGCCGATCGCCACCAGCTGATCCGGTGAACGACGGCGAGCCGCCGCCATCACCGCGGCCGGCTCGATGATCTCGCGCATCTCGACCAGCTTCTCGACGAAGTCTTCCGTCGGCATGGCAGCGCAGCGCCAGGACAACACATCGGCATCGAGGTGATTCCAGTGCGCGGGATCGCGCACGCGCATCCCGGTCTTTTGCCGGGTCTCGATCAGTCCCTTGGCCGCGAGCACCTTCAGGGCCTCGCGCAGGACGGTCCGGCTGACCGACATCTGTTCGGCCAGCTGCGACTCACCCGGCAGCGATTCGCCGGGGCGAAGCACGCCACTGACGATCGATTCGCCGATTTCTTCGATGACGCGCGCATGCAGATTGCGCGCTCCCCCTGTCTTCAAAGCCATGGACGTTCCAATACGGGACGAAACGAGAGGCCCATCCTAGCCGACTTGGCCGCCGGGACGATGACGCACCGCAACTTGTCATTTGTCTGACAAATATGATCTTGTCAGCGGGTTGATGGCAACCGGAGTGAGTGATGAGAAAGTTCGGAACGGGTTTGGCCACAGCGATCCTGCTGGCCAGTGCGACGGCCGCGACGGCCGGTGAAGCGTCAAAAGCCTCGTTTGGCGGTACGCCCGACGGCAAGGACGTGACTCTGGTCACGCTGACCAATGGCCACGGCGCCACCGCAAAAATCCTCTCCCTCGGCGCAGCGCTGTACGCACTAGACGTACCGGACAGAAACGGCAAGCCCGGCGATATCGTGCTCGGCTACCCGGACCTGAAAGGCACCTTCGCCATGCCGCAGTACTTCGGCGACACGGTGGGCCGATATGCCAACCGCATCGCCAAGGGCAAGTTCACCCTCGACGGCAAGCAGTACAACGTGCCCGTCAACAACGGACCCAACTCGCTGCACGGCGGCAAGGTCGGCTTCGACAAGGTGATCTGGAACGTCGACAAGGTCGAGTCCGGCGCGACACCCAGTGTTACCCTGACGTATGTGAGTCCCGACGGGGACCAGGGCTATCCTGGCAAGCTCACGGCCACGGCGACCTACTCGCTCAACGACAAGAACGAACTGACCATCGCGTACTCCGCTACCACGGATGCACCGACGATCGTCAACATCACCAACCACACGTACTGGAATCTGGCAGGCGAAGGCTCCGGCAGCGTGATGGACCAGAAGCTGATGATCGCCGGCGACGCCTATCTGCCCACCGACGCCACCGCGATTCCCACCGGCGAGATCCGCAACGTGGCGGGTACGGATTTCGATTTCCGCAAAGCCAAGCCCATCGGCAAGGACGTCCGCGATGCAAAGGAAGAGCAGATCGTGTTCGGCCGCGGCTACGACCACAACTGGGTGATTTCCCGCAAGGAAGTCGCCGCACCACGTGAAGTCGCCCGGGTGAGCGATCCGAAGTCGGGTCGCGTCTTGTCGCTCTGGTCGGCGCAGCCCGGCCTGCAGTTCTATTCGGGCAACTTCCTCGATGGCACGACGTCGGGCAAGTCGGGCGGTGTCTATCGCCAGGGCGACGCCTTCGCGCTGGAGCCGCAGCTTTTTCCGGATACACCGAACCATCCGGACTTCGGTTCGGCACGACTCGAGCCGGGCAAGACCTATCGCAACGTCATGACCTACAAGTTCTCGACGGACAAAGGCGCGAAGTAAGGCGCCTGCCTTACACTTCGTGATGCAAGGCTTCCGCCGATTTCTTGCGGCGGAAGCGCGGTGCCAGTTCGACCATGTACATCGCGGCGAGGACGAGCGCCCCGCCGCCGACCATGCGTGTCGTCAGTACGTCCACGCCGAGCAGTACGGCGAAACCGGCGGCAAAGACCGGCTCGGTCGTCATGACGATCGCCGCGCGCGTGGCTGGCATATGGGCCTGCGCCCAGGTCTGCACGAGCATCGCGAACGCCCCGGCGATCAGGGCCATGTACAGAACGGCGATCCAGGCCTTGGTATCCGGCGGCAGTGCCGGACCGTGGTGCGGTAACGTGGCCAGCAGGCAGACGGCCGCGATGCCGACCATCTGCACCGCGGACATACCGAAGGCATCGCCCGCCTTCGACCAATGACCGAGGCCGACGATGTGCAATGCATAGAGCGCGGCGGACGCGAGGGTCAGCAGGACACCGAGATCGACCTCGAACCCGTTGAGCGCCAGCACGCCCAGCCCGACCATCGCCAGGCCGACCGCGACCCAGGTACTGGCCGGCATGCGCTGGCGAAAGATCAGCAGGGCGAGGATCGGGGTGATCACGACGTACATGCCCGTGACGAAGCCGCTGACGCTCGGCGACGTGCGCGCGAGGCCTTCGGTCTGCAGCCACTGCGCCAGCCCGTAGAGGACGCCCAGTGCTAGGCCACGCCTGAGCTGTGCCCTGCCCAGGCGCCACACCGGCCGGGCGAACAGGACCAGCATCACGGCCGCGGCGATCGCGAAGCGCACGGCGAGAAAATCGGTGACCGACATGCGACCGACAACATCCTTGATGAGGACGAAGGTCGAACCCCAGATGGCGGTGACGGCGAGCAGGCCGAGCGTGGCGGGCCCGCTCTCGCGCGACGACCTGCCGGTCACCGGCGACGGCGCCGGGCGAGCTGGCCCGGGATCTTCAGGAGAAAGTGCGACCAGATGCCCAGCCAGACGATCGCCCGGACCAGCGGGTTCCGCGCCGCGGGATCGTGGCGGCGGAACCACAGGTACATGCTGCGATGCTTGTGCCGGCTGACGAAGATGGGCCGATGACGGCTCGAACCGCCCTTGCCGTGCAGCACGCGGACATCGCCCGCAAGAAGTACGTGATAGCCGCCATCGCGGGCGCGACGGCAGAGATCCATGTCCTCGCAATGGAGGAAGAAGGTCTCGTCGAAGCCACCGAGCCGATCGAATACCGCACGCGGCATCAGCACGATGGCACCCGACACGATCTCGACCTCCTCGGCGCCGTTCGGCATCGGGCCCCGGATATCGATCCCCTGGTCGCCCCGCCGACCGAGCATCGTGCTCAGTGAGCGGCGCAGCAGCGGGTCGCGCCGGCGCGACGCGGGGTCGGGATGCCCGGCGCTGTCGCAGACCACGGCACCGACGATGCCCGTATGGACGTCCATGTGCGCGGCCATGCGCGCGATGGTGTCCGGTTCGACCAGGCAATCGGGATTGAGGATCAGGAGGCGATCGCCATGGGCCTGGGCCGCGCCGCGATTCACGGCAGGCCCGAAGCCGAGGTTGGCCCGGTTGTAGACCACGCGAACGCGGTCGTCGTCGGCATAGGCACGGTCGAGCGCTTCGGGGATGCCATCGGTCGACCCGTTGTCGACGATGACGACCTCGACGGGCACGTCGCTGGCGAGCGCGTGATCCACGCACTCGCGCGTAAACGGCCCGCTGTCGGCGAGCACGATGACGATGCTGGTAAGACCCGCGTTAGTCGTCACCGAACCGTTACTCCGTTCAGCCTACCCACACACGCGCATTGCGGAACATGCGCATCCACGGCGAATCCTCGCCCCAGTTCTCCGGGTGCCAACTCAGCTGCGCCGTCCGGAACACGCGCTCCGGGTGCGGCATCATGATGGTGACGCGGCCGTCGGCGGCGGTGAACGCCGCCAGGCCGCCCGGCGACCCGTTCGGATTGAGCGGGTAGCTCTCCGTCGGCTTGCCGCGATTGTCGACGAACCGTGCCGAGCCGTGGCTCTTCGACGGGCTGCACACGTTCGGGAAGTACACCCTGCCCTCGCCGTGCGCCACGGCGACGGGGATGCGCGAACCGGTCATGCCGCGGAAGAACACGCTGGACGAATCCAGGATCTCGAGCGTGGCCAGTCGCGCTTCGTACTGCTCCGACTGGTTACGCAGGAACTGCGGCCAGTGCTTCGCGTCCGGGATGATGTCCTTCAGCTGCGACATCATCTGGCAGCCGTTGCAGACGCCGAGGGCGAACTTGGTGCCGTCCTCGAAGAAGCGTGCGAACTGCTCGCGCAGCGCGTCGTTGTAAAGGATCGAGGTGGCCCAGCCGCGACCCGCGCCGAGCACGTCACCGTAGGAGAAGCCGCCGCAGGCGGCGAAGCCGCGGAAGTCCTTCAGGTGGTGACGGCCACTGGCGAGATCGGACATGTGCACGTCCACCGCGTCGAACCCGGCGCGACTGAACGCCGCCGCCATCTCGACCTGGCCGTTGACGCCCTGCTCGCGCAGGATCGCCACGCGCGGACGCACGCCGGTGTTGATGTACGGTGCCGCGATGTCTTCCGCCGGATCGAAGGTGAGCTTCGGCGAGATGCCCGGATCGGCGTCGTCGAGGCGCCAGTGGCTTTCCTGCTCGGCGCTTTGCGGGTTATCGCGCAGGCCCTGCATGGCGTAGCTGGTTTCGTTCCAGGCCCGGAACAGCTCGGTGAAGTTCCACTTGAACGCCGTCTCGCCGTTGAGGTGGAGCTTGATGCCGAGCTTTTCCTTCGGACGACCCACGTGATGCGTCATGCCGGCAAGGTTGTATTTCACCAGCAACTGCTCGAAGGCCTCACGGTTGGCCGCGGCGATCTGCACGACCGCGCCGAGCTCTTCGTTGAACAGGGCACGCAAGGTGGCATCGGCCCAGCCGTCCAGGCGCAGCTCGAGACCGCAGCGGCCGGCAAAAGCCATTTCCAGCAGGGCGACGATCGCACCGCCGTCGGAGCGATCGTGATAGGCCAACAGCAGGCCCAGCTCGTTCGCTTCCTGGATGAGTTCGAACATCGCACGGAGACGCTTCGGATCGTCCAGGTCCGGCGGCACGCCGCCAGCGCGGTTGAACACCTGGGTGAGCGCCGAACCGCCGAGGCGATCGCGACCGGCACCGAGGTCGATCAACCACAGTTCGCTATCGCCGCGGTCGAGTTTGATCTGCGGTGTCAGCGTACGGCGGACATCATCGACGCGGGCGAAACCGGTAATCACCAGGGACACCGGCGAAACGGTCTTCTGTGCCTTGCCGGTGTCGTCCGTCCACACGGTCTGCATGGACAGCGAGTCCTTGCCGACCGGAATCGAGATATCCAGCGTCGGGCAAAGCTCCATGCCGACGGCCTTGACCGCGTCGAACAGCGCGGCGTCTTCGCCAGCGTGGTTCACGGCAGCCATCCAGTTGGCGGACAGGCGGATTTCGTCGAGCTTCAGCGAAGCGGCCGCCATGTTGGTGATGGCTTCACCCACCGCCATGCGTGCCGCATCGGCGCTGTTGAGCAGGGCGATCGGTGCCCGTTCGGCCATCGCCATGGCTTCGCCGGTGTAGCCGTCGAAGTCGGTCATGGTCACGGCGACGTCGGCTACCGGCACCTGCCACGGCCCGACCATCGGGTCGCGCGCGTTAAGGCCACCGACCGTGCGGTCACCGATGGTGATGAGGAAGTTCTTGCTACCGACGGCCGGCAGGCGCAGGACGCGCATCAGCGCCTCGTCCATGCCGATACCGGTCAGGTCGGCCACGAGGTCGACGCGCGGCTTCACGCGTACGGCATCGCGGTGCATGCGCGGCGGCTTGCCGAACAGTACGTCCATGCCCAGGTCGATCACCGTGATGTCGCGGCGCGGATCCTTGACGATCAGGCGCGGCTCGGCGGTGGCGTCGCCAACCACGGCATACGGGCAGCGTTCGCGTGCGCAGAAGGACTCGAACAGCGGGAGGTCTTCCGCACCGATCGCCAGCACGTAGCGTTCCTGCGACTCGTTGCTCCACACCTGCATCGGCGACAGCGTGGGGTCATCGCACGGCAGCGCGGAGAGATCGATGATGCCGCCCACGCCGGCGTCGTTGAGGATCTCGGGAATGGCGTTGGAGACACCACCGGCGCCGACGTCGTGGATGCTGACGATGGGGTTCTCGTCGCCACGCGCCCAACAGCTGTCGATCACCTGCTGGCAACGACGCTCCATCTCGGCGTTGTCGCGCTGCACCGAGGCGAAATCGAGTTCCGCACTGGAGGTGCCCGACGAGACCGACGAAGCGGCACCGCCGCCCAGGCCGATCAGCATGGCCGGACCACCGAGCACGATGACCTTGTCGCCTGGACGGACCTTGCGCTTCTGGACGTGGTCGGGACGGATCGCGGCGAGACCGCCGGCGATCATGATCGGCTTGTCGTAACCGCGGCGGACGCCCTTGTCGCCGGTTTCCTGCTCGAACGTGCGGAAGTAACCGCCCAACGCGGGACGGCCGAATTCGTTATTGAACGCGGCGGCACCGAGCGGGCCATCGCGCATGATTTCAAACGCCGACGCCATGCGCGGCGGCAGCGGGCGATCTTTTTCCCAGGGCCGCGGCAGGCCCGGGATGCGCAGGTGCGACACCGAAAAGCCGGTAAGGCCGGCCTTCGGCTTGCCGCCACGACCCGTTGCGCCTTCGTCGCGGATTTCGCCGCCGGCACCGGTCGCGGCACCTGGCCACGGTGCGATCGCCGTCGGGTGGTTGTGCGTCTCGACCTTGATCGCGAACGGGGCGGATTCCGCCACCGTGCGGAACACCCCATCGCTGGGGTCGACGAACAGGCGATTGCCCTCGTAACCCTCGATCACCGCGGCGTTGTCGTGATACGCGGACAGCGTGTGCGCAGGCGACTTCTGGTGGGTGTTCTTGATCATGCCGAACAGGGAGTTTTCCTGCGTCTGGCCGTCGAGCGTCCAGGTGGCGTTGAACACCTTGTGCCGGCAGTGCTCCGAGTTGGCCTGGGCGAACATCATCAGTTCGGCGTCGGTCGGCGCACGGCCCATCTCGGCGTAGCGATCGGTGAGATAGTCGATTTCGTCGTCGGCCAGCGCGAGACCCAGCTGCTGGTTGGCTGCGGAAAGCGCGGCGCGCGGATCGGCGCCGAGTTCCACATGCCCCAGCGGGCCCGGCTCGCCGGCGAGGAACAGACCCGAGGCATCGGCCAGCGAAGCCAGCGGTGACTGCACCATGGGATCGCAGAACGCCCCCATGAGGGCAGCGTAGCTGGGGTCGCTGGAGTCCGGCATGCCGGTCACCCGCCACGCGGTACCGCGCTCGACCCGGCGCACGTCGAAACCCGCGCCATGGAGAATGTCGGTGGCCTTGCTGGACCAGGGCGAGATCGTTCCCAGGCGTGGCACGACCCAGAAGGTGGCCTCGTCCGGGTTGCCCGGCTTCGCTTCCAGCACCGACAGCAGGCGCGCGCGCGCCTCGCCTTCCGGTGCGACGGCGACGTCGACGAAATAGGTGAACCAGGCGGCCTGAACACGCGTGCCGTGATGCAGGGCATCGAGGTGCGCGTTCAGTCGTTCGAGGCGAAACGGTGAGAGGGCGCTCTGCCCGTCGAGTGCGATCATGCGGGGGAAAAGGCGCTGCAGGAAAACCCCCATTCTACATGATGTTGCGCGGCAGCATCGGGGTGACGCATCGCCGCTGAAGCGGCTCCCACAGGACCGAGGCAGGCTACGCCCTTTGTGGGAGCCGCTTCAGCGGCGATGCTCTTGCCTTCAGCCGTTCCGGGCCGTCCCAGCCGGGGCGTTCAGGGCCTTCACCATCTGCTCGGGCGTGAGGTAGCCCCCGATCACGTCACCGCTTTCATTGACGATGGTGGGGGTGCCGTTCACGCCAAGACGCTCGCCCAGCTCGAATTCGTCCTTGACCGGGTTGGCGCAGCTGGCGGTTTTCACCGCGGCGCCCGTCATGGCCGAGTCGAAGGCGCTCTTGCGATCCGCGGCGCACCAGACCGAGACGGCCTTGGTGTACGACGGGGTGTCGTTGCCCGCCGTGGTCTTGACGCCCTCGCGGGGCCAGAACACGTACTCGACAGCGATACCCTGCTTGTTGAGTTCCTTGATCTGCGAGTGCAGCTGGCGGCAGAACCCGCAGTCCACGTCGGTGAAGACGGTGATCGTGTGTTTCGGATTGGCCGGCGAATAGATCAGCCGCTGGGACTCGGGCACCTTCGCCAGCTCGGCCTTGCGCATGCCGGACCAGGCAGCGGCGCTGAGGTCGGTCTTCTTCTGCAGGTCGACCAGGTTGCCGTTGAGCATGTAGTGGCCATCGGCGCTCACGTAGACCATGCGGCCCGACGCGACCACCTGGTAATAACCGGGAATCGGCGCGGGCGCGATGCTCTGCACCTCGATGCCGGGGCCGATTCCTTCGACGGCGGCGCGCACGGCGGCCTGGTCGTCGGCGGCGCTGGCCGTCATGGCGAACGCGCCAGCCAGGATGGCCGGGAGAATCTTCTTGAACATAGCGGACTCCAATCTGCTACCGGGGGAAAAGCGGGGCAGGTGTTGGAACACGCGCCGCGCCATCGGTTCCCCCGATTGTGCCATGGGCACTCAACCGCGAGGGTGATGCTGGGCGTGAAGCCGCTTCAGCCCTTCCTTGGCCACGAGGGTGTAGATCTGCGTGGTACTGAGCGAGCTGTGCCCCAGCAGCATCTGCAGGGCACGCAGATCCGCCCCGTGATTGAGCAGGTGCGTGGCGAACGAATGCCGGAGCACGTGCGGTGATACGCGGCTGGCCGGGATGCCCACCTGCATGGCGTAGCGCTTGACCAGGGTCCAGAACATCTGCCGCGTCATACCGTCACCCCGCCGGGAAAGGAAGAGCGCTGCCGGCTGGCCGTGTCCCTTGGCCAGCTGCGGCCGGGCCTCGCGCAGGTACGTTTCCACGTGACTGAGGGCCTCCTCGCCGACCGGTACGAGCCGATCCTTGCCGCCCTTGCCGGTGACCCGCAGCACGCCTTGTCGCGTATTCAGGCCGGCGAGCGGCAGCTCGACGAGTTCCGATACCCGCAGACCCGACGAGTACATCAATTCGAGCATCGCGCGATCGCGCTGGCCCAGCGGGCCGGCCAGATCGGGCGCGACGATCAAGGCCTCGATCTCGCGCTCGGCCAGCGCCTTGGGCAAGCTGCGTGGCATGCGCGGCCGCTGCATGAGCAGGGTCGGATCCTCGCGCGCGCCGTCGTCCCGAGCCAGTTGTGCGAAAAAGCGGCGGAACGCCGACTGGCGTCGCGCCATGCTGCGCACCGCGACGGGCTGGCTGCCGTGATAGGCGGAAAGGTCTTCGCGACCCGCCGTCACCAACGAGCTCCCCCGTGTGCCGAGCCAGCGCGCCAGACCCTGAAGGTCCTGGCGGTAAGCCTCGAGCGTGCGATCGGCCAGGCCGTCCTCGGCCCAGATACGCTCGACGAAGCGCTCGATCAGGCGCGCGTCATCGGCGGCAAGTTCGGGGGCGGAAGCTTTTTCAGGTGGGGCACGCATGCGTCGATGGTCGCACGCGAGGTGATTGCCTCAAAGCCGCTGAATGCTCGACTGGTAGCCAGCGACGACATAGCCGACCTGATGCTCACCGGAATCGCGTAGCGAAAGGCAAGGACCGCCTGTTTGCTGCGCCCCGTCTACAATGCGGCGTCGCCACCGCCCCGGAATCGCATGACCCCGACCTCGTCCGCGCCTGCCTGGCGACGCTTCGCCGCCATCGTCTACGACGCACTCGCGGTGGTCGCCATCGTCATGGTCGTCGGGTTGCTCGCGCAGATGGCGACCGGTGGTCGGCTGTTCGACGAACACGGCCACATGCTCACGTGGTGGTACCAGCCGCTGCAGGGCGTCGTGGTCGGTGCCTATTTCCTGCTGTCCTGGGTGCGTGGCGGGCAGACGCTTGGCATGCGGCCGTGGCGCATCCGCGTCACCGATGCGGAAGGCGCGCCCGTGACCTGGATGCGAGCCCTGGTCCGCCTCGCGATCGCGGCGCTGCCCCTTGCCCTGGTACTCGTCTATCCGCTCACCTCACTGAAGGCCGCGCTCTGGGCGCCGGTGATCGGCTGGCTCGTTTTGTTGCTGCCTGCGTGGTTCGATCGGCGTCGCCGGGCCATCCACGACATGATCGCCGGCACCGAAATCCAGCGTCTGCCTACTTGAACTGATCGCTGGCTGGCACCCACGAACCGCTCGCTGCCTTCGGCGCGGGCACGTTGATCTTGATCGAGGCTTCGCAGCCCGGCGGCAGCGGACCGCCCGCAATGCGCGCGGCGGTGCAGTAAGCGGTGTTGTCCAGCGCGACCGGCGCCGCCGCCACCGTCGCGGCATTCGCCGGCGGCAGGTTCTCGGCCAACGGTTTGGCGGGGGCCATGGTCTGATTCTTCACGGTGGCGTCGGTGTTTGCCGGCGCGGGTGGACCATCACCACCGCTGCAGCCCAGGCTGAAGATCGAGATGGCGTTCATCGCGGCGCTCGCGTTCTTCGCGCCGGCCGTGCCGGGCCCCGCCGTGCAGTTGAGGCGAATGCCACGCGGTAATGGCACGGCGAAATGCGCTGTGCTGGCTTCGACGCCATGGCGGAGTGCCGTGTCCACGCTCGACTCGCCCTTCGGCGTCCACGCGCCGTCGAAGCGCGTCGGCTTGTAGTCCACGTGGAAATGCGGGCCGTTCTGCACGGTCACGTTGCCGCGCGGCTTCAGTTCCGTGTACGCGCCAACCTGGCCGGTCTTGTCGCCCTGCCCGCCAGCGACACCGTCGCTGCGATTCGACGTGCCATTCGCGCCGGTCAGCCGGTCGCCTTCATCGACACCCTTGGCAGCGCCCGGTTTGCCGGATTCCTGCGCGGCGCCTGGCGTGTTCGAGCCGGCGACGTTGGCGTCGCCCGGCGATGCCTTGCCAGCAGGCTGCCCCTGGACGGCATCGGCCGCCTGGTTCTGGCCCTGTTTGCCCTCGGTCGCGGCGGCCTGAGCGGCAGCGGCCTCACCCGTCGCCGTATCACCGGGCGCCTGACCCGGTGCCGAGGGCGCCGTGTCGGCACCGGCGACCGGACGCTGCATCTCCCCCGGCGACACCGCGGGCGCCTGCACGGACGGCCGATCGACAGTAGCGACCGGGGCCGACACGGACGGCTTCGCCACGGCATCGGGTAGCGGGACGGCCTCGAGCTCCGCCTCGGCCTCGACGGCAGGCGCCTGCACGGCCTGCACCGTTTGTGCCGAGACTTTCGGCGGCACGGGACGCGTATCGACGGTCAAATCCGGCGTCGGCGCCGCGGGCTCGGGCGCGACCTGCGGCAACGGCACGTCCTGCGGTGTCGGCGGTGCCGAGCTCTCCTCGACCTCCGGACGCGGCACGGTCGCCAGGGTCATCGCCTGGGTCGGCACCGGCGTCGTGCGCTCTGCGGTAATCGTCGGCGGCGTCGGCGTGACGGTCATCTGCGATGCCGGCGTCGGCGGGATATCCAGCGACGCGGGCGGCGGCATGGTTTCCGAACCCTCTTCCTGGGGCCGGCGCACCGGTTCGGGCTGGAAGGTCGGCGGCACCACCTGCGGCTTCGGCGTGTCGACGGCAAGATCGGGTGGTGCCGGGGTCGGCAGCGGCACTTTCTCGAGATCGCGCTGCGGTGGCGGGGCCTTGGGCTGGACCATGGGACGCTCGGCCACGGCCGCCACGCTCGGTGGCGGCGCGACGGGTTTCGGCGCCGGCTTGACCTTGGGCGCCGGGACCGCGGGTGCCGCGACGGCCGGACGGGACGGCGTCTTCGTTGCCGCGACGGCGGCCGCATGCGACCCGCGGGCCGCGCGGCTGGCCTTGGTGTCCCACGTGGTCGTGTGCTTCACCTTGGCCACCGGCGCCGTCGACGGCGTACCGCGCACGGGCGGCACCGGCGGAGGCGGCTTGTCGAGCAGGCGCACCTGCAGGGCATCCGGTGTGTCCGGCCCCGGTGGCGGTGGCAGCACGTTGTACGCCGGGCCGAGGATCATCCCGAACAGGAAGACCAGGTGGATGAGCAGGGTGCCGACCCAGCCGGCGATACGCCGGCCACTCGCACGTGGCTTCTCACGGAGGAGGCGTCGATAGACGAGCGCACGCATGGCCGCCTCGCGAGGCGAGACGGGCAGCGAATTCGCGGCGATCGAGGGATCGCTGTCCGGCGGGCGAGGGGTCTGCATGGACGGTTAGTGTCCATGCTGCGGGCGCCGCAGACAATCGCTGCGTGTGCCCCGGGACGTTACTTGCCGGCGCGTCGATCGCGCTCGGCGTTCTCCTGGTCCATCGCCTTCAGTGGAATATCCGATGCACATCCTTGCGGAAGGGGCTTGTCGGCACGGAACGCAGCAATGCACTGCGCCTCGGTGGGCGGCGTCGGCTGGTCGGGAAGATCCTTTGCCAAGGGGTTCGCCGGCGCCATGCTCAGGCGCACGTCACCATCCTTCTTCGAGGCCTTCGAGGGATCTTCACCACTGCAACCGGCCGGCAGGACGAACAGGACCGTCGCGCAGTTCACGCGCGTGCCGTGGCCCAGGTCGACGGTCTGCTTCACCGTGGTCTTTTCGATGACCTGGCGGACGCCTTTACTGAGGGCGTTTTCATCGCGCGGCGCCCAGTCTTTTTCGAAACGCGTCTGCGTGTACGTCACCGTGGTCTTGTGCGACATGATGCCGGTGTCGTCGGTAGGCTTGCGCGCGACGAAGTCGGGCTTCGATCCGGCACCGGACGTTGGCATCGCCACGCTGCCATCCCGGCCGAACAGATTGGCCGCTGGCGCCTGGCTCGCTGGCGCGGGCGTCGGCGCGGCGGCCTCGACCGGCGTTTCATCCTCGGGTTTCTTCTTCGGCGGTGGCTCGGGGCGTGTCGCTTCCGGCGAGCGCACCTTGGGCGGTGGGTCGGACACCGGCGGCGGGGGCGGCACGTTGGCGACGGGAGGGGGCGGACGTGTCGGTTCGATGAAGCGCACCTCGAGCACATCGGCGTGGTCGTCGGGCGGGGCGAGGCCGACCTGCACCCGGGGCTGCATCTCGTAGCGCACGAGGAAGATCAGCACGATGTGCAGGATCAGGGCCGCTGCCAGGGCCAGCGTGAAGCGCACCCGGTCCCGCGGCGGCGGACGGCGGCCGATCGCATGCAGGGCGATCAGGCTGGCCACATCCAGGGGAGCCAAGCCACGCGAGCGCGACGACGCCTCCGGCTCGAGCCGGTGGGGTTCGACGAACGGCGGTGGCGCCTTACCGGGATATTGCACGCGAGCGGGAGTCCCCATGGGGCCTTCGGAAGTGGGACAGGATAGTGGCGCGCGGCTGAGCACAGCGTAAGCCCTGCCTAGAGACCGCGGAGGCCGGCAAAGATTCCCCTTGCGTCCGGCACGGGTTCGGAGAAACCTTGGGTCGGCGTTGGCGCGCCTGAACCACCACCGCCATGAGCGTCCGGATTGCCCGGACGACCTTGAGAAGGAGGGTCGCATCGTGTCGCCATCCACGGAACGCATCCGCAGCCTCGCCCTTGCCGGTCACGCCGGCGCCGGCAAGACCACCCTGTTCGAAGCCATGCTTCACACCGGCGGCGCACTGACGACCCCTGGCAGCATCGAGCGTGGCAGTACCGTCTCCGACACCGACCCCATGGAGAAATCACGGGGGCATTCGATCGACGCGTCGATCGCCTCGATCGAGCGACATGGCTATCGCATCCATCTGCTCGACACGCCGGGATACGCCGACTTCCGCGGGCCCGCCCTGGCCGCCCTCGCCGCCGCCGATACCGTGGCCATCGTGGTCAACGGGGCGAACGGGATCGAGCACGGCACACGCACGATGATGGCGCACGCCAGGGAGCGGGGTATGGCTCGCATCCTCGTGGTCAACCGGATCGATGCCGAAGGCCTCGACCTGCCTGGCCTGGTCGACGCGTTACGCGAGGAATTCGGCAACGAATGCCTGCCGCTGAACCTGCCGGCATCGAAAGGGCACTCGGTACGCGATGCCTTTTTCCAGACCGCCGGCGACACGGACTTCTCGTCGCCGGGAGAAGCGCACCAACGCATCATCGACCAGGTCGTCGAGATCGACGACGAGGTGATGGAGCATTACCTCGAAGCCGGTGAGTCCGCGCTGTCCGCGGCCGAAATTCGCGGTGCGCTCGAGCACTGCCTGCGCGATGGACATCTCGTGCCGATCGTCTTCACCAGCGCGCGCGACGGCATCGGTGTCGACGAACTCCTCGAACTGGTCGAGCGCATCCTGCCCTGCCCCACCGAAACCAACCCGCCGCCGTTCCGCGACCACGCCGGAGCGCCCTTCGACGTCGCCGCCGATGCATCGCGTCACGTCGTCGCCGATGTATTCAAGATCGTCAACGATCCCTTCGTCGGCAAGCTCGGCGTGTTTCGCGTCTGGCAGGGCACCGTGCGCAAGGACGCCCAGCTATTCGTCGACGATGGACGCAAGCCCTTCAAGGTGGCGCATCTGTTTCGATTGCAGGGCCGCGAGCATGTCGAAGTGGACGAGGCCTTGCCCGGCGACATCGCTGCCGTGGCGAAGATCGACGACATCCATTTCGACGCCGTGCTGCACGACGCCGCCGACGAATCGCGCATCCACCTCGAGCCATCCGCCTTCCCGGCACCCATGTTCGGCCTTGCCGTGGAGCCGGCACACAAGGGGCAGGAACAGAAGCTGTCGCAGGCCCTGTGCAAGCTCGCCGAGGAAGACCCGTGCTTTCGCGTCGAGCACCACAAGGAACTCAACGAGACCGTCATCCGCGGACTGTCCGACCTGCACCTGAAACTCATGCTGGAACGGATGAAGGCGCGTTACGACGTCGACGTGATCACGCATCCGCCCCGCATCGCCTACCGCGAAACGATCGGCGCGAACGCCGAAGGCCATCATCGGCACAAGAAGCAGACCGGGGGTGCCGGCCAGTTCGGCGAGGTCTTTCTGCGCGTGGAACCGCTGGAACGCGGCAGGGGATTCGTCTTCGACGATGAGACCAAGGGTGGCGTGATCCCCGGACAGTTCATGCCGGCGATCGAAAAAGGGGTGCGCCAGGCGCTGGACGGCGGCGCCATCGCGGGCTACCCGATCCAGGATGTCCGCGTCGTGGTCTACGACGGCAAGCACCATCCGGTCGACTCGAAAGAGGTCGCCTTCATCAGCGCCGGCCGCAAGGCCTTCCTCGATGCGGTGTCGCGCGCCCACCCCCAGGTGCTCGAACCCGTGGTCGACCTGGAGGTGTCTATCCCGGAACGCTACGTGGGTGACGTCACGGGAGGCCTGGCGTCCAAGCGCGCGCACATCATGGGCACCGATTCGCTACGAGGCGGCGAGACCCTGATCAAGGCACGTGTGCCTCTGGCGGAGCTGACCGATTATCCGACGCAGTTGAAAGCCATGACCGGTGGACAGGGTCGCTACGCGATGGCATTCAGCCATTACGACGCCGTACCGGCCGGGGTACAGCGGAAGCTGGCGGAGCAGTGGAAGCCGCGGGCCGAGGAAGACTGAAGCGGCACGCTTTTATAGGAGCCGATTCATCGGCTCCTATATGCCTCATCCAACCGTTATCAGGCTGCCGTCCTAGGCGTCCATCACGCTTGAGACGTATCTCGCAGCCATTATCTTGCCGCCGCGAACATGTACAACGAGTAGCTTGCGAGGATAAGCGGGCTCAGATCCCCCAGGCCCAGCCTGATACTCTGTCGGCATGTGGACGGCTGGATCATCGACGTCTATCGTACCGAACGACTCATATTCGGGAAATGGAGGCTCGAACACCCCTGGCCTTGAGCGCCCTTCATCCAGTGGAGGCAATTGAACCACGTCAACGACTCCTCCAGAGGACTTCGCATCCGCCTCCAGCGCCTCCTTGAACTCGCTGTAGGCTTTCCCTATCACTGAATCCAGGTTCATGACACTACCTCCATGTAGCACGTGATTTAGCACAGCTTGCGAGTTGTCAGTAAATGCGCCAACGCGTTAGCCACGCGTTAAAAACACGATCCTACGAAACGCTTTTTTTCCAGCATCAGTCCGTTAATTCGGCAGAAATAACGTTACTCATTTGAGCCCATTGCACATGATGCTTGCATCAGCGCTTGGGCTTGAGCATCGTACCGATGCAGTTCGGCGCGCCGCACAGGCAGGCCCACACCTTCTTCAGACGCGCCGTGTGCGGCATGTCCAGGGTGATGCCGTAGTCGTAGGTCAGCTCTTCGCCGGGGGCAATGTCGCGGATGGCCTCGATCAGCACGCGGTCCTTTTTGGACGGCTTGCCTTCCACGGCTTCCTCGATCACCGCCTGGCAGTTCGGGTTGCAACCGTGGTTGATCCAGCGCGCCGTATTGCCGTTGCTGTTGCCGTCGACGATGAAGCGCTCGTTGAGGGTGAACAGGAAGGTGTGGCCGGTCTCGCCACCATCGCCGTATTTCTTGTCGGCCTGGGCGTGGGTGATGCGATCGCCCTTGTATTCGACGATCTCGTCGCCGGCCTTGATGGCGCCGGTGGCGAAAACGCCGTTTCCGTGGATGGGAGAGCGTCGGGCGGCGATACGTCGGGTCATGGGAAGGCACGTAGAAAGGTCAATGCGGATGATGCCTGCTCGACCGACGCTTGGGAACCGCGTTTCAAACGCACGTCTCGCGCGTATGGCCCGGCCGGCGCTACCATCGAACGACTGTTCGACGCCAACCGCCGGAATTCCAGGGAATGACCTCGACCCTTCGCACCACCGTTTTTCGCGTGTCGCTGCTGGCCGCGACGGCTCTCCTGGCGGCCTGCGGCCCCGAGAAGAAGAGCGTGTATCCGCCCGCCGTGACCCTGCAGCAGGTCGCCGCCAAGCCGGGTGGCACCTGGCATGTGACGCTGCGCCTGCGCAACAACAGCTACGGCGGCATGTCCTTCGATCGCTTCCAGGGCACGCTTCGCGTCGGCAACCTCGGCGGGGTGCTGCTCGACGCGAAAATCGACCAGGACATCCCCTCCTTCGCGGCCGACGTCACCGTTATCGACATCCTGCCTACGGCCGAGATGTCCAAAGCACTGGCCGAGCTGGCAGCCAAGGGCAGCAGCGGGTCGCTGCCTTATGCCATCGACGGCAGCATTTCGGCCACGCCGGAGAAAGAGGACAAGTCGCGCACCTTCGACGTGCACGGCAAGAACTGGCTTTCGCCCGTCCCCGGCATCCCCGACACCTACCGCTCCCCCTGATTACTCCACAGCCGCGCTTGCCGCGCCTCGCCAGGATTCACGATGACGATCTACAAAGCCCCCCTCAACGATATGCGCTTTGCGCTCTACGACGTGCTCGGCGCCGAAGCCGTGCTCACCCGGCTCGAAGGCGGTGAGGCGCATTCGCGCGACCTGCTCGACGCCGTGCTCGACGAGGCCGCGCGCTTCAACGAACAGGTCCTGGCGCCGCTGAACGCCTCGGGCGACCAGGAAGGCTGCGTCTATGACAAGGCCACCGCGACGGTCACGACTCCGAAGGGCTTCAAGGAGGCGTATCGCCAGTACGCCGAGGGCGGCTGGGCCGGCCTGACGGCACACGAGAAGTTCGGTGGCCAGGGCCTGCCCGCCGTGCTCGGCGCGATGACCAAGGAAATGATCGACTCGGCCAACCTGGCCTGGGGCATCTACCCGCTGCTGTCGCACGGTGCCACGGACGCGCTCGAACATCACGGTACCGAGTGGCAGCAGGAAACCTTCCTGAAGCCCTTGGTGGACGGCCGCTGGACGGGCACCATGTGCCTGACCGAGCCCCAGGCCGGTTCGGATCTCGGCCTGCTGAAGACCCGCGCCGAGCCCAACGCCGACGGCAGCTACCGCGTCAGCGGCACCAAGATCTTCATCAGCGCCGGCGAGCACGATTTCTCCGAGAACATCGTCCACCTCGTGCTGGCCCGGCTGCCGGACGCCCCGGCGGGCAGCCGCGGTATCTCGATGCTCATCGTGCCCAAATTCAAGGTGAACAAGGACGGCTCGCTCGGCGAGCGCAACGCCGTCGCCGCGGGTGCGATCGAGCACAAGATGGGCATCAAGGGCTCGGCCACCTGCGTGATGAATTTCGACGGTGCCGAAGGCTGGCTGATCGGACCCGCGCACAAGGGCCTCATGGCGATGTTCACCATGATGAATGCGGCACGCCTCGGCGTCGGCATCCAGGGTCTCGCCGTCTCCGAGCGTGCCCTGCAGAACAGCCTCAACTACGCCCGCGAGCGCCTGCAGATGCGTGCCTTGTCGGGCCCGGCGTTCCCGGAGAAACCGGCCGATCCGCTCACCGTGCACCCCGATGTGCGACGCATGCTGCTGACCCAGCGCGCCTTCGTCGAAGGGGGTCGCGTGTTGGCCGCCTACGCCGCGTTGCAGGGCGATATCGAGTCGCGCGATACCGACCCGCAGGTGCGCAAGAACGCCGGCGAACTGCTCTCGTTCCTCATCCCGATCGTCAAGGGCCTGCTTACCGAAGCGGCGCAGGAGTGCACCAAGGAAGCCCTGCAGATCTTCGGCGGCCACGGTTACATCGCCGAGCACGGCATGGAGCAGTTCGTCCGCGATGCCCGCATCATCACGCTGTACGAAGGCACCACCGGCATCCAGGCGCTCGACCTGCTCGGCCGCAAGATCATGCAGCTGCAGGGCGCCGGCCTGAAGCATTTCCTCAACGAGATCTCGACCTTCTGCCAAACCCACGCGGACAACGACACCGTGAAGGCCTTCATCGGCCCGCTCGCTGTCGCGACCAAGACCTGGGGCGACGTGACCCAGGCCGTCGCGCAGCGTGCGCAGGCGAATCCTGAAGAGCTCGGCGCCGCCGCCGTGGACTACCTCTATTTCTCCGGCTATGTGAGCCTGGCCTACGTCTGGGCCCGCAGCGTGCTGGCGGCTGGCGACTCATCCCTGTCGGCGAACGACAAGCAGGCCAAGCGCGACACCGCGACCTTCTACTTCACCCGCATCCTGCCGCGTATCCACGTGCATAAGGCAGCGATCGAAGCCGGCGTGGCGACGTTGCCGGAAGTGCTGTAACCGGGCGGGGCCTTCGGGCCCCTTGTCCCTGGGGGAGCCGATTTATCGGCGATTCGGCGATGGGGCGGAGCAGCTTCTCCGCTCCGTCGGCTTTTCGCCGCTGAAGCGGCTCCCACATTTCCCTCTTGGCCGACGGGGCTTCCGTCGGCCAGCGTGAAGGTGTAGAAAACAGACTCTTTCCGGAATCCTTCAGCCGCGACGGTGCCCGATACGATGAGCGACTCCCCGTTCCTGATCCGTCTCGCCGAAAGCGACGACGATGAGTTCATCCTGGATCTGGTCCCCCGTTTCATCAGCTTCCCGCTGCCCAACGGCCGTACGCGTACCGATTGCCTCAAAGGCATCGAGGCCGACCTGGTCCATCACCTCGACGACCAGCCGCCTAACAGCTACATCTTCGTCGTTGAAAACGAGGACGGCGATGCGGTCGGCTTCCTGCAACTGCAGAAGACCAAGGACTTCTTCACCCATCGGGACAACTGCCACATCGCCAATATCGCGGTCGCCCAGAAATACGAGGGTGTTGGCGTCGGGAAGTTCATGCTCGCGTATGCCGACAGCTGGGCAAAGGAGCATCACTGCCAGTTCGTTACCCTGGCCGTCCTCCCGGGGAACGAGAAAGCCCGGGACCTCTACGTTTCCCACGGCTTCGATACCGACCTGATGCGGCTGGCGAAACCGGTGCGCTGAGCGAGGGCATCGCCGCTGAAGGGGCTCCCACATTCCACATGACATGTCGCATGAAAAAGGCCACCCTGAGGTGGCCTTTTCGTTTGTACGAACCGGCAGTCGATCAGACCGTGGCCGGTACGTCCTTGGCTTCACGCGCATCCAGACGCGCGGCCATGCGGTCGATGTTGGCCAGCGACACCAGGTGGGCGTAGATCCAGCCGAACGCGCCCTCGCGCAGGAACTCGTGGGCAACCTTCTCATCGAGCGTGCGCAGCTTCTCTTCGTTGATCACGAACAGGCCGTTGAGGTTGATGCCCTTGCCTTCCTTCTGCAGGGTGACGGTGCGCTCTTCGAGCAGGTTGTGCTCGCGCAGCTTGCCCATGAACCACTGCGTGCGGGCGACGTGGTCCTGGAACTCGCCGAGGAACTTCACGGCGTTGGTCAGGGCCGGCGCGTCGGTGCCGTCTTCATTGAAGAGGCGCTCGCCTTCGCTGTCGTTGAAGCCTTCGTAGGCTTCGTCGAGGAACACGGTGAAGTCGTCACCCTCGGCACCGACCGGCTTCTCGGCCAGGACGAACGGGTAGCGGCGGATGAAGGCCGGGATGTACATGCCCGTCTCCCAGAAGCCGTTCTCGCCGACCAGGAGGTTCTCGCCCTGGCGAAGGCCGAGGAGGGCCATCGGGCCCGCTTCCTCGATCGAGTTGCCGGCGAACAGGATCGGGTAGTCACGCGCCGCGGGCGCGAATTCCACGCCCGTCAGCGGCACGGAGTGCGCGCCGGCAGCGAAACGGATGTTGTTGACCGCCTTGATGCGGAGGTCGCGGTGCGCGGTGCGGTTCAGCGGAACCGGACGCTCGTAGAAAAGCACTTCTGCCACAGTGAAACCCTCTCGTACCCGTCGGACCTGGGAAGCCACCCCGGCCCCCCTTCCAAACCCGTCGGGCGTCTGTCGAACGCCCACTATATCAGCGCCGCGCGGCCCGGACAGCCCCGCAAGAAGCGGGCCGGGCTGGTGCTTTTCTGTAGCAATAATGGGCTATGCTCGGGTCAACGCCCCTTGTGGGGTCGGATCGATGCACCGATCCGCACGGAGTTCGACTGGCTGGAACGCTCTTTCGCTTACGTGAAGGACGAGACACGATGACGATGGAAGTGCTTCAGGATGACCTGCCCAGGGTGACCGCGCTGAACACCACGCGCGTGCTCTCCCTTGACGCGGCGGGCCGCATCCTGGACTGGATCAGCTGGCAGGACGCCGTCTGCCTGTACGTTCGTGGCGTGGTCGCCTGGACGCTCGGCGACCCCTGTCTGACCGTCCACGGCGGCCTCAGCCGTGCCAGTGGACTCCAGAGCAGTCTCGAGCTTCACCCCATCGTCGCCAGCACCGGTCATTGTCGCGAACACGCCATCGACCCGGCACCCGCCCTCACCAATACCGCCCTCTTCGCACGCGACCGGCATATCTGCCTGTATTGCGGCCACCATTACACCCGTCACGAGCTCACGCGCGATCACGTCCTGCCCCTGTCCAAGAAGGGCGCGGACGAGTGGGAGAACGTGGTGAGCGCCTGCCTGGCCTGCAACCTGCGCAAGAGCAACCGCACCCCGCAGCAGGCCAACATGCCGCTCCTGGCCGTGCCCTATCGCCCCAGCTGGGTCGAGCACCTGATCCTGTCCAACCGCAATATCCTGGCCGATCAGATGGAATTCCTGGTGGGCCACCTGCCGCGAGACCGCCGGCCGGCCTGAATCCGGGCCCCGATTGCCCGCAAAGATTCACACCCCGTCCCTTGCCCCGGCCCGTCCGTAGGCGAACAATAGGGGGATGAACGACCTCTCCCGCTACCCTTATCTGGCGCAGATCGAATCGCCGGAGGACCTCCGACGCTTTCCGGACGACCAATTGCCGGCCATCGCCGACGAATTGCGCCGCTACCTGATCGAGGCCGTCGCCTCCTCGGGCGGGCATTTCGGCGCGGGCCTGGGCGTGGTCGAGCTGACGGTCGCCCTGCATCACGTCTTCGACACCCCCCGCGACCGCCTGGTCTGGGATGTCGGACACCAGTGCTATCCGCACAAGATCCTCACCGGCCGGCGCGACCGGATCACCACGATCAAGAAGAAGGATGGCCTCGCCCCTTTTCCGCGCCGCGAAGAGAGCGAGTACGACACCTTCGGTGTCGGCCATTCCTCGACCTCGATCTCGGCCGCGCTGGGCATGGCCATCGCCCTGCAGCGCCGGGGTGACAACCGCAAGGTCATCGCTGTCATCGGCGATGGCGCGATCACCGCCGGCATGGCCTTCGAGGCCCTGAACCACGGCGGCGACGTCGAGCCGAACATGCTGGTGATCCTCAACGACAACGGCATGTCGATCAGCGAAAACGTCGGCGCGATGACCAAGATGATGGCTCGCGCGATGTCCAGCCGCACGCTCAACGCGTGGCGCGAGCGCGCCAAGAAAGCGATGCCGCGCGAGTCGTTCTTCGGCCGCTTCTTCAAGCGCTGGGAAGAACATGCCAAGGGCATGTTCGTGCCGTCGACGCTGTTCGAGGAGCTCGGCTTCCATTACACCGGGCCGATCGACGGTCACAACATGGCCCAGCTGGTCCAGGCACTGGAGACGGTCAAAGATCTTCCGGGCCCGCAGCTCATCCATGTCATGACCACCAAGGGCAAGGGCTACGAGCCGGCCGAGAAGGGTCCGATCGAATACCACGCCGTGGGTCCGTTCGACCCCGTCGCCGGCGTGGTCAAGAAGGGCGCGCCGGCCAAGCCGACCTATACCGACATTTTCAGCGACTGGCTTTGCGACATGGCGGCAACCGACGAGCGCCTGCTCGGCATTACGCCGGCGATGCGCGAAGGCTCGGGCCTGGTCCGCTTCTCGAAGGAATACCCGCAGCGTTATTTCGACGTCGCCATCGCCGAGCAGCACGCGGTGACGCTGGCCGCCGGCATGGCGGTAGAAGGCGCGAAGCCGGTGGTGGCGATCTACTCGACCTTCCTCCAGCGCGCCTACGACCAGGCGATCCACGACGTCGCCCTGCAGAATCTCGACGTGACGTTTGCCATCGACCGCGCTGGCGTCGTCGGGCCGGATGGCGCCACGCATTCGGGCAGCTTCGACTTGTCCTTCATGCGTTGCCTGCCGAACATGGTGATCATGGCACCGGCCGACGAGCACGAATGCCGGACCATGCTGAGCACGGGTTACCAGTACCACGGTCCCGCCGCCATTCGTTACCCCCGAGGTACCGGCCCGGGCGCGAAAATGGTCGAGGCATTGGAAACGTTCCCGATCGGCAAGGCCGAAGTGCGTCGTCGCGGCCATCACGGCCTGGCCATCCTTTCCTTCGGCACCATGCTCGCGCCTGCCGCGGTGATCGCCGCCGAAGTGGACGCCACCCTGGTCAACATGCGCTTCGTGAAACCGCTGGACGAGGAACTGATCCTCGAGATGGCGCGCACGCACAAGGCCTTCGTCACCATCGAGGACAACGCCATCGCCGGCGGTGCCGGTGCGGGCGTGGCTGAATTGCTCGCTGCCAACGGCGTGACGATCCCGATCTTCCATCTCGGCCTGCCGGACGCCTATCTGGAGCACGGCAGTCGCGAGGAAGTGCTGACGATGGCCGGCCTCGACCTGCCGCAGATCCGCAGCGCGATCGTGACGCGGTTCCCGCAGTTCATCGCCAGTGCGGTAGCCAGCGCGGGGTAAGTCCCCGCGCTCGCGCGACGCTCAGGTCGCCCTGCAGCCGCCGCTGACGCGATCGCGCTGTTCCAGATCCTGGGCGGTAAACGTCTTCATGAAACCGGCGTGCTCCAGCACGCCGCGCGCCGCGTCGCCCTGGTTCCACCCGTGCTCCATCAACAGCCAGCCACCTGGCACGAGTTGACTTAGCGACGTGGCCGCGATGCGCCGGATGTCGACGAGGCCGTCCGCGCCCGAGGCGAGCGCCGTCATCGGTTCGAAGCGCAGGTCTCCTTCGTGTAAGTGACGATCGTCCGCTTCGATATACGGCGGATTGCTGACGATGAGGTCGAACGACTCGCCAACCAACGGAGCGAGCCAGTCGCCATGCGCGAACGTAACGCGCTCCAGGTCGAGGCGCTGTGCGTTACGACGCGCGACCGCCAACGCCTCCGCGCTCGCGTCCACGGCGACGACCACGGCATCCGGACGCTCCCTGGCGATAGCCAGTGCGATCGCGCCGCTACCCGTGCCGAGGTCGACGACCCGGCCACCGGGCGGCAGTCGCTCCAGTGCCAACTCCACCAACAACTCGGTTTCCGGTCTCGGAATCAGAGTCGCAGGCGTCACTTCCAAGGTGAGCGACCAGAAGTCCCGCGTGCCCGTGATGTAAGCGATCGGCTCACCCAGGGCCCGACGGCGCACGAGTGCCTCGAAGCGGTCCATCCCGGAGGCTTGCGCCGGGTCGTCGGCGTGGGCAAAGAACCAGGCGCGATTCACCCCGAGCGCGTGGGCCAGCAACAACTCGGCCTCGAGGCGGTCGCCGAGGGCTTCCGTCGCCTGGCGCAGGATCGTGCGAATGTCGGTCATGCGCGCATTCTATCGTCGATGGCATCGAGCCCTCGTCTTAGACTAGGCGAATGATCGGTCGCACCACCCTCCTTCTCTCCCTGCTGTTGCTCGCTGGTTGCCAGGCCGCGTTCTTCGGCAGCGTGAACCTGCGCCAGCCAGCCGGCGACGTGGTCGACCATAGGGACATCACCTACAACACCACGTACGCACTGGCGCTGGACGTCTATGCGCCGCCGCACGCGGAGCACGCTCCCGTCGTCGTTTACTTCTACGGCGGCAGCTGGATGAGCGGCAAACGGCAATGGTTCCGATGGATGGGCGAAGCGCTGGCCGCCCAAGGCGTCGTGACCGTCATCGCGGATGTCCGCCTTTGGCCGCGAACCCGACTCGACGGCTTCCTGCACGATGGCGCCGAGGCCGTCCGCTGGGCGCGCGACCACGCCAGCGAGTTCGGTGGCGATCCCTCGCAGCTTTTCGTGATGGGCCATTCGTCGGGAGGCCAGATCGCCGCCATGCTGGCCATGGACAAGCAATGGCTCGCCACCGTGGGCATGACGCCACGGGATCTGGCCGGCTTCATCGGTGTGGCCGGCACCTATGATTTCATCCCCTTCGACGAGCCTGAGTTCTACGACATGTTCGGGCGCACGCCGGAGGACGAGGCGCGCTCCCAGCCGGTCAACTTCGTCGATGGCGACGAGCCGCCCGCCCTGTTGCTGCAGGGAGAGAAAGACACGATCGTCTACCCGTCGGAGGCCATCGCCCTGGAAGGCCGTTATCGCCAGCAGGGGGAGCCTGTCGAACTGAAGCTCTATCCGAACCTCGGGCACGAAAAGCTTCTGCTGGCCTTTGGGCCGTTGAAAGCCAGGGCGCCTGTCCTCGCCGACACCATGGCCTTCATCCACCGCTATTCGGGCAGCCCTTCACACTGAGCGCAGCCGTCGGTGCATCCGCCTTCACGTCGGATCCGTAAGTTACCGGCATGACACGCCTCTTTCTCGCTGCCCTCGGCAGCCTCCTTCTCAGCGGCTGCCAGTCCGCCCTCTTCACTGTCGTCAACGCACGTCAGCCTGCGGCCGGCGTCTTCGCGCATCAGGACATCGTGTTCGACGCGTCCCACAGCCTTTCGCTGGATGTCTACTCGCCACCCCAGGCGCACAAGGCACCCGTCGTGGTGTTCCTCTATGGCGGAAGCTGGAAAAGCGGGAAGCGGCAGTGGTACCGCTGGGTGGGCGAGGCCCTGGCCGCCCGAGGCATCGTTACCGTCGTCTCCGACTATCGGCAATGGCCGAAGGTGCGACTCGATGGCTTCATGCAGGACAGCGCGAACGCGGTCCGCTGGGCACACGATCACGCCGGCGAGTTCGGCGGCGATGCCGCGCACCTGTTCGTGATGGGCCATTCGGCAGGCGGACACATCGCGGCGTTGCTTGCTACCGACGGCCGCTGGCTCGGCGCCGTCGGCATGAAGCCTCACGACCTCTCCGGCTTCATCGGGCTGGCGGGCCCGTACGACTTTCTTCCGCTGACCAACGACGACTTCATCGACATGTTCGGCCACACCGCAAAGCAACAGGCGCAGTCGCAACCGGTCAACTTCGTCGATGGCGATGAACCGCCCGCCCTGTTGTTACAAGGCGAGTCCGACGGCACCGTGAAACCATCCAATGCGCTTTCACTGCAGCGACGCTATAAAGCGCAGGGCGAGTACGTCGAGGTAAAGCTCTATCCCGACACCGGTCACATGGGCGTGCTGTTCGGTCTTGGCACCGGCAAACACAAGGCCTCCGTGCTGGACGACGTCGTGACCTTCATCCAGCAGCAGTCCACGCCACCTCAGGCCACACCGCTCGTTGTAGGAGCCGATTCATCGGCGATCCCGCGGCAGCGGGCCAAATTGCGGCTAGCACCCATCGCCGATGAATCGGCTCCCACAAACAGCAACTGATCGGCCGGTTGCAGCGGACGGGTTGGCTACCGCGCCTTCATCGCATCGCGCCCTTCCGCATTACCACCACGCGCCGCATCCAGCACTTCCGGGTACGGGTAGTTCAACCCCAGCAGCTGGCGAATATCCGGGCTCGCGTTCTTGACGAACTCCGCAGGCAGCGCCGCCGGCATGTCTTCCATCGGCTTGACGAACTTCGGCAGGTATTGGGTGATGATCGCCGAGCGATCGATGCTGCTGCGATTGGGCATGGCGCAATGCCAGACGGCACCGAAGAAGATCACGGTATCGCCTGGCTCGCCGAGCATGCGCTCGCAGCGTTCGAAGAACCGGTCGCTCTCGTCCGGGTAGTGCAACTCGCGTTGGGTACCAGGTACGAAGGCGGTCGCACCCGTTTCCTCGGTGAAGGGATCCAGCATGATCGTGGCCTGCGCGTTCAGCGGGAAGGTGGCGTTGATGCGTGCCGGATGCGTCTCGGGCGAGTGGAAGTCCCAATACGGATAGTCGATATGCGGCTCCTGCCCGGGCCCGCCCGGAAGAATCCGGTTCGCCGCGATCGAGCCCATGATGAATTCGCTGCCGATGAAGGCACGCATCACTTTCATGATCGCGGGATGAGCCGCCATCCGCGAGAAGATCTCGCCCTTACCGAGCAGATTCCAGACCCGGCGCTGGAGATTGATACGGCCCGCCTTCTCCGCATTGCCCTGGAAGTGCGTGACCTTGCGGCCGCGCTCATCCGCGTCGGATTCACGCATCACGATGTCGCGCGCCTCGGCAATCTCCGCAGGCGTGAACAAGCCGCGTAGCGTGACCGCACCGACCCCATCGAGTAGCTCGCTCACGATGGTTTCGGTATCCAGCGTCTCTTCGGTAAAGACACGAATGCGGGTGGGCGAGCGGGGAAACGAGTGCGCGGAGGCATGCATGGCTGGCTCCTGCCGCGATAGCGGCGTGGTGAGGGCGGGCGAAGGCCGGTTCGAGGACTACGCTATGCCGTTTTGCAAGCGCTTGCAAACCGCACTGCAACATCCCTAGAGTCGACGTAACACCCGCCAGCAAGAGCCAAGCGATGAGCGAACTAAGGATCGGCCTGATCGGCGCCGGCTACATGGGCAAGGCGCACACCGTGGGTTTCCAGGGCGTCGCCGCCATCTTCGAGACCGTCCTGCGCCCGGTCTGCGAGATGATCGCCACATCGACGGCCGAAGGCGCGGCGGAGCACGCGCGGCGTTGGGGCTGGCATCGCTCGACCGGTGACTGGCGTGAGCTGGTCGCCGATCCCCATGTCGATGCCATCGTCATCGCCACACCACCACGCACCCACCTCGACATGGTCATGGCCTGTATCGCCGCCGGGAAACCCGTCTTCTGCGAGAAGCCGCTTGGCGCGAGCGCCGACGAATCGTTGCGCATGACCGAAGCGGTCGAACGTGCGCGGTTGCCCAACATGATCGGCTTCAACTACATCCGCACGCCAGCGAGCCAGTTGGCCCGGCAGATCATCGCCTCGGGCGAGATCGGCGACGTGATCCAGGTCACCGCAGAGCACGTGGAAGACTACCTTCACGATCCCGCCCTGCCCGCCTCCTGGCGCACACGCATCGCCACCGGCACGGAAGCCGGAGCCCTGGGCGACGTCGCGCCGCATATCGTCAATGCCTGTCTGCGTCTGGTCGGGCCCATCGCCAGCCTGGTCGCCGACACCCAGATCGTGCACGCGCGGCGCGATGGTCCGGATGGCCAGGAAGCCGTCGAGAACGACGACCAGGGCCAGATGCTGCTGCGCTTCGCCAATGGCGCTACCGGCAGCATCAGTTTCAGCCGCATGGCCGCCGGGCGGAAGATGGGCTACACCTACCGGATCACCGGCACGCGCGGCGCCATCGCTTTCGACCAGGAAGACCAGAACGCCCTCTGGCTCTACGACGCGGCCCGCGAACCGTCACGCAGGGGCTTTCAGAAGCTGCTGATGGGCCCCGCGCACCCGGACTACCTCGCGTTCAACCAGGGCGTCGGCCACGGCACCGGCTACAACGACCAGATCATCATCGAAGCGCGTGACTTCCTGCAGGCCATATCGACGGGTGAATCGGTATGGCCAACCTTCCGCGACGGCTACGAGGTCGATCGCATCATCGAAGCCGCCCTGCTGTCGAATCGCGAGCGCCGTTGGGTGACGATCGACTAGCCGGGACGGAACCTTACGCGTCGCGGATGCTCGCCCGAATCACCAGCTCGCAGGGAAACAACTTGCTCCGCGGCACCGCCGCCGGATCTTCCATCCACGCCACGATCCGCTCGATCGCGTGCAGGACCATGTCGCGGATCGGCTGCCTGACCGTCGTCAGCGAATAAGAGGCCCATGCGGCAAGTGGCATATCGTCAAAGCCAACGATGCTGATCTGCCCCGGCACATCGACGCCTCGCTCCCGACACGCATCGATCGCCCCTAGCGCCAACACGTCATCACCGCAGAAAACCCCGTCGAGGCGGTCCTCGCGGTCGAGCAAGGCATGCATCGCTGCTCGTCCGTGCTCGTGCGTGTAGTTGCCTGCGTGCAGCGTCTGCTTCAACGACGAGCCCGCTGCCTCAGCGAACCCCTTGCAGCGATCGATCGTCGACGCGTCCTGCGCCGAGCCACCGAGAAAGGCGAGGCGACGCAGCCCCCGCGATCGCATCGCATCGGCCACCAGACGGCCGCCCTCGACGTTATCCACCGTCGCCACGGGCACGGGCGACGAGCGCCCCGCCCGGCCGAACACGTGCAGCACGGGCAGGCCTGCCGCCCGACACGAGGCGGCAAAGCCGGCCGGCGGTGCCGAGGTGGCGATGAGTACGGCGTCGACGTTGTACTGCTGCAGCATGTCGAGAGCCGCCCTGCCGTCCTCGTCCTCTCCCAGGTTGGCCAGCAGAGGCCGCAACCCACGCGCCTGCAGCTCGCGGGTGAAGAGGTCGAAGACCTCCATGAAGGTCGGATTGGCAAAGTGATTCGAGACGAGGCCGATCAGCTCGGTACGCCCCGTCATGAGGCTGCGCGCAAGGCGGTTCGGTTTGTAACCGAGCCGCTCGGCCGTCGAGGTCACCCGCTCACGCGTCTTTGCCGACACGCTGGCGCCGGGCGTAAAGGTACGCGAGACCGCCGAAATCGAAACGCCCGCCGCCTCCGCCACATCGCGGGCGGTGGCGGGAGAGGCGCGGGTTGGCAGAGGGGAACGTGGCGGCATGCACCAAGGTTAGCGCATCAGGCGACGACCGAGATGGGGACACTCTGGGCCTCCATCATTTTCATGCGCTCCATCAAGCCTGCATAGAACGCCGCCAGTGGCTTCGAGCTCTGGCCGCGAGCGGCGTCCAGCTTACTTTTCATGTTCGCCGTGAAATCCACGGGGACATCGGGTCGCTTTGCGTACCACTCATGCGGAATCGAGCTACTGATGGCAGAGCCATCCGTCGCCGTCATCCTGTTACTCCGGACCATGCCGCTGACATAGGCCTGAAGCTGCCTCGGCGTAACGCGGGAGAAATCGATGGTACTCGACACAACTGCTTTCGCTGCGCGGGCACCGGTTCGAGCATCGACCGGCGCCTGCATGGTCGTCGCTTTTACTGCGTATGCACCCGGCCCCAAGACCGGACTGATGATATTCATGCGAGGCACCTCTTGATGAGTGTGCTTCAAGAGGCCAGAGAAAACGGAGCGACGAAAGTCAGTTGAGCATGAAAGCGGTGGGCAGCTACGCGTTCCTTCGTCGTCGACCTACGACGGCGCGACAGAGCTGGCGCATCAAGCAACGACCGAGATGTGGACCGACTTTTCCTCCGACATCTTCATCCATGCCAACATGCCCTCGTAGAACGTCGTGTCTGACGTCAAGCCGTGAGCGCGGGTAAAGTCCGCAAAGCTCTTCACACGCGAGGTGACATCCACGGGCATATCAGGGCATTCGCTGTACCACTCGTCTGGGATGGAACAAAAGAGCGACGAGCAATAGAGCATTTCGGTATCGTCTATCTCTCCGCTCATGACTCGCTCGTCGATGTACGCGTGAAGTGACCGGGGCGTGATGTGAGAAAGATCGAGGCCTTTTGTCGGTCCGACGGTGGGCTGAACCACGGAGACAGGCGCGGCGGCCTCTTTTCTCGTTACCACGGAAGCGTTGCGCGGATTGGTGATGCTAGCGGGCAAAGTGACTTGCATGTCGACCCTTCCTGATTGATAGCAATCAAGAGAGCAGAGAACGGTTCGGTGCGAAAGGCTCGAGCGTGAGATCAAGCGAGTAGCTCTCGCGAGGTAGTGGCGATCGCCTACGCCTACGGCGATATGGGTGGCGATCACACGTGGTCGCGGTGAAGGCCATTGCCGAACTCGTCCTCCGCCCATCGATTATGCAGAGGGCTAGCGCAGATCATTTCGAGGCGCGACGATCATCGGTCATCGCAGCACGTGGGATGCCAGCGGCCGTGACGGCGGTAATTTCAAGGTCGTGGTCTTGCCGAACGGGTCCGGTGGTGCGAAGCGCGCCACGCTGCAGATTCGCTGATCAAATGAAGAGGCCGGGCGATCACTCGCCCGGCCTCTTCGTTTTTCTACCTGACGAAGAAACTCAGCGCGTGATTGCCTTCGGATCCTGCTTGGCCTTGAGGGCCGCACAGAGCAGGGTCGACTCGCTGGTCTGGGCGAGATCGCGTTCGGCACCGCTCACCTGCGCGAGCTTCGGCTTGAAGAACTCGCTCATGCGATCGGCTTCCGCCTTCGAGCAGCTACCGGCTGCCGCCATGGTGACCACCTTGCCGCCGGCAAAGCTGCCGGTGCGCGCGATGATCTTGTCGTAGTTGGTGACGTACCACTTCCACAGTTCGTTACGCGAGGCTTCGGAATCGCGGCTGCCACGCAGCAACGAGGCCATCTCGCCAACCTTCACGTCCTTGCTCAGCGAGAAGTCACGGACCTTGTTCGCCTGCGCCACGTCCTTCGCGCTCGCGAGAGCCGACAGCATTGCATTGCGCTTGGCCGGATCGGAGGTCTTCGGGATCTCGGCGATCAGTGCGTCGACGGCCGGTGCACCGCGCTCCTGCACGGCCACGCCGAGGGCGTCACCGAGCAGATCCGGATCGGCGGCATCGAGGCTGAGACGACCGTCCTTCACCTGCAACGCGGCGTCGCCCTGCTTCAGCAGCTCAGCACGAACTTCCGGCGCGGCGATGTCGTCGTCACCGAGGAAGCCGGCGAGCGTCGTGCGGGTGATCGTGTCGTTGTCGGCTTCACCGGCCTTCTTGCGGTAGCCCAGTGCCTTGAGCTTCGGCAGGTAGGCGTCGACGGCCCACTTGCGCAGGTGATCGCGCTGGGCATCGGTGGTGGCTTCGTTGTGGAGGATCCAGTTGAAGGTGGTGATCGGGGCGGTGAAGACTTCGCGGGTCTTCGAGGCCGTGATCGGCTTGAGCGCCGCCAGCACGTTGCCGGCATCCAGGTCACCATGCAGGAAGGCCGCACGCACGGCATCCGCATAGGCCAGTTGCTCGGCGTCGCTCAGCGTGCCGACCACCTTGCTCAACGCGGCGAGGTCGGTCTTGCTTTGCGCAAAGCGGTAGTAACCGCGGCCGTTCGCATTCGGCAGTACCCAGGTGCCCTTGGCGGCGTCGTCCAGCACCATCGTGCCCGTGGCCTGGTCGAGCAGTTCGCACTTGACCTTGTTCGCGCCACCGGCCGTGCCGTAGCGCACGCACATCGGCACGCCCCACACGCGGCTGGCGTCGCCCGTGCTGCCCAAAGGCAGGTAGCGGCTCTGGGTCAGGTGCAGGACGGTCTTGCCGCCTTCCACCTTGACCTCGGTGGTGACGTAGGGCACGCCCGACTGGTCGAGGAAGCTACGGAACGCCTTCTTGAACGCGTCGCCCTGGCCAGCAGCCTCCGCGATCGAATCGATCAGGTCGTCAGCCGTCGCGTTGGCGAACTTGTGCTTCTGGATATAGGCACGCATGCCCTTCTGGAACACCGGATCGGTAACGTAGCCCTCGAACATGCCGAGGACGGCGGCGCCCTTCTGGTAGGTGATACCGTCGAACGCGGTTTCGATGTCGCCGTTCCCGGTGATCGGCTGGCGGATCTTGCGCGCACTGACGAGGCTATCGTTGTTCATCGCACCCTGGGCGCCGCGTACGCGATCGAGGTCGGCGCGATATTCCGGGTGAACCTTGGTGGTGACCTTCTGCTGCATCCAGGTGGCGAAGGCCTCGTTGAGCCAGAGGTCGTCCCACCAGGCCATGGTCACGGTGTCGCCGGTCCACTGGTGGGCCAGCTCGTGCGCGTTGACGTTGAACGAGCCGCGAACGTACTGCGCCGCGGAGTCCGGATCGATCAGGAGGAGCCAGTCGCGGAAGGTGACCAGACCCGCGTTCTCCATGGCGCCGGCGCTGAAATCAGGCGCGGCGAGCAGGTCGAGCTTGTCGTACGGATAACCGAACCCGTAGTAGTCCTCGAGCGTGTGGATGATCGCGTTGGTCTCGCCCAGCACGTGCTGCATGCGATGGCCCTCGCCCTTGGCGGCGATGCCGCGCAGTGGCGTCGCGGTCGAACGGAATTCGGTCGGCGAGATGTCCGGACCCTTCACGACGTCCCAGGGACCGACGGCAAACGCGACCAGGTAGGTCGGCAGCGGCTTGGTCGTGGAAAAGGTGAGCGTCTTCCAGCCGGTGCCCGCTTTTTCTTCCTTCACCTGGGCGGTGTTCGCTACGCCCTGGTCGTCGGCCGGAATGGTCAGGCTCAGGTCGAACGGCACCTTGAACGACGGCTCGTCGAAGCCTGGGAACGCGTAGCGCGCGGATACCGGCTCCATCTGCGTCATCGCGTACGGCACGCCTTCGTGCGAGACCTTGTACAGGCCCTGCAGCTGCTTGTTCAGCGGCGCAGTGAAGTCGATCGCGAGGATGATCTCCTGCGGCTCGAGCTTGGCACCGAGGTCGATGCGAGCGACGCCTTCCTTCTCGGCAGCCACGGTGTACTTGCCGACGTGCTTCTTGCCGGCAGCGTCGGTGACGGTGACCTTGGAAACCGTGAGGTCCTTGCCGTGCAGCCAGATGAAGTCAGAAGCCTGGCTCAGCTTGATCTTGATGATCGTCGAACCCGAATAGTTTTCCTGCTTCGGATCGACCTTGAAGGCCAGCTTGTAGTTTTCGGGCTGGGCCCAGGTGGGCAGGTGGCCGAGGGGCGCGGCGGCGTCCGTGCCGGCGGCGAACGCAGCGCCACAGCAGGCGGCAAGCGCGGTGAGAACGAGAGGGCGGACGAAACGACGCATGGTGGGTGGGACTCCCCTGTGGGTAATCGCGCATCCTGAGAACAGGGATGACCTTCGACACAGTGCCAGAAGGCACCCCTGTCCTCGCTGCGTTGCGTCATTCCGGCCGCCGGCGCCCTAGAGTTCGACGATCGGCTTGAACCCGCCAAAGAACATCCGCTTGCCGTCGAAAGGCATGTTCTTGGGATCCATATAGATGGCAAATCGCGGATCTTCCATGATTTTCTTCATGATCTGGTCGCGTGAGCGCTTGTTCTCGTAGACCACCCAGGAGAACACCACGGTCTCCCCCGCTTTCAGTTTCACCGACTGCGGAAACGAGGTGGATTTGCCCGGCTTGACGTCGTCGGCCACGCATTCGTTATAGGAAAGGGCCCCGTATTCCATCCAGATCTTGCCGGCTTTGCGGGCCATCTTCTTGTACTCGTTCATGCGATCCAGTGGCACGGGTAGAACGAAACCGTCGACGTAGCTCATGGTGGAACCCTCCCGGGGTGGATGTTCGGGGAGCGTCTCCCATAACGAAGAAAGGCCGCGTTAAACGCGGCCTTTCAGGGTGTGGTTTTCCGTGGGAGCCGGCTATGCCGGCGATGGGGCATCCCGTTTCACCGCTCCGTTGGCTTTTCGCCGCTGAAGTGGCTCCCACATTCCCTTGAATCAACCGGCGGCATCGGCCTGCTCGAGGACCACGGCGATGCCGTGAATCACCGACGCGATGCGGACGGCGCTCTGGATGGCCTGGACCGAAATGCCACCGTCGCGCAGTACCTTGTCGTGCGAGTCGATGCACATGCCGCAGCCGTTGACGGCCGAGACCGCCAGCGAGACCAGCTCGAAGTCGTTCTTCGCATCACCCTTGTAGGCGCCGATCACGTTCATGCGCAGCTTGGCCGGGATGGTGGCGTATTCCGGGTGGCTGACCAGGTGCTGGAAGCGGTAGTAGATGTTGTTCATGCCCATGATCGCGGCCGAACCCTTGGCGGCGGTCAGCTGCTCCGGCGTGGCGTGCTCGGCGGCGAACGCGGCGATGGCTTCGGTCAGCGGCTTGTAGCGCGCGGAGAAGGCAGCGCCGAGGGCGACCATCGAGATCTGGGCGAGGTTCAGGCCCGGGGCGCCCGCTTCGCTCAACACGGAGTCGAGGTTGAGCTTGAGGTCCTTGGCGTATTCGGGAAGCTTGCTGCGAAGATCGGCGACGCTCATGGGATGCACCTTGTCTTGGATGAGGAATGAGGCGCGGAATGGCTCGGCGCGCACGGCGCCGGTTCACGCGGGACACGGGGGACGTGTCGGTGAGGCGGGTGGTCTTAGAAAAGAGGCGGTGAAGCGAACTTCACCGCCTCTCGGGTAGCCCGCGCCACGCGGGGGAGGGAGCTTTGCGGCGCGGGACTTACGACCAGTGAAGCCTTAGGCGACCTTGAGGGTCTCGTCGCCGGACTTCCAGTTGCAGGCGCACAGCTCGTCGGTCTGCAGCGCGTCGAGGACGCGGAGCACTTCGTCCGGGTTGCGGCCGACGGAACCGGCGGTCACGTAGGCGAACTGGATCTCGCCGTTCGGATCGACCAGGAAGGTCGCGCGCTGGGCAACACCTTCGTCGGTCAGGATGCCGAGAGCCGTGGTCAGCTCCTTCTTGATGTCGGCAACCATCGGGAAGGTGAGGTCCTTCAGGTCGGCGTGGTCCATGCGCCAGGCGCGGTGGACGAACTCGGAGTCGGTCGAGACAGCCAGGACCTGGCAGTCACGGTCGGCGAACTTCTCGTTGAGGTCGCTGAAACCCTTGATCTCGGTCGGGCAGACGAAGGTGAAGTCCTTCGGGTAGAAGAACACCAGCTTCCACTTGCCTTCGTACGACTTGTCGGAGACTACCGTGAAGGCGTCTTCGATCTTGTTCGCGAGCGGGCCGCCGTCGACAGCCTTGAGGTTGAACTGGGGGAACTTATCGCCAATGCTCAGCACGTTTGACTCTCCGTTGAGGGTGGTTTGAACTCTGCGCGCGCTCAGGTTGCCGCGACTGAAACGTAAGGTTAGCGGGCCGGGACATATATCTCAAATCGATTGTAGACATCAATGTGATAGGCTGGCCCTATCGAAACCGAGTCGAGCCCGTCGCCATGAACCTGCGTGACTTGTCCTACCTCGTTGCCCTGGCCGAGCACCGCCATTTCGGTCGCGCCGCCGAAGCCAGCTTCGTCAGCCAGCCCACCCTCTCCACGCAGATCCGCAAACTCGAGGACGAACTGGGTGTGGCCCTGGTCGAGCGCACGCCACGAAAGGTCCTGCTCACCGAGACCGGCCGCGAAATCGCCCGGCGGGCACGTGGCGTGCTTTCGCAGGTCGACGAGATCAAGTCGATCGCCCAGCGCACGCGGGACCCGGAGTCCGGAACGATTCGCCTGGGCATTTTCCCGACCCTCGGCCCGTACCTGCTACCGCATGTCATCCCTCACCTGCGCCAGCGCTTTCCGCGGCTGGAGCTGCTGCTGCGCGAGGAAAAAACCGAGCAGATCCTCGGCATGTTGCGTGAGGGCGCGCTCGACGCCGGCATCCTCGCCCTACCCATGCACGACGATTCGCTGCACGTCGAATTCCTGTTCGAAGAGCCCTTCGTCCTGGCCGTTCCGGACAACCATCCGCTCGCCGGGCGGCAGTGCCTGAAGATGGAAGACCTCTCCGACCAGAACCTCCTGCTCCTGGAGGATGGACACTGCCTGCGCGACCAGGCGCTCGAGGTCTGTCATCTGGCCGGTGCCGGTGAGAAGACCGGTTTCCGGGCCACCAGCCTGGAGACCCTGCGCCAGATGGTCTCGGCCAACGTCGGCATCACGCTGATGCCGATCCTGGCGGTGAAGCCGCCCGTGGCCCAGTCCGGCAACGTCCGGTTGATCGAATTCGAAAGCCCGGCGCCCAGTCGCCGCATCGCGATGGTCTGGCGCAAGAGCTCGGCGATGACGCCGTTCTTCACGGCCCTTGCCGAGGTGATTCGCGACGTGCCGGCCGAGCTGTTCAACGCCCGGGAATGCGTCACGCGTCAACCGGAAAGTCCGCCAGCCGTTGCCTTTCCATCCTCCTGACGGTTCTCCGATAGATGCGCGTCTGGCTAGTCGTCCTGCTCCTGCTCTGCGGCCTGGGCGCGTACTCGTGGTGGCACAAGCGACCCGTGCACGCGGCGGCCGGCGTGCTCGCGGGCGACGTGCCCAGCCAGAGGGACCTGGGCCGGGGACCACAACTCGCACGTGGCCACTTCTCGCTGGAGCCCCGCGCGAAGTTCGCCATGACCGGCCGGGTGCTCTCCCGCGAGGACTATCAGCTGGACGACCTCGCACCGATCGCGCCCACCGACCTTGCCCTGGGCTGGGGCCGGATGTCGGATAGTTCGGTGCTGGACAAGATCCGGATTTCCCAGTCCAACCGCTTCTACTTCTGGTACACCGACCACTTCCCGATCCCGCGCCACGAGATCGAGGATTCCAGCGCCAACATGCACATGATCCCGGCCAACGACACCGTGGCGCGCGAACTGAGCGAGGTGCGCCCCGGGGAAGTGATCCACCTCGAAGGCTTCCTGGTCGACGTCAAGCGCGACGACGGCTGGCACTGGAATACGTCGCTTACCCGCGAGGACACCGGCGCGGGTGGTTGCGAGATCGTCCTGGTCGAAGACATCCACGAGGCGAGCCACTAGCCACACCGGGCGACAGCACCCGCCAGGAAAGCCTCAGCCGCCGATCAGGGCATGCAGGGGCGCGGCGCCGGACCACTTTGCGCGTCCCTGCAGGCCGGCCAGTTCGATGACCACGCTGGCGCCGAGGACCTCCGCGCCCAGCCGCTCGACCAGTCGGCGCCCCGCTTCGAGGGTGCCGCCGGTCGCCAGGACGTCGTCGACCAGGATCACCCGCTCGCCCGGCGACAGCGCCTGGGTACCGATCTCCAAACGGTCGTGACCGTACTCCAGGCCGTAATCGACGCCGACGATCGGCGGCGGCAACTTGCCGGCCTTGCGCAAGGGGACGAAGCCGGCGCCGAGCGCCCGGGCCATGGCGGCGCCGAAAATGAATCCGCGCGACTCGATCCCGCAAACCGCGCCGATACCCAGGCCCTGCCACGGCGCGCACAGCGCATCGATGCAGGCGCCGAACGCGTCGGCGTCGGCAAGCAGGGGGGTGATGTCCTTGAACATGATGCCCGGACGCGGAAAGTCGACAACATCGCGGACAAGGTCGGTAAGGGCCTTCAAATCATGGGCCTGCATGGTATGGATCCTGAAAAGTGTCGCGACGCTCAGGCCGGAAGGGTGGCGGCGCCGAAATCGTCGTCGGAGGCCGCGGCGGCGCGCGCCTCGGCCAGTTGCCTGTCGATGACGCGAACGATCGATTCGGCCGCGTCCGCGGCCGCCTCGGGAACCATCACGGCGAGGAAGTCCCGCGCCGGAAGCTGCCCGACCGCACCGGTCAGGAACTCTCCGGCGATGAAGGCGGGAATTTCCGCCTGCTCGAGCGCATTCTTCACCAGATGGGCGTCGATCAGGGATTCGGCGTGATAGGCGATACGCATGAGAGGAAGCTACCTGCGCCGCCGCCCGGCGGCAAGGGTTTCGCGCCTAAGGTAAACTCGGATGTTTGCCGCGCCCCACCCTCTGAGTCCTTTGCGATGTCGACCGAAACGCCCGTCCTGCAGCAGCACTTCATCGGCCAGATCGTCCGCGAGGACCTGGCTTCCGGCAAGCACAAGGTGATCCACACCCGCTTCCCGCCGGAGCCCAACGGCTATCTGCACCTGGGCCACGCCAAGTCCATCTGCCTCAATTACGGTCTCGCCACCGAGTTCGCCGGCACCTGCAACCTGCGTTTCGACGACACCAACCCGTCGAAGGAAGACGTCGAGTACGTCGACGCCATCCAGCGCGACGTGAAGTGGCTGGGCTTCGAGTGGGCCGAACTGCGTCACGCCTCCGATTACTTCGACGTGTTCTACCGCTCGGCGCTCAAGCTGATCCGCCTGGGCGTCGCCTACGTGGACGACCTCTCGGCCGAGGAAGTGCGCGAGTACCGCGGCACGCTGACCGAGCCGGGCCGCAATTCCCCCTATCGCGACCGCACCATCGACGAGAACCTCGACCTGTTCCAGCGCATGCGCGCGGGCGAGTTCGCTGACGGTAGCAAGACGCTGCGCGCGAAGATCGACATGACGGCAGGCAACATCAACCTGCGCGATCCGGCGCTCTATCGCGTGCGAAAAGTGCATCACCAGAACACCGGCGACGCCTGGCCGATCTATCCGATGTACGACTTCGCGCACTCCCTTTCCGACGCACTGGAAGGCATCACGCATTCGCTGTGCACGCTGGAGTTCGAAGACCATCGTCCGCTGTACGACTGGTGCGTGGACAAGGTCGACCTCGCACACGATCCGGAGCTCTGGCAGTCCCTGGTCGACGCCGGGCTGCCGACGACGCCGAGCAAGCCGCGACAGATCGAGTTTTCGCGTGGCAACCTCAATTACACCGTGATGAGCAAGCGCAAGCTGATCACCCTGGTCTCCGAGAACCTGGTCGACGGCTGGGACGATCCGCGCATGCCGACGATTGCCGGCGTGCGCCGTCGCGGCTTCACCGCCGCGGGTATTCGTCTGTTCTGGGAACGTGTCGGCGTCAGCAAGCAGAACAGCACGATCGACATGAGCGTGCTCGAAGGTGCCGTGCGCGAAGATCTCGATGGTGTGGCGCCGCGACGCCTCGCGGTGATCGATCCGGTGAAGCTGGTCATCACCAACCTCGACGCCGCGCACCACGAGTCGCTCACCTTCCCGAACCATCCGAAGGACGAAAGCTTCGGCACGCGCAGCGTTCCGTTCTCGCCCGAGCTGTGGATCGAACGCGAGGACTTCGCCGAAATTCCGCCGAAGGGATTCCATCGCCTCAAACCCGAGGGTGAGGTTCGCCTGCGTGGTGTCGGTATCGTCAAGTGCGACGAGGTCATCAAGGACGCGAACGGCGAGGTCAGCGAACTGCGCTGCACGCTGGACCTGGAAAGCCGCACGGGCATGCCCGGTGCCGACCGCAAGGTCAAGGGCACGATCCACTGGGTGAGCGCGCCCGATGCCGTGCCGGCCGTGGTGCGCCTGTACGATCGCCTGTTCGACGCCGCCGACCCCGACGACGACAGCGACGGCAAGACCTACAAGGACCACATCAATCCGCATTCGCGTCGCGTCGTCCACGCTTACGTGGAACCGGCCGCCGCCGCTGCCGCACGTGAAGACCGCCTGCAGTTCGAGCGTCTGGGCTATTTCGTCGCGGACATGCATGACCACACGCCGGGCACCCCCGTGTTCAACCGCGTGGTGACGTTGCGCGACTCGTGGGCGAAGCAAGCCTGATGCTTTACGGACAAGTCCATCTCACCCTGCCCGCTTGGGTCCACGAAGCCGTGGACACCTCGCTCACCTATGCCGGTGACGAGGCCAAGGTCAGGCTGGCCGTCGATCTGTCAGGACAAAACATCGATCTCGCCACGGGCGGTCCCTTCGGTGCCGTGGTGTT
This sequence comes from Luteibacter rhizovicinus DSM 16549, assembly GCF_001887595.1. NCBI lineage: Bacteria > Pseudomonadati > Pseudomonadota > Gammaproteobacteria > Lysobacterales > Rhodanobacteraceae > Luteibacter > Luteibacter rhizovicinus. The sequence goes on from NZ_CP017480.1 coordinate 674,273, forward strand.
CGACGGCAACGATCGCATCGTCGCCGTCGGGGTCAATCGCGTGGTGCCGCATGCCTGCTCCGTGGCGCATGCCGAGATGATGGCGTACATGACGGCACAGCAGCGCCTGCAACGCTTCCGCCTCAACGAAGACGGCAGCCGATTCGTTCTCGCCACCAGCTCGCAACCCTGCTGCCAGTGCTACGGCGCCACGGTGTGGGCCGGCGTGGACGAACTGCTTATCGGCGCACGCTCGGAAGACGTCGAAGAGCTCACGCCGTTCGACGAAGGTCCCCTGCCGGCCGACTGGATCGGCGAACTCGAGCGTCGCGGCATCGCCGTGCGCCGCGACATCTGTCGTGACGAGGCTCGCGACGTGCTTCGCCGTTATGGCGAGTCGGGCGCCAGCTATTGAAACCGGTCTTGCCCGGATGAGTCGCTGGCGGGCCGCCTTGCCTCTGCTCCTGCTGCTGATCGCCGGCGCGGTGATGCTCGGCAGCGGCGCGCTCGATCGCTTCCACCCGACCCGGCTGCTCGCCGACGAAGGCGCCCTGCGTAGTGCCATTGCCGAACATCCCGTGATGTCGCGGCTCGCCTACGCGGGCTTGCTCACCCTGGCCATCGCCACCGGCGTGCCGGGAACGATCGTCATCATCCTCGCAGGTGGCTTGCTGTTCGGCATCGCCCAGGGCACGGCCCTGTCGTCGGTCGCCCTGGTGCTTGGCTCGCTCCTGCTTTTCCTGGCCAGCCGCTACGCCTTCGGCACGGGTGGGCGCCAGCCACCGGAACTGGCGACACGCATGCGCACGGGCTTTGCTGCCCATCCCGTCAGTTACACCCTCGCCCTGCGCTTCATCCCCATCGTGCCCCTCGGGGCAATGACCGTAGCCCTGGCCTGGCTACGCTGTCCGCTGTGGCTCTTCCTGGGTGCCACGTGGCTGGGCGGCACGGTGTCCCTCGTCGCGGAAACGGCCGTGGGCGCCGGCCTCGGCGACACGTTTGGCGGCAGTGCGCCCTTCACCCTCGCGAGGCTTCTGGACGGCAGGATCCTGCTCCCCCTGGCCGCCTTCGCCGCACTCAGCGTGCTCCCGCTGGCGGTCAAGAAACTGCGCGACCGTCGCCGTCGCCGCGACTGACGCCGACCTCATGGAACTGCGCTAGGCTGTAGCCTCGCGTCGCCCGGGAGGGGCACGCTAGGGGAGGCACATGCGCGACGTATCGGTGACGTGGCTGGAACGGGTGTGGCGCCGCACGTCGCTGGTGCAGCGCCTGACTTGTGTTGCCCTCGTGCCCACGGCCATCAGCGCGGTCCTGCTGGTAACCCTGCTCACCCGTCACCAGATGGACACCCTGCATGAGATGGGGCGCTCGACGGCCGATGCCATCGCGCAGCAGGCCGCCAGTGTTTCCGGTGAGGCGCTGCGTAACGGCGAGCGGCGCGAGATTTCCCACATTTCCCAATCGATCGTCCAGCTGCCGCAGGTGGCGCGGGTTCGCATCAGTGACCGCGACGGCGAGATCATCGCGGACCGTGTAAACGGAAGCATCGACGATGACGACAGCCTCACCGTGTCGCGCGAGGTCCTGGACCCGGTCAGTCATCGTGTCGTCGGCTCGGTCACGGTCGACGTCAGCGTCGAGGACGCGATCGCCGCACAACGAACGAGTGTGCAAAACGCCCTGCTGTGGCTGGCCCTGAGCCTGTTCATCGCCGTGATGATCGGCTGGTCCACCGCGCGCTGGCTGAGCGCCCCGTTGCGTAACCTGGCCATCGCTGTTCGCCAGCTCGGCCTCGGCGACCGGACCGTCGTGGTTCCCGTCACCGACGATACCGAGATCGGCGATCTACAGCGGGGTTTCAACGGCGCCGCCTCCCAACTCCTGCATGCGCAGATCGGCATGGAACGCGAGATCGCCATGGCCACCGAGGAGCTCGCCCGGAAGAACGCCGCGCTCGAAGCGGCAAGCGTGGCGAAGGCACGTTTCCTCGCCGCCGCGTCGCACGACCTGCGCCAGCCACTGTACGCCCTCACCCTGTTTTCCTCCGGCCTTGCCGTGGACGAGTACGACCCGGTGCGCCTCAACCGCATCGCGCACATCCAGGAGTGCGTCGAAGCACTCGACCACCTGTTCAGCGAGCTGCTCGACCTGTCCCGCCTCGAGACCGGCGCCATGCCGGCCGTGCTGCGCGATGTGCCGCTGGATGAGGTCTTCGAAGAGGTGAGCGTGAATTTCCGCATGGTGGCCGAACAGCACGACCTTCGCCTCGTCGTGCGGACCACCGGACTGTGGGTACGCTGCGACCGCACCATGGTCGCGCGCATCCTCAACAACTTGGTCAGCAATGCGCTGCGTTATACCCGCTGCGGCGGGGTGCTCGTGGGAGCCCGCCGACGCCTCGACGGCAGTGTCCGCGTCGACGTCTGGGACACCGGCCTGGGCATCGGACCTGAGCATCTCCTACATATTTTCGACGAGTTCTACCGCGTCGAGAGCGGCCCGGAAGCCGGCCGGCCGGAGAGCACGCGACGCGGGCTGGGCCTGGGCCTGTCCACCGTACAGCGACTGGCGGGCCTGCTCGGGACGAGGGCCATGGTCCGATCGCAACCAGGCAAGGGCAGCGTGTTCTCTATCACCCTGCCGGAAGTGCAGCCAGGCAAGATCGAACCCCCGGTTACGGCCGCGCCGGGCGGAGGCACACCACGGGACGTCGTCGGCATGCGCGTCCTGGTGATCGACGACGAGCCCAGCATCCTGGCGGGCATCAGCTTCCTGCTGGGCAGCTGGGGCTGCGAGGTCATGACGGCCGAAGATGCGCAGCAGGCCATGGAGGCAGTCCACCAGTGGATGCAGCCGCCGGACATCGTGATTTCCGACCTGCGGCTGCGCGAGGGCACGGGCCTGGACGTGATCGACCTGCTCGATCGCTACTACCGCCGGCGCCCCGGCGACCCGCCGCCGTTCGCCCGCGTCCTGATTACCGGCGAGACCCGTGGGGACTACCTGCGAAACGTCGATCAGACCACCACGCAGGTCCTCTACAAGCCAGTTTCGCCGGAACGCCTGCACGATGTCATGGTTTCCGCCTGGGCCGGCCATCATGCTCCCGTCTGATCCGGATGGCTGGCTTGCCGCGAGGCGCCCGGGGGGCTATGTTTCGAAGAACAAGGATGCTCGCGACCATGCGGGCGGAGGAGTGGCATGCGTGTTCTGATCGCGGACGATCATCGGCTCATCATCGAGGGCGTCAAGCTCAAGCTGAGTGAGCTGGGTGACAACGTCGAGTTCGTCGAGGCCGAGACGGTTGCCCAGCTTCGCGCGCAGCTCGAACGGCATCCCCTTCCAGATCTCGCCCTGATCGACATGGCCATGCCGGGTGCGAACGGCGGGGTCGATCACATCCGGGAGGCCGTCGAAAAGCTTTCCGACGCGAACGACAAGGTCACCTCCCAGGACAGCGACAGCCCGGACCTGACCGACGACGAGCGCCGTCATGCGGCCGACCTCATCGGTACCCGCACGGCGCACAAACGCGCTGTCATCGTACTGTCCGGCACAGAGGACTCCGCCGCCATCCGCCATGTGCTGGATCTGGGCGTGCAGGGCTACATCCTGAAATCGTCGCCGCCCGAGGTCATCCTGAGCGCCGTGCGCTTGGTGGTCGGCGGGGGGATCTACGTACCGCCCGAAGCGATGAGGGCCGCCGCGTCGACCACGACGCCGTTCTTCGCGACCACCAATGGCAGCGACGGACTGACGACCAAGGAGCGGCTGGCCACGGTCCTGACCGAGCGACAGATCGACGTCCTCAAGCTGCTGGCCAAGGGCCGGCCGAACAAATTGATCGCGCGCGAGCTGGGAATCAGCGAAGGCACGGTCAAGATTCACCTCGCCGCGATCTTCCGTGCGCTACATGTGCGGAATCGATTGGAGGCACTGGTCGCCGCACAGCACCTGGGCGACTAGCCAGAACATCACCCACGCGGGGCAGGCGCGATGCGGGCAGGCGTGAAGAGCGCGGCGAGAGGGCGAGTGCGCGCGTGGTTCAGCGCGTGCGTCCTGTGCGCCCTGTGTTCGGGACCCGTCCTCGCGGCGAGCCCCGCGCAGGGCGACGTCGACCCGAACGCCCCGCTCACCTTCGGCATCCTCCCCATCGGCGGCCCCGCCGAATCGCTGGAGGCGTGGCGGCCCATGCTCGACGACCTGAGCAAGGCGCTCGCGCGCCCTGTCCGTGCCGTCTCGGTCACGACCTACGAAGGCATCGCGCAGGCCATCAGCGAGCAACGGGTGGACATCGCTTTTCTCTCTGGCCGACTCGCGCTGGACGCCGTGACTAGGCAGAACATGCAGGTGATCGGCCAGCTCACACGCGGCGACGGCTCCAGGGGCTATTACGCCGTGGTCATCGTGGCCGCCGACTCACGGCTGCGCACCGTCGACCAGCTGTTCGCACGGCCGGGCAAGTGGCGCTTCGCCCGTGGCGAGGCGCTGTCCGTCTCCGGCTATCTCGTTCCGGAGACCCAACTGTTCGCGGCGCGCAACGTGGACTCGGACACCTTTTTTGCCAGCGTGCACATCGACAACCACCAGAACAATGCGCTGGCCGTCGCCAATGGCGAGGCCGATGTGGCCACCAACAACTCCGCGGACCTGGAGCGCTTCAAGCAACATTTTCCCGACCAGTACGCACGCCTGCGCGTCCTATGGCAATCCTCGCTCATCCCCCACGCGGTCATCGTTATCCGGAACGACCTGCCGCTGGCGCTGCGCGAGCGGGTGGCGACCTTCATCACCAGCTATGGAAAAGGCAAGGACGGCCCGCGTGAAGAAGCGAATCTGAAGCTCATCCACGACATCAGTGGATTCGCCCGCGCCGGCAACGCCGTGCTCGTTCCGTTCGTCGATATCGAGTATTCGCTGGAGAAGCGCCGGGCCACCAGCGCGCAATGGGTGAGCGAGGCCGCGCGTGAGGCGCGCTTTCACAAGATCACGGCCGATCACGACGCCGTCGTAAAGCAACTCGATGGTAAATAGCCGTCCAGCCGGTTTAGGCCAAAAGGTATAGACGGGCAGCCTAGGTCCCCTTGTCTATCGCGCGACGAACGCGCGTTTCATAGATTCGTCATGAGTATGTGCGCTACAGGCCCCCTCATGATCGCGTCGCCGCATCCGCCAGCAAGGCCCGCGCCGTTGCATCGACAGTTGATCCTGCGGGGATTGCTGCCGATGACACTGGTTGCGCTCGCCTTGGCCGGAACGCTTGGCGTGTTACATATGCGAGCCTTGTCCGGCGAAGCGCGCACCGTCGCGCGTATCCAGGCGATCCGTCTTGGCGCTTCCATCGACGCGGCGACGGGCGACGATGCCGTTCGCTACGCACTGACCCGCGCGCTGTCGCGCAGTGCGCCCACCGAGAGCCTCACGCTTCGCCGCGACGATGCACCGGATCTGGTGATCGACAGTGGTCGCCAGACCCCCGCCGGACGCGCGTTGCGTGTGCGCCTGAATACTCCCTTGGGCGAACTCGAAACCGTTTCCGACGCGACATCGCTGCGCGAGCGCCAGGCTGCCGCGGCGTTCATGACCCTGCTGTTGTGTTGTGGTGTTCTTGCCGTGTTCCTGTTCACTCGACGGGCCCTCGAGCGCAATGTCATCGAGCCCATCGAAGGCATGCGCGATCGCATCGACGCCTTCCTCCATCCCCGCCGATCCACCACCCGGGAGCACAGCGACGGCGAGCTCGCCACCATCGATGCCCTGCTCGACGAACTGGTCGACCTGCGACGGCGCCACGACATGGCCATGGCCGATGCCCTGCGCCAGCGACTGCACGACATCGCGCGGCATACGCGCTTCATCGAACAGGTCGGCGACCACTTCCGCCAGCCGCTGCAGGCACTGGCCCTGTTCGTCGCCGGCATGCAGCCGGGTGAAGACCTGCGCCAGCGGGCCGTCCTCGGCCAGATGCGTACGAGCCTGACGCGGCTCAACGAGCTGCTCGATGGCTTGCTCGCCATGGCCCGCTTCGATGCGGGTGCGGTCGAACCGCATGCGATCGACCTGATCACCTCGGATCTCTTCGTACGCGAACGCGCGGCGATCGACGACGACGCCCGCCGCCTCGGTGTCGACATTCATTGGCGCGGTGGCCGCATCCCCCTGCACAGTGATGCCACGCTGCTTGGCGAACTGATCCACCGCCTGGTCTCGAACGCGGTGATCAGCACCCCGAACGGCCGCGTGCTGGTCGCGGCGCGGCGGCGTGGCGACGCCGTTCGACTCGAGGTCCGCGATAACGGGATGGGCCTGGAACCCACTCAGCAGGAGCGCGTCTTCGAGGAATTCACCCGTCTGCCCGGTCATGCCGGCTATGGCATCTCCCTGGCGGTCGCCCGCCGTATCGTCGATACGCTCGGCGGCAGCATCGGCGTCCGCTCCAGCCCAGGACGGGGCACCCTTTTCTGGGTGCAACTGGACGGCGCCGCGGTCGGTCCACCCCTCAAGGCAGCGTCGATGCTGAGTCGGCACCCGGCGCTCTGATCGCGGCGCATCTGTCGGCGAAGACCCGACCGGCGTATCTTTGCGGGAGTGCACGGACCTTCCCGAGGATCACTGTCGTGGCGAGCGTCAATTGGTCTGATACGGCGCCGGTCGTGGCGTTCATTGGCGTGTTCGCAGGGGCGATCGGCTTGCCCGTGCCGGCGATGCCCACCCTGATCGTGGTGGGCAGCACGCTGGTCGCCGCGCGGGATCCCGTCCTGATCCTGATCACCTTCCTTGGCGCGCTCGCGGGCGCGTTTGCCGGTGATGCCGCGTGGTTTCTCACCGGCCGTCGCTTCGGCTATCGCGTACTCGACGGGCTGTGCCGCATCTCGCTGTCGCCCGATACCTGCGTGCGGCGTGCGAGCGGCTTTTTCGAGAAGCGTGGCGTCAAGCTCCTTCTGATATCGCGGTTCATTCCCGGCCTGTCGCTCGTCGCGATTCCCATCGCCGGGGCCGGCGATACACGCTTCTCGCGCTTCACCCTCTACGACCTGCTGGGAGCCGCGTTGTGGATCTCGGTCGGGCTATCGGTCGGCATGCTTTTCTACCGCCAGATCGACGCCGTGCTGGCGACCCTGAAGCAATTTGGCCTGGGCATGGCCGCGATCGCGCTGATCGGCCTGCTGCTCTGGATCGGCTTTCGCTACACCCGTCGCGCCCTGCTGATCGCCCAGCTGCGCAAGAGCCGCATCTCCGTCGATGAACTCTCGGTGCTCCTGGCCAGCGAGCCCGGCGCACTGATCGTGGATGTCCGCTCGGCCCTGAGCCGCCGCGACGACCCCTTCGTCATTCCCGGGTCCCGCCTGTTCGACCTGGCCACGGCCGACGCCGCCCTGGCCACCTTGCCCAAGCACACCTCGGTGGTGATCTATTGCTCCTGCCCCAACGAGGTTTCGGCCGCGAAAGTCGCCGAACGCCTGAGCAAACTGGGCTTCTCCAATGTCCGCCCGCTGACCGGAGGCATCGGCGCCTGGCGCCAGGCGGGTCGCGACGTCGAGGCCATCATCGCCACGACCTGAACCGCGGCGGCGCTCGGGTTGTGCCAGCACCCATGGGACCACTAAACTAGCCGGCTTCCCGCGCATGGGTCGTTAGCTCAGTTGGTAGAGCAGCGGACTTTTAATCCGTAGGTCGCCGGTTCGAATCCGGCACGACCCACCATTCGCGCCTTTCGTCGCACGTGCAACGCGTGTTTCCCCGACGAAAAACCGGTCTGGATTCTCATGTTTTCCGCCTCGCTGGAGCGATACCTTGCGTGTACCTTCACGATTTGGGAGCCGACATGCGTCGGTACAGCACGAAAAGCGACGACGATCTGCACCTCGGCGCCACGCCCGTCCTTTCCAGAGAGGACCCCGCGCAAGGCGCGCCTCTTCAGGAAGCACTCGCCGTGCTTAACGAACGACTGCAGCACGTGTCCGTCACCGTTCGCGATCTGGCGGCACGCCTGACATTCGCGGAAGACAATAGGTCGGACATCCTCCGTCGGCTCGCCGTCATCGAAGAACGCCTCAGTCAGACTGCCACGAAGGCATGGGTTCTCGGGTGCGCCGCGGCGGTCCTGCTGGCCATGTTGACCGGCACGCTCGGTGGCGTCTGGTGGATGTTCCAGCAGTACGTCGGCCCGTTGCTGCGCACATCCGCTGGCTGACGCGCTGACGCTAGAATGATCCTGGCCGCGGAGGGCGGTAGCCAGGGGGATAGGGATGAGAGGTTACGTGCTTGGCGCCGTCTTGCTGGCGGCGTGTGGCTGGGGCTATCTACAAACGAAGAAGTTGTCGGACGGCGGGATCGAGGCTTACTACCGCGCGGATGCGGAGACGACCTTCACTCATGATCCCGATGCATCCTGCGCGCTCATCGCCGACGATTTCCGAGGATCCTCGTCTGGCACGCTCAACGGCACCGCGGTCGCGCAAAACGCGATCGGGAAGACGCAATTCTGTGACCAGCAGAAAAAGTTCTCCGACGTGCTCGCGAACTTCAAGAAGCGCGTAGGCCGGGACGCGGATGTTTCCTACGCCACGAACTTCGACACGCCGGTCTACGCCGCCGACCATCGTAGCGCGACGGTGCGCGTGAGCTACACGTACAGCCTGCTCGGCGGCCGGCTCCTGAACATCACGGGCACTCGCGTGGACACCCTGGTCAAACGCGATGGAAAGGTGTTGCTCCTTGCCACCGAAGATCACATGACCGGAACGATGGGCGCGCGCTAATCGCTCAGACGTAGTGCGTGGGATCGGGCACGCCAGCCTTGGCGAAGCCCTCAGCGCGGAGGCGGCAGGCGTCGCAGTGACCACAGGCCCGGCCCTGTGCGTCCGCCTGGTAGCAGCTCACGGTGGCGGCGAAGTCGACGCCAAGGCGCATGCCTTCGCGGACGATGTCACCCTTGCCCATGTCCATCAGCGGCGCATGAATGCGGATACCCGCACCCTCGACGCCAGCCTTGGTGGCGACGTTGGCCAGCGACTGGAACGACTCGATGAAGGCCGGACGGCAATCCGGGTAGCCCGAATAATCGACGGCGTTGACGCCACAGAAGATGTCGCTCGAGCCGAGCACCTCGGCCCAGCCCAGGGCGATGGACAGCATGATGGTGTTACGCGCGGGCACGTAGGTCACAGGGATGCCCGTGCCACCATCTTCCGGCACGTCGATGTCGGCCGTGAGGGCCGAACCCCCAATGCTTCGCAGGTCCACGTGCACGGTCTTGTGCGTGACGGCGCCGAGCATCGTCGCCACTCGCTCGGATGCTTCGAGCTCGGAGCTGTGGCGCTGCCCATAGGCCACGCTCAGTGCATAGACCTCGAAGCCCTGCTCGCGCGCCATGGCGATCGTGACCGCGGAATCCATGCCACCGGACACGAGGATGACGGCCTTGCGGGAGGGGTTCGAAGCGTTCATGGCAATACCTTGGTTTGTCAGTGACCGGCCGCGTCGTTCCACAGCAGCTTGTGTAGCTGCAGCTGGAATCGTACCGGCAGGCGTTCGGCGAGGATCCACTCGGCCAGCTCGCGAGGCTGGACCTTCGACCACACCGGGGAAAAGAGCGGCATCACGCGCTGATCGAGCGCGTGCTCGCGGACCACATCGCGCGCCCACTCGAAGTCGCCACGACTCGCGATGACGAACTTGACCTGGTCGTGCGGCAGGAGGTGGTCGAGGTTGGACCACAGGTTGCGCGCGCTCTCGCCGGAGTCCGGCGCCTTCAGATCCATGACCTTGCGGACGCGCGGGTCGACACCGGAGACGTCGAGGGCCCCGGAGGTCTCGAGCGACACCTCATGGCCGGCATCGCACAGCTTGCGCAGGAGGGCCAGGCAGCGCTTCTGCGCAAGCGGCTCGCCGCCCGTCACGCAGACGTGCTTCGCCACGAAGCTGGCGACATGCGCGACGATGGTATCGATGTCGTGCCACTGACCGCCGTGGAAGGAATACTCCGTATCGCACCAGACGCACCGCAGCGGGCAGCCGGTCAGGCGCACGAACACGGTCGGCCAGCCGATTGCATCGGCTTCGCCCTGCACGGAGTGAAAGATCTCGGTGATCCGCAGTCGGTCCGCGACGGGCGCGACCGGCGGAACGTCCGCCGGAGTTGCGGTGTTACCGTTCATGGGCTCAGTTGGCCGTCTGGCGCTGCAGACGACGCAGGCGTTCCTGTGCGAGGCCAGCGGCCTTGGTACCCGGATACTTGGCCGAGACCTGCTTCAGCGTCGCGATGGCGGCGTCCTGCTGCTTCAGTTCGATCTGGCAGTAGCCGACCTTGAGCAGGCCATCGGAGACCTTGTCGCTCTGGGGGTACTGCTTCACGAGGCGCTGGAATGCTTCGATTGCCACCGGATAGTTCATGGTCACGTAGTACGACTCACCCAGCCAGTAGTAGGCGTTGGGTGCGAGCGCACTGTCCGGATACTTGGTCAGGAAATCGCGAAAACCGCGCGAGGCCGTGACGTAGTCACCGGCACGCAAGGATTTGAAAGCGGCGTCGTAGGCGGCCTGTTCGGTGACACTGGCTGCAGCCGGCGCATTGGCAGGTGCTGCGGCTGCCTGCTGGCCCGCCGCCGGCGCGACTGCCGTAGGCGTGGGAGTCGGTGCCTGAGGTGCATTGGCGGGCGCGGCTGGCGATGACGCCTGCGCTGCTCCACCCTTTTCGAGACGACCCAGCCGCGAATCGACATCCGCGTACTGCGCCTTCTGGGAATCCTGGAGTTGCTGGTTCTGGTGCTGCAGTTCCTCGATCTGGCCCTGCAGCTGGGAAAGCTGCTGCTGGAGATCGTTGACCTGATTGACCAGCGTGGTCGTGCCGGCGTCCTTCTGCGACTGCTGCTCGAGGCGCGACACACGGTCGGCCAGACTCAAGCGAGAGTCCTGCGCATGGACGGGCAGACCAAAAAGCGTGGCGGACGCAATTGCGCCCGCCACGCCAAGCCTGGCCGTAAAACGGATAGCCAGAAGCTTCTTCATTACTTACTTCGCGGTGTAGACGATCTCAACGCGACGGTTCTTCGACCAGCAGTCATCGTTGTGCTCACGGCAGGTCGGCTTTTCCTTACCGTAGCTCGTGACGTTGACCTGGGCAGCCGAACCACCAGCAGCCTGGAGGGCGCTGGAGACGGCATTGCCGCGGCGCTCGCCGAGACCGAGGTTGTACTCACGCGTACCGCGCTCGTCGGTGTTGCCCTCGAGGGTCATGGCCGACTGCGGACGGTCCTGCAGGTACTTGGCGTGGCAAGCGATGATCTGCTGGAATTCCGGCTTCACATCGTTCTTGTCGAAATCGAAGTACACAACGCGCTGACGGAGGCAGGCGTCGGTATCGAGATCCGACGGCTGGTACTTACCGTCGTTGGTGGGGGCCTGGGTCTGAGCAACCGGTTCCTGGACGGGAGCCGGCGGGGTCTTGACCTGCTTCTTGTTGCAGGCGACCGCGCCCACGCAAAGCAGGGCGGCCAGGGTGACGCTAACGGTCTTATTCATGGGACGTTCCTTCAACAGTTGAGTTCCGACAGTCGATTTACGGTTTCGGGACAGGCACCGCCGGTTGTCCGGCTGTTTTTCTACTTACATCTACGCCGACGGGGCGCTGTCCCGCACCCTGCGTCTTCGTTCCGGCGACTGCCTTTAAAGCAACTGCCGGTTAACCTTGCGTCCGCAGAAAAGGCGCGGAACACCCGCGCCCCTTCCCTGGACGTTGCCAATGTCGCAGCCCGAATCGGGCGCGCCATCAACGCTGTCTATAGGGTCCCCACGACGGCTCGCGCACGTCACCGTCCGCAAGGACGAGGCGTTGGCGTACCAGACCGTCTGCCGAAACCGCATACAGGACACCTCGCGTACCCTGCGATGCCGCATAAAGCAGCATGCTGGCATTTGGCGCGAAGCTGGGCGAATCGTCCACGTTACCCGGGGAAACGAAGCGTACCTGCCCGCCCAGACTGCGGTCCATGATAGCGATACGATACACGTTCCCGTTGCCCTGCACCATCGCAATCTGCTTGCCGTCGAAGCTCACCGAGGCGCTGGCGTTGAAGCCACCCTGGAAGGTGACACGCGTCGCGGCACCACCCGATGCGGACATCTGGTAGATCTGCGGCTTGCCCGAGCGATCCGAGGTAAACAGGATGCTCTGGCCGTCCGGGGTGAAGGTCGGCTCGGTATCGATCGAGAAGTTGTTGGTCAGGCGGGTCTCGGCGTGGCTGGCCACGTCGATCACGAAGATCTCCGGGTTACCGACATACGACAGGCTGACGGCGAGCTTGCTGCCGTCCGGCGACCAGGCCGGTGCGCTGTTGATGCCACGCGGATGGGCGGCGATCAGGCTGCGCGAACCGGTCGAGATGTTCTGCACATAGACGGCCGAGTTGCCGCTCTCGAAGGAGACGTAGGCGATCTTGTTGCCATCCGGCGACCAGGAAGGCGACAGCAGCGATTCGCGCGAGCGGGCCACGGTCTGCGGATTGAAGCCGTCCGAGTCCGCGACGATCAGCGAATAGGTGGCGTTGTTACCGGTACCCACGGCCGTGATGTAGGCGATGCGGGTCCAGAAGGCCCCACGGACGCCGGTGATCTTTTCATAGATCTGGTCGGCGATCTGGTGGGCGACGCCACGCAGGTCACCCGCCGGAGCGGTGAACGACTGGGCCAGCAGGCTCTGCTGCTTGTTCACGTCCCACAGTTCGTACTCGACCTTGAGCATGCCGCCACCGGCATCGCTGATGCGACCGATGGTGAGGAAGTCCTGCTTGAGCAGCCGCCAGGTCGGGAACTTGATGTCCGAACCCTGCGACGGCGTCTCGACGATGTCGGCCTTGTCGAGCGAACGGAATTTACCCGAGCGGTTGAAATCGGCGCGGATGACGTCGGCGACGTCGGTAGGCAGCGGCGCGCCGCCAGCCTGGGCGAACGGCACCACGGCGATGGGCGTCGCGGTCTTCAGGCCGCCGACGATGTCGACGTTGAGCGACTGGGCGGCGGCGGGACCGGCCGCGAAGGCGGTCAGCGCGACCACAAGGAGGGCGAGGCGGGAGAGCATTCTGCGCATGGGCGAGTTCATTGCGACCTGGGAATGTGGGACGGCGACGGCATGGTAACGCGATGGGCCGATCCAGCATGACCCGAATCTGAACCGCCCCACCCTGTACAGGGTGGGGCGCACCATCATTGCGGTCGGAACGTGAAGGTGAGGTTTCTCTGGAACACATCCTCGAAGCCGGCGTATGGCAGCGGCTGGGCGCGTAGCACGGCGTTTTCGATCGACGCCCTGCCGGCAGCATCGTACGGGCAACTCGAGTCCGCCTTGGCGCTGAGCACCTGACCACCGGGGATCTGGGTGATGTGCACCTGGCAAGGCGCATTCGGCATGTTGTCCGGATGGAGCCAGTTAGGCGTCACCGCGTTCTGGATCGCCGCGATGTACAGAGCCTGCTTGCTGTCGTCCTTGCCGTTCTGGCCCGACTGGACCTTCTCGGCATAAGGTAGGTCGTCGCGGCCGTCGTCCTTCGCCTTCTCAAGGTCCTTCAGCTGCTGCTCGGCTTGCTTTTGCCTGCTGTCGGCCTGCTTGGTGACCGACTTGGCAGCTTCGAGCTGCTTGAGGAGATCGTCAGCCACCTTCTGCTTTTCTTTCTTCTTCGCTTCCTGCTGGGCATCCAGCTCGGCCTGGCGCTGGCGCTGCTGCTCTTCCTGCAGCTGCTTGGCGTTCTCGGCCTTCTGCACCGCGTCGTCGACCACCTTTTCCTGGTCCTTCAGGGCCGGCGTCTTGGGTGGCGGCGGGAGGGTCTCGACCTTCGGCTTCTCGGGGTCGGGCGGCGTCGGGGTCGGCTGGGCCGGGGGCGGCGGCACCGTGTTCGGCACCGGCTTGGCCGTGTGCTTCGGCGGCGGCGCACCGGTGGGCCCGACCAGCGTGGCCTCGATGATCTGTCCCGGCAGCTGGATCGGCGCCGGACACTTCAGCGGGTTCCATTCCGCGGGCACGCCCAAAGCCTCGGCCCACTTTTCGTAGTCCGTGCAGGGGATGATCGCGAAGCCGAGGAAGGCCACGATGCCCAGATGGAGAAGCGCGGCGAGGACAACCGCGCGGGGCGTGCCGTTACGGTTTTCCATTCTGCGCCGACTGCGGCTGACTCATCAGGCCGATCTTGGAGATACCGGCCTCCTGAAGGATCGGGAGGATCGCGTAGACCTTGCCATAGCCGACGCGGTCATCGCCGGCGATCAGCACCTGGAGTTCGGGATTCGCATTGTGGAACGCGGTGATCTTGGCCTTGAACTCGTCCACACTCACCGGCTCCCGCTTGGCGCCGTTGGCAGTGAGGTATATCTGCCCACCCTCGTCGACGGAGACGACGACGGGGTCCTTCTTGTCCTGCAAGGATTTGGCATTGGTCTGCGGCAGCTGGATGTCGACGCCGAGGTTCATCATGGGCGTGGTGACCATGAAGATGATCAGCAGCACGAGCATCACGTCGATGTACGGCACGACGTTGATCTCGGACTTCAGCTTCCGCTTCTGGCGGCGATGAGGACTACGCGTGGCCATGGCGCGGGCTCAGGCGACGTCGTCGGCGTGGATCTGGCGCTGCAGCACCGAGGAGAATTCTTCCTGGAAGACCTCGTAGCGCGACGCGATCCGCTCGACCTTGGTGGCGAAGCGGTTGTACGCCCAGACGGCCGGGATGGCGGCGAACAGACCCATGGCCGTGGCGATCAGCGCTTCGGAGATGTGCGGCGCGACCACGGAAATGGTCACGTCCTTCATTTCGCCCAGGCCCTGAAACGCGCCCATGATGCCCCACACGGTACCGAACAGGCCGATATACGGGCTGATCGAACCGACGTTGGCGAGGAATTCGAGGTTCTGCTCGAGCTTGCCGATCTCGCGGGTACCGGCCACGCGCATGGCGCGCTCGGAGCCTTCCATGACGCGGTTGGCGTCGGTCACGCGGCGCTGGCGCTGGCGGGCGAACTCACGGAAGCCGGCTTCGAAGACGTTCTCGATGCCATGCTGGCCTTCGCGGTTGCCCACCTCACGGAACAGGGCGGCGAGATCCGCACCCGACCAGAAGCGGTCTTCGAAGGTTTCGGCGTTGTCGTGGGCGGTCTTCAGCTGTCCGTACTTGCGGATGATGATCACCCACGACAGGAACGAGAACACCAGCAGCAGGAGCATGACCAGTTGTACGGGCAGGCTCGCTTCCGCCACCAGCTTGAAAATGTTCAGTCCACCGTTCATCGCTTGAAGGCTCTCCGCCGGTATCTATGGCTTTAGGTAATGGGGAATTCGTTGGGGAACAGGTCCGCCGGAATTTGGGCCGGGCGCATCGTGTCGAGGTTCACGCAAGCCGCGCGCACCGTAGCGCGCACCAGCGTCGTGCCCCCGCGCACAATCTCCTGATCGAACAGCATACTGGCTGAACGACGTTCTTTGACGCCCACGCTGACTAGGAGTTCATCATTCAGACGGGCCGGCCGGAGGAAGTCCAGCTGCATGTCCCGGACCACGAAGCCCAGGCTCGTGGTCTCTCGCAGGGCCACCTGGTCGATGCCCTGGGCGCGAAGCCACTCCGTACGGGCCCGCTCCATGAAGCGCAGGTAGTTGGAATGGTAGACGACGCCACCCGCGTCGGTGTCTTCCCAGTAAATCCTTACGGGCCAGCTGAAAACGCTCATGCGTCGTCCGAAAACAGGTCCGGGGCCACGGTCTGCCGCGGCGGCGGGGTCAGGCCCAGGTGGCGCCAGGCCTTGGCGGAGGCCATGCGGCCACGGGCGCTACGGATGAGGTAGCCCTGCTGGATCAGATAGGGCTCGACCACGTCCTCCAGGGTGCCGCGATCTTCGCTCAGGGCGGCGGCCAGCGATTCGACGCCCACCGGACCGCCATCGAAGTTCTCGATGATCGTCTTCAGCAGGCGGCGATCGAGGTCGTCGAAGCCCAGGGCGTCGACCCGGAGCATGTCGGTGGCGGCGCGCGCGAGGTCGTGGGTGATCTTGCCGTCACCGCGGACCTCGGCAAAGTCGCGCACACGTCGGAGCAGCCGGTTGGCGATACGGGGCGTGCCCCGCGAGCGGCGGGCGATCTCGATCGCCCCGTCCATATCGCACTCGATATTGAAGATCTTCGCCGCGCGACGAACGATCGCGGTCAGCTCGTCCACGCTGTAGAACTCCAGCCGCTGGATGATGCCGAACCGGTCACGCAAGGGGCCGGTAAGCAGGCCCGCGCGGGTCGTGGCGCCGATCAGGGTGAACGGCGGAAGGTCGAGCTTGATCGAGCGGGCCGCGGGGCCTTCGCCGATCATGATGTCGATCTGGAAGTCTTCCATGGCCGGGTACAGCACTTCCTCGACCACGGGCGACAGGCGGTGAATCTCGTCCACGAAAAGGACGTCGTTCGCCTCGAGGTTGGTCAGCAGGGCGGCGAGATCCCCCGCCCGCTCCAGCACCGGACCCGAGGTCGAGCGCACGTTCACGCCCAGCTCGTTGGCGATCACGTGCGAGAGCGTGGTCTTGCCCAGGCCGGGAGGCCCGAAGATCAGCACGTGGTCCAGCGCACCCTGCCGGCGCCGTGCCGCCTCGATATAGATGGCCATCTGCTCACGCACCGTCTCCTGGCCGAGATATTCGGCGAGGCGCTTCGGACGGATGCTGGCTTCCAGCGCATCGTCGTCCATGGCGGCGGTGGCGGAAATGATGCGGTGCTCGGACATGGGCGGCATTATGGCAGGTCTGGGGAGAGGGACAGCCCCCGCGGGACCATCCCTCTCACACTACCAACACGTCGGGTACGGCGTCCCAACTTGGTCGCAAGGTCGAGCAGCGCGCGCTGGTTCGCCTCGACCGCATCGGCGTGAACCGGCTGAAGGTTCAGACGATAATCCGTGCTCTCGGTGACCCAGCTGATCGAGACCAGTGTCGCCCCATCCGCCGAGCGCATGGTCTTGAGGGTCGCCGGCGTTCCATTGACGTCACTGTTGAGCCACTCCTTGACCAGCGTGATGGAGCCACCGGTCTCGCGGTATTCGGACTCGTCAAGCTGGACGAAGCCGAGGCCCCCTATGTCCCATGAGCGCGTCACCCCGCTCCACCGGCCATCCGTCACTCCTCCCGCTGTCGTTGCTTCCACCATCGGTTGACTGTCCAGCACGGTGCCCACCACCGAGATGGGGTCATATCGAAGATGCGGACGAATATCCGCCAGCGAGTGGTATCGCTTATCGAGCAACCCGGACATGGTCCGAGTGGGCTTCACAGTGTTGATGGCCGCACGAAGATTCGGAATCTTCGCCTTCTCGACCAGGTACGCCCCCGCTTTGGCCTGCTCGGCGATTTCATCTCGCATCTGCTGTGCCATCGCTCCAACGAAGGGCGAGTCATCCAGCGACACGATATGAAGGCCCCTTGTCACGGGAAGCCGGCGCAGATCCAAGCCTTCCGTCTGGGCTTCCGCGACGGCGCTTGACGATGGACGAGGTAGACCGCCGTCCCGATCCTGTGCCGACAAAACACCGGCGGGAGAAGCGACAAGTGCAATCGCAATGGCCGCACTCGGAATTGAGAATGACTTACGTAGAGAATTCATATCACCACTCCGTCAGATTGCAGTCGGTTGCAGACGTGTAACGCGTCGTGAGATGCGCCATGTCGTCGCCGAAGATATGAAGGCCGCGCACGGTGTTGCGCTCGACATCGCCCAAGTCACCGGCGTACGACCGCCAGGTGACATTCCATGGAGCCGATACGATGTGACCGCCGAACGATCCAAGACCGACATGATCGCTCTCTGCGTACATGTAATGGCTTGTGAGGGCCGGACGATCGTATGTCACCGATTCATGGACTACGCCGGCAACGCAATTCGCGCGGCTAAGCCATGAAATACCGGCGGACGCGTCCATGCAGGCGGGGGCGGCCGCGAGCGCAAGGGCGTACTTTCTAATGGACATGAGTTCACCTCAAATCGTGTCCGCATTTCGGACACATCGAGGCTAAACATTGGATCGGACGGGTCGCATCGGCGAATGCGGGCACGTCGAGTCCGACTCGACGCTTTGAATAAGAGGACCTCGCCGACGCGGGACAAGGGCTCGCCCCGGCGTCATGGCCAGGGCTAATAGCGCCGCTCCATCGCCAGAGATCCCATTCACCGCAGACCCCGCCGTATGCACCCTCGGCGAGCAGTCGGGCCGCAATAGTTAGCGGCCGGCCCGGATCAAATCTCGACCTGTGCACCCAGTTCGATCAGCCGGTTGCCCGGAATCTGGAAGAACGCTGTCGCCGGCATCGCGTTGCGCGCAAGGAAGGCGAACAGCTTGTCGCGCCACAAGGCCATGCCCGGACGACGGGCGTCGGCGACGATGTTTTCGCGCGACAGGAAGAACGTCGTGTCCATCATGTCGAAGTCGAGGCCCTTGGCGCCGGCGCGGCTCAGCGATAGCGGGATGTTCGGATCCTCGGCGAAGCCGTAGCGCAGCTGCAGGCCGTAGAAGCCGCCGCCGTACTCGATGACTTCCATGCGCTCGTCGTACTCGGCGACCGGCGTCTCGAGCATTTCCACGGTAAGCAGCACGTTGCGCTCGTGCAGCACCTTGTTGTGCTTGAGGTTGTGCAGCATCGCGTGCGGCACGGAATTCTGATTGGCGGTGAGGAATACCGCCGTACCCGGCACGCGCAGCGGCGGATGATCGGAGATGTTGGCGACGAAGGGTTCGAGCGCGAGGCCGGACTGCTTGATCTCGCGGACCACGAGGTCCCTGCCCCGGCGCCAGGTGGTCATGACGGTAAAGATCACCACGCCGAGCACTAGCGGGAACCAACCACCATGCGCGATCTTCAGCGCGTTCGCACCGAAGAACGCCAGGTCCGTGATCAGGAAGATCACGCCCACCGTGATGACCGCGGACCAATGCCAATGCCAGCGGTAACGCGCGACGACGAGCGCCAGCAGCGTGGTCATCGTCATCGTGCCGGTCACGGCGATGCCGTACGCCGCGCCGAGGTTGTTCGACGAGCGGAAGCCGATCACCGCCAGCACCACGAGGACGAGCAGCAGGCGATTGACCCAGGGCACGAAGATCTGTCCGGACATTTCGTGCGACGTATGCACCACCGCCATACGCGGCGAGTAGCCGAGCGACATCGCTTCACGCGTCATCGAGAAGGCGCCCGAGATCACCGCCTGCGAGGCGATCACCGCCGAGGCCGTGGCCAGGGCGATCATCGGATACAGGAGGTTCTCCGGCACCATCTTGTAGAACGGATTCTCGATCGCGCTCGGATCGTGCAGGAGTAGCGCACCCTGCCCGAAATAGTTGATCAGCAGCGCGGGCAGGACGAAGAAGAACCAGGCGAGGCGGATCGGCTTCTTGCCGAAGTGTCCCATGTCCGCATAGAGGGCTTCGCCGCCGGTCAGCGCAAGCACCACGCCACCGAGGGCGATGAACGCCTGGCGGCCGTGCTCCATGAAGAAGCGCACGGCATACGTCGGATTGAGTGCGTAGAGCACCTCCGGATGCTGGACGAGCTGGCGCAGACCCAGCCATGCAAGCACGAGGAACCAGACCACCATAACCGGTGCGAAGGCCTTGCCGACGATCTCGGTGCCGTGCCGCTGGATCGCGAACAGCGCCACCAGGATCACCAGGCAGATCGGCAACACATAGGTTTCCAGCGAAGGCGCGGCGACCTCCAGGCCTTCGACCGCCGAGAGCACCGACATGGCGGGCGTGATCACGCCATCGCCGTAGAACAGCGACGCACCGAAGATACCGATGGCCGCGAGCACCCAGCGGGCACGCGGCGAACCACTCACGCTGCGCTGGGCCAGGGCCATCAGCGCCATGATGCCGCCCTCGCCCTTGTTGTCCGCGCGCATGACGAAGGTGACGTACTTGAGCGAGATCACCATCAGCAACGACCAGAAGATCAGCGACAGCACGCCGAGCACGGCCAGCGGCTGGGGCGTCATGCCGTGCGTACCGAGTGTTTCCTTCATCGTGTACAGGGGACTCGTACCGATGTCGCCGAAGACGATGCCGATGGCACCGAGCGCGAGCGCGGCCAGTTTCTTGCCGTGCGCGTTGCGCAACTCTTCAGCGTGGTTGTGCTGACCCATGGTTCAACTTCCCAGCGCGGCGCGTAGCGCCTTGCGAATGATGGCTTCGGCGGTGTCGCCTTCGGCGGCGACTTTCTGCACAAGACGCGAAGCTTCCACGGGCTTGTAACCGAGTTGTTGGAGGGCGACGGTGGCCTCGGCCACCGGATCGGCCGGCATGGCATCGCCGGCGACGGTCGAGGGCAGACGCACGCCGACCGCGTCGACGCGATCGCGCAGCTCGACCACCATGCGCTCGGCGGTCTTCTTGCCAATGCCTGGAATCTTGGTGAGCGCAACCACATCCCCGGCATGCACCAGCCGCGACAGATCGTCGGTGGACACACCGGAAAGGACAGCCAGGGCAATCTTCGCGCCGATACCGCTCACCTTGAGCAGGTGCCGGAACATGGCCCGATCGGGCTCCCGGAGGAACCCGTAAAGGGAAACGCCATCCTCTCTCACCGCGTAATGGATGAGCAGGGTGACTTCCTTGCCGGTGGCCGGAAGATCGTAGATCGTGGACATCGGGGCATCGACGTCGTAACCGACGCCGCCCACCTCGATGAGCAGCGACGGAGGCTGCTTGCTGATGAGGGTTCCGCGCAGTCGGCCGATCATCGGCGTCTCCATGCCGTGCGCGGGATACCCACGCGTTCAAGACTCGTACGGGTGTGCGCATGGGCAACCGCGATCGCCAGTGCATCGGCGGCATCCGCCTGTAGCGGACCCTTGATGCCAAGGATCAACCCGATCATGTGCTGTACCTGGGTCTTGTCGGCGCGGCCCGTCCCGACCACCGCCTGCTTGACCTCGGTCGCTGCGTACTCGTGCACAACCACTCCCTTGCTGACCATGGCGACGATGGCCGCACCACGCGCCTGACCCAGTTTCAGGGCGGAGTCGGGGTTGCGCGCCATGAAGACACGTTCGATCGCAGCTTCGACCGGACCGTGCTCGCCGATGATCTCGCACAGCTCGTCAAAGATGCGTTTGAGGCGCAGCGGGAAGGTGGCCTCCCCGCCGATGACGAGCGCGCCGTGCCAGACGTGGGTCAACGTGCCGTTATCGGCCACGTCGATCACGCCCACACCCGTGCGCTGGCTGCCCGGATCGATACCGAGAATGCGGGTCATGACAGCGAGGGATTCACGAGCTCACGCGTCTTCCGCATCCTGGCTGGGCAGGATGGCGTTGTGATAGACCTCGTCCACGTCGTCGAGGTCGTTCAGGCGGGTCAGCAGCTTTTCGAAATGCTCGAGGACCTCGCCGGTCGGCGTGACCAGCGGACCGTTCGGGCGCATGACCACGTCGGAACCGTCGATCTCGAAGCCGGCGGCGGCGAGCACCTTGCGCATGGCTTCGACGGCGATCGGGTCGGCAACCAGCAGGACGCTGCCAATGCCGTTTTCGATCACGATGTCTTCGGCGTTGTTCTCGATGGCGGCCTCTTCGAGCTTCGCCTCGACATCGGCATCGCCGCCGGTGTGGACCACGACCTGGCCGACACGGGTGAACTGGAACGCCACCGAGTTGGTGGTACCCAGGTTACCGCCCAGCTTGGTCAGCGCGGCGCGAACGTCGGCGACCGTGCGGGTCTGGTTGTCGGTGACGCAGTCGATGATCAGCGCGGTGCCCGCCGGGCCATAGCCCTCGTAGCGGATCTCGTGCATGTCGGCACCGCCCTCGGCACCCGAGCCGCGCTTGATCGCGCGATCGATGGTGTCACGGGTCATATTGGCGGCCAGGGCCTTGTCCACGGCGGCGCGCAGGCGCGGATTGCCGTTGGGATCGGGCACGCCGCCACGGGTGGCAATGGTGATTTCGCGGATCAGCTTAGTGAACACCTTGGCGCGCTTGGCGTCTTCGGCGTTCTTGCGACCTTCGATGGACGGGCCTCTACCCATGTGCGATTCCTGGCTCTACCGGACTGACGAGGGCGCGATTCTAGCCGCAATCACGTTAAGGGGCTAAGGGGGTGTCGAACCGCCCGTCACGAAGAAAAACAGCGACCTGCCGGGCGACATCCGCGGAAACCAGCATCCCGGTATGGCTGGTCTCCAGCACGCAGTGGCCGGCCAGGCCGGGCAGACGCGTCTCTTCCACGCCGACGGAGCCATCGTGCTCCGCGCCCAGCGCGCCTACGAAAGCGCCCAGGCCGACCGGCATGCGACCGGCAATCATGCCGACCTCCCGGGCACCGTCCCACCGGTCCAGGCCATGTTCCAGCAGTTCGCGCGAGCGGCCCAGCAGCATGTCGCCACCCCAGCGATGGGTGAGCCCCCGGGCAGCACCGCTGCCATTGAGCGGCGAACCGAGGCAGACGATCCGGCCCTGCGGCAAATCGTCATCCCGGCAGGCCAGCAGGGCGAGAATGCCGCCGAGGCTGTGCCCGACCACGTGGACCGGCCCCGGGCCGAGGCTGCGGATCCGCTTGCGCAGCCGGGCAATGGCCTGCTCCGGCGGCGCGGCCACGCTCATGTATTCGAACTGGTGAACGCTGAAACCTTCCTCGCGCAGGCGACGGTGCAGCATCGCCATGGCGAAGCCCCGCATCCACAGACCGTGGAGCAGCAGGACCTCGGGCAGGTTGTCGGTCATCGGTATGCCGCGCCGATCAGGCCTTCGGCTCCGCGGCGGCGACGCGAACGTGGAGTTCCTTCAACTGCGGTTCGGAGACCGGCGACGGCGCATTGGTCATCAGGTCCTGCGCGCTGGTGGTCTTCGGGAACGCAATGACGTCGCGGATGGATTCCGTGCCGGCCATCAGGGCGGCGATCCGGTCGATGCCGAACGCCAGGCCACCGTGGGGCGGTGCGCCCATGCGCAAGGCCTTGAGCAGGAAGCCGAACTTGGCTTCGGCCTCGTCCGCGGAAATGCCGAGAAGGTCGAACACCGCGCTCTGCATGTCGGGACGATGGATACGGATGGAGCCGCCGCCGATCTCATTGCCGTTGAGGACCATGTCGTAACCGCGGCTCACCGAGTTGGCGGCGTTCGCACGCAGGTCGGCGATATCGTCGACCTTGGGCGCGGTGAATGGGTGATGGAGGGCGACGTAGCGCTGCTCGTCCGCGTCGTACTCGAACATCGGGAAATCCGTGACCCACAGGGGCTTCCAGGCGTTTTCGACCATGCCGCGGTCACGACCGAGCTTGATCCGGAGCGCACCCATGAAATCGGTGACGGTCTTCCAGGCGCCCGCGCCGAAGAACACGATGTCACCGGAGGCGGCGCCTGTGAGCGACAGCACCTGCTCAAGGGCAGCATCGTCGAGGAACTTGGCCACCGGCGAATTGATGCCCTCGCGGCCCTTGGCGAGGTCGTCGACCTTCAGCCAGGCCAGGCCCTTGGCGCCGTACTTGCCGGCGTACTCGGTGAGGCCGTCGATATCCTTACGGGACAGGTCGGCGGCACCCGGCACGCGCAGGGCGGCCACGCGGCCGGCCGGATCGTTGGCCGGGCCGGAAAACACCTTGAATTCGACGTGCTTCACCGCGTCGGCGATGTCGGTCAGCTCGAGGGGGATGCGCAGGTCGGGCTTGTCCGAGCCGAAGCGGCGCATGGCCTCTTCATAGGTCATGCGCGGGAAGCTGGCGTCGAGTTCCACCTGGCGCACTTCGCGGAACACGTGGCGGATCAGGTCCTCGACGAAATCCTGCACATCGCGTTCTTCGACAAAGGCGAACTCCAGGTCGAGCTGGGTGAATTCCGGCTGGCGGTCGGCACGCAGGTCTTCGTCGCGGAAGCAGCGGGCGATCTGATAGTAGCGATCGAAGCCGGCCATCATCAGCAGCTGCTTGAACAGCTGCGGCGACTGCGGCAGGGCGTAGAACTGGCCCGGATGCACGCGGCTCGGCACAAGGTAATCGCGTGCGCCCTCCGGCGTGGCCTTGGTCAGGATCGGGGTTTCGATGTCCTGGAAGCCCGCGTTGTCCAGGTAACGGCGCAGTTCGCGGACCAGCTTGGTCCGGGTGCGCATCATCTGCTGCATTTCCGGGCGACGCAGGTCGAGGTGGCGGTAGGTCATCCGCATGTCTTCGTTCGGCGTCTCGTGCAGCGCGAACGGCAGATCACGGGCGGCGTTGAGGATCTCGACCTTGTCGGCGATGAGTTCCACGGCACCGGTTTTCAGCTTGTCGTTGGCCGCGAGGCGCTTGCGGACCTGGCCGGTGACCTTGATGCAGTATTCGTAACCCAGCTCGCCGGCGACGGCGAAGGCCTCGGCGTTCTCGCGTTCGATCACCACCTGGGCGATGCCCTCGTGATCACGCAGATCGACAAAGGCCACGTGGCTCTGCAGGCGCAGGGTGTTGACCCAGCCGCAAAGGGTGACGTTCCGGTCGATCAGCGACTCGTCGATGAGTCCGCAAAAATGGCTGCGCATGCGCTTGAAGCTTCGTGGGAAAAGACCCCGGATCGTACCACGACCGGGGGTCCCGCCTTTCGTTTCGGCGCTCAGCGACCGCCCACGGAGAAGATCCCGCGGCAGCCCTTGTCGACCCAGATTCCGTCGCGGTCGACGCCCCAGCTGTAGCCCTCCTGGCAGCGTGCGTCGGAGTCCTGGCGGATCAGGCGCGGGCGCCCGTAACGCGTGTCCACATCGCAATGGCCGTAGCCCCCATTGTGGCTACCGCAGTCGATCGTGCGCTGCGGACCGCCACCCCAACCGGGACCGGGCCGGTCGTCGTTCCAGCCCGGGCGACCATCGCCCCAGCCCGGACGGCCGTCATCGCCCGGCCGCCCACCACCCCAGCCACCCGCCTCGGCGAAGATGCCGCGGCACCCCCGGTCGACCCAGATGGCGTTGCTGTTCCGGTCGAAGCCCCAGGTCCGGTCGCGGATGCAGGCCGCCTTCGAATCCTGGCGAACTAGTTGCGCATCACGCCAGCGCACCGGGCAGCGACCCGGCTTGTTGTTACCACTACCGCAATCGATCGTCCCGCGCTGTGCCAGTGCCACCGGCGACACCACACCCATCGTCACTGCCATCGCCGCCAGGGCGAGGCCCATCAACACACCGCGCATACCCACACTCCGTTGTCGCTCTCATGGTGGGCGTACGCTAGCGCAAGAAATTGCAACGGCCTTTGAATGTTGCGAAACGGGTCGCCTTCTGGCTGATCAGGTCGTGCCCGACCCGGTGGACGAGGCGCCGCCCTTGGCGGCAGGGGCAGGCGCGGCGGCTGCCGGTGCAGGTGCAGCCGCCGGGGCCGCAGCGGGTGCCGGAGCCGGGGCGCCGGACGATCCTTCCACCAGATTTTTCTTCTTGTCCCCGTCCTTCTTGAAATCGGTCTCGTACCAGCCGCCGCCGGCCAGGCGGAACTGTGGCGCACTCAACAGGCGACCGACCTGGGGCTCGCCGCAGGTCGGGCAGACCGTCGGGTCGGCGTCGGACATCTTCTGCAAACGCTCGAAGCGGTGTCCGCAGGCTTTGCACTGGAACTCGTAGATGGGCATGGGCGGTTCTCTGAACGTCAGCCGCGGATTATCTGCCTGGACGCTTCACGCCGAAACCCTATTGCATTGCACCAATAAGGCGAAAACCTGCGATTTCCGTGCCAAACCCTTGAAACAAGGTGTTTCCACGACTTTGTTTCACCATCATGGCGCAAGCATGACGACTCGGTTGACGCGCCGCAGCGGGAATGCCTAGCGTCGATCCCAACGCGGCGTTTCGACCGCGTCCGCGGGGCACTCCCGCCCTGCGTGCGTAGCTCGCCTAGGGGACCCATCGATGACGACAGGCAAGACCTCTCGACGCAAGCCGGCGGCCAGCTTCTGGCTCCCCGCCCTCGGACTCATGATCGTGACGCCCGGTTACGCCCAGGACGCGACCCCTCCCGCCGATGCGAAGCAAGCCCGGCAACTCGACCAGGTAGTCGTGACCGGCACACGCAGCACCAACCGCACCGAAGCCGAGTCATTATCGCCGATCGACGTGCTTTCACCCAAGGACCTCACGTCCTCAGGCGCCACCGATCTCGCCACCGCCCTGGGGCGCCTCCTGCCCTCCCTCGACTTCCCGCGTCCGGCGATCAACGACGGCAACGACGCCGTCCGGCCAGCCAGTCTTCGCGGCCTCTCGCCCGACGACACCCTGGTCCTCGTCGACGGCAAGCGATACCACACGTCCGCCCTGGTCAATTACAACAACTCCGTCGGCCGCGGTGCCGCGCCGGCCGATCTGAACTCCATCCCGATCTCCGCGATCGACCACATCGAAGTCCTGCGCGACGGCGCCGCCGCACAGTACGGTTCCGATGCCATCGCAGGCGTGATCAACATCGTGCTCAAGCATGGCGCCGGCGAAGGCAAGAACAGCATCAACGTCAATGGCGGCTTGATGAGCAAGCGCGATGGCGACACCAACGGCGTCGACGGCTCGATGGGTATCGACCTTGGCGGCAAGGGCGCGGATGCGAAGGGCTGGCTGCGCGTAGCCTGGAATTACCAGGATGCGATGAACACCAACCGGCGATCGCCGCTGTCGCTGTACACGCCCGACGAAGCCGCCGACGGCAACGTGGCGCACCAACGCTACGGCGATCCGGCGGTGAAAACCTACCAGGCGCTGACCAACTTCCAGTACGAGGTGGCGCACAACATCGACGTCTACGGCTTCCTCACCCTGAGTCGTCGCGACGTCACCTCGAACGGCTACTACCGCGCGGCCGCGAATTCGCGCAACGTGCCGGAGGTCTATCCCAACGGCTTTCTCCCGCAGATCGTCAACCACACCAACGACACCACGGCCGTGCTCGGCGTGAAGGGTGTGACCGATGGGGGATGGCGTTGGGATGCGTCCGGCAACTACGGCATCAACAATCTCGCCTTCGACATCCAGAACAGCGTCAACACCAACCTTTACTACACGACCGGCTCGTCGCCGACGTACTTCAACGCCGGCACGTTCAAGAACTCGCAGGCCCTGGCGAACATCGACATCGGCAAGGATTTCGCGGTCGGCTGGCTGAAGAACCCGCTGACACTCGCCTTCGGTGCGGAGTATCGGAAGGAAAAATACCAGATCGATGCCGGTGATCCGACGTCGTATTTCTTCGACCAGAACACCTTCATACCCGGCACGACCACACCCTACGCGGGCGGGTCGCAGGTGTTTCCGGGTCTCTCGCCCGAAGCCGCCGGAAGTTTCACGCGCCACAGCGAAGCGCTCTACGTCGATCTCGAGAACGACATCACCGACAAGTTTTCCGCCGGCGTGGCCGGCCGCTACGAACACTACAGCGATGCGGGATCCACGCGTTCCGGAAAAATTTCCGGCCGCTACCAGTTCACGCCCGAGTTCGCTCTTCGCGGCACGATATCCAATGGCTTCCGTGCACCGTCGCTCGCGCAGCAGAATTACCAGTCGGTCGTCACCATCATCGATCCGACGACCGGCCAGCTGGCACAGACGGGCACGTACCGCACCTCCGATCCCGCCGCGGTCGCGCTCGGTGCCAAACCGCTCAAGCCGGAGAAGTCCGCCAACTACAGTCTCGGCGCGGTGTGGGAGCCGATCGCGGATTTCAGCGCCACGCTGGATGTCTACCAGATCCGGATCTGGCACCAGATCCTCTACTCCGACACGATCAGCCTGACCGACCCGCTGCTTGCCGCGTACTTCAACAGCATCGTCCCCGGACAGCAGGTCACCGCGATCCAGTACTTCGCCAATGCCGCGGCGACGCGCACGCGCGGTGCGGACCTCGTGCTGAATTACCGGATCCAGACCAGCTCGTGGGGTCAGGTCAACCTGCTCGCCAGCGGCAACTACAACCAGGTCAAGGTGCTCTCGGTGGGTGCCACGCCGGAAGTGCTGCAAGCCAACTCCACCGATCCCATCGAACTCTTCGGTCGCTCCAGCCAGGGCATCCTGACCAAGGCAACGCCGCGCACGAAGTTCCTGTTCGGCGCGGACTGGGCCATCGCGGGCTTCAACGTGCACGGCGACCTGACGCGCTACGGCTCGGTGACCCGGGTCAATTCCGATCCGACCACCGACCAGGTGTTCTCGGCGCGGTGGCTGCTGAATACGTCGGTGGGCTACGCCATCGATGCCTGGAACTTCACCGTCGGTGTGGACAACGTCACCAACCAGTATCCGACGCGGGTGAAGGCGAACAATACCGGGGAAGACTTTGCCAGCGGGTTGCAGTACTCGGCGCTGTCGCCGTTCGGTTTCAACGGCCGCTACATGTACGCGAAGGTGGGTTTCAGGTTCTAGGCGGTGGCTCTGTGTAGGAGCCGGACCCGTTACACCGCTTCGAAGCTCAGGTGGTTGCCGTCCGAATCCACGCGGATGGTCTGGCCGGGCGTGAACACACCCTGGAGGATCCGCTGTGCGAGCGGGTTCTCCAGTTGCTGCTGGATGGCACGCTTGAGCGGACGCGCACCGTAGACCGGATCGAAACCGGCCGAGCCGAGCAGGTCCAGTGCGCGGTCGGTGACATCGAGCCCGAGCTGGCGCTCGGCCAGACGCTTGCCCAGATAGGCCAGCTGGATACGTGCGATCGAACGGATCTGCTTCTTGTCCAGCGGACGGAAGACGACGAGATCGTCCAGGCGATTGATGAACTCGGGACGGAAGTGCGCCTGCACCACGCCTAGCACCGAGGCCTTCATCTGCATGTAGTCGGCTTCGCTGTCGCCTGCCTGCTCCTGGATCAGGTTCGATCCCAGGTTCGAGGTCATCACGATGACCGTATTGCGGAAATCCACCGTGCGGCCCTGGCCATCCGTCAGGCGACCATCGTCGAGCACCTGCAACAGGATGTTGAACACATCCGGATGGGCCTTCTCGACTTCGTCGAGCAGGATCACGCTGTAAGGACGGCGACGAACGGCTTCGGTCAGGTACCCGCCCTCTTCATAGCCGACATAGCCCGGAGGCGCACCGACCAGGCGGCTCACCGAATGCTTCTCCATGAACTCGCTCATGTCGATGCGAATCATGGCGTCCTGCGTATCGAACAGGAAATCGGCCAGCGCCTTGCACAGCTCGGTCTTGCCGACACCGGTGGGACCGAGGAAGAGGAACGAGCCGTAGGGCCGGTTCGGATCGGACAGGCCTGCCCGCGCGCGACGGATCGCATCGGAAACGGCCTTTACCGCCTCTTCCTGACCGACCACGCGCGCATGCAACGCGCTTTCCATCTGCAACAGTTTTTCACGCTCGCCTTCGAGCATCTTCGCCACGGGAATACCGGTCCAGCGGGCGACCACCTCGGCGATCTCCTCGGCGGTGACGCGGTCCTGGAGCAGGGTGAAGTCCTGCTTCTCGGCTTGCTGCGCGGCGGCGAGCTGGGCCTCGAGCGCAGGGAGACGCCCGTACTGGATTTCGCTCATCGCGGCGTAATCCTGGCGCCGCTGACTCGCCTCCAGGTCGAGACGCGCGGCTTCGATCTGCTCCTTGACCTTGGTCGTGCCCTGAAGCATGGCCTTTTCCGACTTCCACACCTCGTTGAGGTCGGAGAACTCGCGGTCGAGCTTTTCGATGTCGGATTCGAGCGTGGCAAGGCGCTGCTTCGATTCGTCGTCCTGCTCCTTCTTCAGCATCTCGCGCTGGATCTTGAGCTGGATGAGGCGGCGCTCGAGACGGTCGAGCTCTTCCGGCTTGGAATCGATCTCCATGCGGATACGCGACGCGGCCTCATCCATCAGGTCGATGGCCTTGTCCGGCAGCTGGCGATCGGGGATGTAGCGCGCGGAAAGCGTGGCCGCGGCGACGATGGCCGGGTCGGTGATTTCCACGCCGTGATGCACGGCATAGCGCTCTTTCAGGCCGCGCAGGATCGCGATCGTGTCCTCGACGCTCGGCTCACCTACGTAGACCTTCTGGAAACGGCGTTCGAGCGCCGCGTCCTTCTCGACATACTTGCGGTATTCGTCGAGCGTGGTCGCACCGATGCAGTGCAGCTCACCGCGAGCGAGCGCGGGCTTGAGCATGTTGCCGGCATCCATCGCACCATCGGCCTTGCCGGCGCCGACCATCGTGTGCAGTTCGTCGATGAACAGGATCACCCGACCCTCCTGCTTGGAGAGATCGTTGAGCACGTTTTTCAGGCGCTCCTCGAATTCGCCGCGGAACTTCGCGCCGGCAATAAGGGCACCCATGTCGAGCGAGAGCACCCGCTTGTCGCGCAGGCCTTCGGGGACCTCGCCATTGACGATGCGCTGGGCGAGACCTTCGACGATCGCCGTCTTGCCCACGCCAGGCTCGCCGATCAACACCGGGTTGTTCTTGGTGCGTCGCTGCAGGACCTGGATGGTGCGACGAATCTCCTCGTCACGACCGATCACCGGATCGAGCTTGCCGACCTCGGCGCGCTCGGTCAGGTCGATGGTGTACTTCTCCAGCGCCTGGCGCTGCTCTTCGGCATTCTCCGACTGCACTTTTTCGCCGCCACGCAGCTTGTCGATCGCCGATTCCAGTCGCTCCTTCGTCGCGCCGGCCGCCTTCAGGGCACCGCCGACTTCGCCGCGATCCTCGAGCAGGGCGAGCACGAAGAGTTCGCTGGCGATGAACTGGTCGCCACGCTGCTGGGCGAGTTTGTCCGTCAGGTTGAGCACCCGGTTGAGGTCGTTGCCGAGGTTGATGTTGCCTTCCTCACCCGACACACGGGGCAGCCGGTCGAGTATCTCGCCCACGCGCTGGCGCAGGGCCGGCACGTTGACCTGGGCTTGCGTCAGCAGCGGTCCGGTCGACCCGCCCTGCTGGTCGAGAAGCGCGGCCAGGACGTGGGCGGGCTCGAGCATGTTGTTGTCACGGCCCACGGCCAGCGACTGGGCGTCGGCCAGCGCTTGCTGGAATCGCGACGTGAGTTTATCCATACGCATCGATGGTTCTCCCAAAGGTGTTGGCGCGCCCCGGGCCCTCCCCGCGACCGCCTCTGGCCAAACAGATGCGGGTGAAAGCCTGCACCTTCAACGGTGAAGATCGGGCGCAGCATGGACTTCCTCCGCTTTTTTCACACCCCACCCGGCATCCTCGGCTGATCGCCGCCCCATGGAGCCATCGTGACAGCCAGCCGCGACACCTTGCCCCGCCCGGACCCGGGCCTGATCGACGCCGATACCGCCCTTTTCCTGGACGCGGACGGCACCCTGCTTGCCTTCGCCGATGACCCCGAGGGCGTGGCCCTGGCTCCGGGTCTGCTGGATACGCTCGATGCGATTCACACCGCGCTCGGTGGCGCGATGGCCCTGGTGAGTGGCCGGGCGATCGGCGGACTGGACCAGATCTTCGGCCGCCCACGCTGGGCCGCCGCCGGCCAACACGGCATGGAACGACGCGACGCGACGGGCCGGGTGATCACGGTTCCGGTCGACCCGGCGGAACTGGCGCGGTTACGTGAAACGGTCCACGGGGTGGGTGCCGAGCTGCCGGGTGTACGCGTCGAGGACAAGAGCTGGTCGGTCGCGCTGCATTGCCGTGAACGCCCCGACTATGAGCCCGAACTGGCCCGCCGCGCACCGGAAATCGCCGCGCGATTCCCCGGCTTCGAATTGCAGCCGGGGAGCTATGTGTTCGAGTTCAAGCCGCGGGGCATGGACAAGGGCGTGGCGGTGGCCTCGTTTCTCGACGAAGCCCCGTTCCACGGCCGCCGTCCGGTGTATCTCGGTGACGACCTGACCGACGAGCACGCTTTTATTTACGTCAACGCCCGCGACGGCGCATCCGTTCGCATCGGCGCAAGAACACCGTCACAAGCGACGTTCACATTGTCTAGCCCGGCCGACGTCCATGCTTGGCTGGATTCCGTGAAAGCCAGGCTGACGCAAGGAGCCGCAAGCGCAACATGAGCCGACTAGTCGTCATTTCCAATCGCGTCGCGCTGCCCAAGCAGACGCAAACCGGCGGGTTGGCGTCCGCCATGAATGCGGCGCTGCAGGAAATGGGCGGCCTGTGGTTCGGCTGGAGCGGCAACATCGCCGCCGAGACCGGCAAGGAATTGCACGAGGTCTCCGACGGACACATCGACTACGCCACGATCGACATGTCCAAGGCGGACCATGACGACTACTACAGTGGCTTCGCCAATCGTGCGCTCTGGCCGCTCTTTCACTATCGTGCCGACCTCGTCGACTACCGTCGCGACCATCTCGAAGGTTACCTACGGGTCAACCGCATCTTCGCCAAGCGCGTGGCGAAGCTGCTCAAGAAAGACGACATCATCTGGGTCCACGACTACCACCTGATTCCGCTGGCGGCGATGCTGCGCGAGCTCGGTGTCGAGAACCGGATCGGTTTCTTCCTGCATACGCCGCTGCCGGCAGCGGGCCTGTTGATCACCCTGCCCCGTCATCGCGAGTTGCTCGAGCCGCTGGCTTCGTACGATCTGGTGGGTCTGCATACGCAACGCGACGTGCGCGCCCTCGAGGACTATTTCCTCCACGAACTGGGTGCGGCGATGCGCACGGGCGGTCGCATCCGCGCGGCCAATGGGCGCATCTTCCGCGCCGGCGTATTCCCCATCAGCATCGACACGGCCGAAGCCGTCGAGCTGGCCCACCGTGCGGAAGACAGCGGTGCGGTCGCCAAGCTCCGGGCCAGCGTCGACGATCGCTCGCTGATCATTGGTGTGGACCGGCTGGATTATTCGAAAGGCCTGCCCGAGCGCTTCGAGGGCTTCGCGCGCCTGCTTCGCGATTACAAGGAGATGCGCGGTCGCGTCTCGCTGCTGCAGATCGCCCCGCCGTCCCGCTCGGACGTGCCCGAATACCGCTCACTGCGCCGTGAGCTGGAGCGCAGCGCCGGCCACATCAACGGCCAGTACGCCGAGCCGGATTGGGTACCGATCCGCTACGTAAACAAGTCCTTTGCCCACAAAGTGCTGGCGGGCTACTTTCGCGTGGCCAAGGTCGGCCTGGTGACGCCTCTGCGCGATGGCATGAACCTGGTCGCCAAGGAATACGTGGCCTGCCAGGATCCACAGGACCCCGGCGTCCTCGTCCTGTCCCGCTTCGCCGGGGCCGCCCAGGAGCTCGACGCGGCCCTGCTGGTCAACCCGTCGGACCTCGATGAAGTCTCCGAGGCCCTCAAGCGGGCCCTGGAAATGCCATTAAAGGAGCGGCGGATGCGCTGGCAGTCGATGATGGACGTGCTCGAACGCAACGACATCACCACCTGGCGCAACGCCTTCCTGCACGCCCTGACCGAGCCGCCCAAGGTGAAGCCGGAAATCTACGTGCAGACGCCGATGACGGCGCCCTAGGCTCCGGTCCAGATCAGCGAGGCAAAACGCCCGCTGTTGGCACCATCGCGGCGATACGAATAGAGCCGTTCATCGGTAAGGGTGTCGAAGCCTCCGCCGGACACCTGCGCGACACCGACCTGGGCCAGGCGGCGCCTCGCGAGAGCGTAGAGATCGCAGTGCCAGTGACCCGGCCGGGTCGAAGCGAAGGCCTGTGCCGCGCCGTCGTCGCCATCGACGAAAGCCGCACGGACCTCCTCACCCACCTCATACGACGACGCGCCGATTGCCGGCCCCAGCCAGGCCTGGATGCCGTCGGCCGCCATGGCCGTCACCGTGTTTTCCAGTACCCCTGCCGCCAGCCCACGCCAGCCGGCATGGGCCGCGCCGATCGTCTGACCATCGGCCGAGACGAAGAGCACCGGCAGGCAGTCCGCCGTGAGGATGGCGAGCACCTGGCCCGGCCCCCGCGCGACCGAGGCATCCGCCACCGGCTCGTCGTCGCCGGCAGCGCAGGCATCCGCCACGGCGATGCCGTGGACCTGTCGCAACCAGCGCGGAGGCGCTGGCAGGGCCAGGGCCTCCGTCAGCGACCGCCGGTTGACCTCGACCGCGGCGACGTCGTCGCCCGAGCGCAGACCCAGGTTCAGCCTGTCGTACGGGGACTCAGAAACGCCGGGGCCCCGCCGTGTGGAGACGGCGGCGCCGATGCCGGCCGGCGCCTTCCAGTCAGGAACGATCCAGTCGGCACCCACCGTCAATCCTCGATCGGATGGAGCACGGTATCGGCGCGAAGCGCCTCGATCAGGGCGTCCTGGTCGGCCGGACGCGGCGAGTCGAACTCGAGGTACTCGCCGGTGATCGGGTGGTCGAAACCCAGTTTTTCCGCATGCAGCGCCTGACGACGGAAGCCGCGCAGGGCATCAATGAGCTCCTGGCTCGCCCCGCGCGGAAGGCGCAGGCCATTGCCATAAAGCTGGTCGCCGACGAGGGGATGGCCGATATGGGCCATGTGCACGCGGATCTGATGGGTACGCCCCGTCTCCAGATTGCACTGGATGAGGCTATGGGCCCGAAAGCGCTCACGGACACGGTAATGCGTCACCGACTCCTTACCGCCATCGATCACGTCGCGAACGCCCTGCTTGAGCCGGTCGTGCTGGTGACGTCCGATAGGCTCGTCGACGGTGCCACCGGCGACCATCGTCCCTAGCACCACCGCTTCGTACTGGCGGCGGACCTCGTGCAGCGAGAGCATTTCCACCAGCCGCGTATGCGCCGCAAGGGTCTTGGCGACCACCATCAGCCCCGCCGTGTCCTTGTCCAGGCGGTGCACGATGCCGCCACGCGGCAGCTCCGCCAGGCCTGGATTGTGGTGCAGGAGAGCGTTGAGCATCGTCCCGGTGGGGTTGCCGGCACCCGGATGAACGACCAGCCCCATCGGCTTGTCGACCACCATCAGATCGTTGTCCTCGAAGCGGATGTCCAGGGCGATATCCTCGGCCTGGGCGTGGACTTCGTTCTCCAGCTCCGCCTCCAGCTCGACCTTCTCACCGCCCCGGACCAGCTGCCGCGGCGCGGCGCGGGCCCCGTCCAGCAACACTTTGCCGTCCTTGATCCACCCGGAGAGGCGGGATCGGGAATAATCGGGGAACATCTCGGCCACGGTCTGGTCGAAACGCCGTCCAGCGGCCGTTACCGGCACAATGGCTTCATGTCGTAACGTCGTCATACCGCCCCGCCCGGCCCATGGCCGGTTTCGGCTATCATGCCTTTTCGCTCAAGCATCCGAACTCTCTCAATGCGTGTAACTAAGATCACCATTCTGCTCGTCCTCGCCCTGTCGATGAGCGCCTGCTCGATGTTTCGCA
The DNA here is from genome assembly GCF_001887595.1 of Luteibacter rhizovicinus DSM 16549. NCBI lineage: Bacteria > Pseudomonadati > Pseudomonadota > Gammaproteobacteria > Lysobacterales > Rhodanobacteraceae > Luteibacter > Luteibacter rhizovicinus. Next base: position 709,453 of record NZ_CP017480.1, read on the forward strand.
GCAAAAAGGAGACGATCGACACGATGCCGGAAGACCGGCTTTTTGCCACGGCTCACAATTCGCTGGAATATTCGGACTATTCGGCCGCCGAAAAGGGCTATCAGCGCCTGATTGCGCGCTTCCCGTCCGGTGACGTCAATGAGCAGGCCCAGATCGAACTGGCCTACGCGCAGTACAAAGACAACAAGCCGGATGACGCGTACTCCACGATTAATCGCTTCATCAAGACGTTTCCGACTCACAAGCATGCAGATTATGCCTATTACCTGCGCGGCATGATCAATTTCGATCGTACCGGTGGCCTGATCGAGCGTTACCTGCAGCGTGGAAACTCGGCATCGACCCGTCGCGACCAGGGTTTCAACCTGACCTCGTTCGACGATTTCAGCCAGCTCACCCGCCGCTACCCGAACAGCGCCTACGCCACGGACGCGCGCCAGCGCATGATCTTCCTGCGTAACCAGCTGGCTCAGTTCGAGGTCAACGTGGCCGAGTACTACCTGCGCACGAAGTCGTATATCGCCTCGGCGGACCGCGCCCAGTACGTGATCGAGCACTACCAGCAGTCGCCGGAAACGGCCGATGCCCTGGCGATCCTGACACGCAGCTACCTGGCCCTCGACCGCAAGCCGCTGGCCGAGCAGAGCCGCAAGGTGCTGGCCCTGAACTACCCGAACCATCCCTACCTGACCGATGACTCGTGGCCGCACAGCCCGTCGATCTGGCGCAAGGCGATCCCGTTCTCGGGTCACCATTGATCGGTTGATGGTTTGATCAGACGAAAAAGCCGGCGAAAGCCGGCTTTTTTTTGTGTTGAGGCGCTTGGGGCGGGCTCGCCTTCGGCATTGCGTTGGGCTCGTCGCTCGCGGGCGCGACGCAAGCTTTGTGTAGGAGCCGACTGTGTCGGCGAACCCTCAGGGCATCGTGCAAACGAGTGAGGCCGGATAGTGATGAGACGAGCGGTTAACCGCCGTCACGAGCCGACGCAAGGCCTCGTTCGCGATAGCCGTGTTGAGGGTTCGCCGATGAATCGGCTCCTACGACGAGCCCGCAAGCTGCGGGCGGTGCGCTCGACCCCACACCACCTCAGTTTTCGAAAGAGCCGGCGGGTATCGCCCTCGGGGAAGGCGAGCCGCCCCGACGCTCAGCGCCAGCCAGAGGTGATCGGATACCTGCGCTCACGGCCGAAGGCCTTGGTGGTCACACGAGGTCCCGGAGCCGCCTGGCGGCGCTTGAATTCATTGATGAAGACCATGCGGATCACCCTGCGCACGGTGGCGTCGTCGTGGCCGGCGGCAATGATGTCCTCGGCCGAGGCCTCGCCTTCGATGAACTGCTCGAGGATCGCGTCCAGCTCGTCGTAGGGCGGGAGCGAATCCTGGTCGGTCTGCTCGTGGCGCAGCTCGGCCGAGGGCGGACGCTCGATGACGGCCAGGGGGATCGCGCCGTCGATCGCGGCGCGCCAACGGGAGAGGGCGAAGACGGTGGTCTTGTAGACGTCCTTCAGCGGCGCGTACGCGCCGCACATATCGCCGTAGAGGGTGGCGTAACCGACCGCCATCTCACTCTTGTTGCCCGTGGAGAGCAGCAGCTTGCCGGTCTTGTTGGACATGGCCATGAGCAACACCCCGCGCGCACGCGACTGCAGGTTCTCCTCGGTGATGTCCGGCTCGCGGCCGGCAAAGACCGGGGCCAGGGCGCCGGTAAAGGCCTCGTAGATGCCTTCGATCGGCAGCACGTGGTACTCGACGCCGAGGTGTTCGGCCTGGGCCTTGGCTTCGCGCAACGAAAGATCCGAGGTGTAGACCGTCGGCATCATCACGGCGGTGACCTTGTCCTTGCCCAGCGCATCGACCGCCAGCGCGAGGGTCAGGGCCGAATCGATGCCGCCGGACAGGCCGAGCAGGACGCCGGAAAAGTGGTTCTTGCCGATGTAGTCGCGAATACCCCGGACGATCCCCGCGTACATGATCGCCTCGGGCGAGCGCGTATCGGCGACGGGCCAGTCGATGGCGGCAAGACGCTTCGTCGCGGTGTCGAACTCGACGGTGAGGAGCATTTCCTCGAAGGATGGCGCACGGGCGATCACGTCGCCGTCGGCCTGGACCAGCAGCGAATGACCGTCGAAAAGGAGGTCGTCCTGGCCACCGACGAGGTTCACATAGGCGATCGGCAGGCCGGTTTCACGGGCGCGCTGCTTGAGCAGGGCCTCGCGGGTCACGGCCTGGCGACGGTCCCACGGCGAGGCATTGATGACCAGGATCAGGTCGGCGCCGGCCTGCGCGGCGTGAGCGGCCGGCTCCGCCTCCCAGATGTCCTCGCAGATCAGCATGCCGACGTTGACGCCTTCGATGGCAAACACGCGGGTGGCTTCGCCGTGCTGGAAGTAGCGCTTCTCGTCGAACACCGTGTAATTGGGCAGTTCCTGCTTGTGGTACGTCCACTCGATCCGGCCTTCGCGGATGAGCGAGGCGGCGTTGAACACCTCACCCTGCGAATCCGGGTAGCCCACGACCGCGGAAATGCCCTTGATCGTCGGCGCCAGCGCGTCGAGTTCCCGATGACAGGCATCCAGGAAGCTCGGTCGCTGGAGCAGGTCCTCCGGCGGGTAACCGGAAAGCGTCAGTTCGGGAAAGGCGACGAGAGAGGCGCCAAGGCGATCGCGCGCCTCGTCGGCCAGTGCCTTGACCCGTCGCGCATTGTCGGCGGTGGCACCCACCGGAAAATCGAACTGGGCCAGGGCGAAGCGGAACGTGGACATGGGGAATCCGTGCGGTCGCGGGGACTGCACATGATAAGGCATGAGGGCGCGGCCTTCCGCCGGCAGGGGCTAGCGGACCGGGACGTCGTAGATCAGGTCGGGTACCGCCGCCGGGGGCAGCGAGTAGTGCCACCACTCCGGGGCATAGTTGACGAAGCCCTCGGCGGTCATCGCCTCGAGCAGGCGCTGGCGATTGGCGCGCTGCGCGGGGGTGATGCCCGGATCGTCGGTGTGCGCTCGCGGATCGAAGAAATCGAAATCCGTACCCATGTCGAGCGGTTGGCAGGTGGTGCCCGCGCAATGCAGCAGGGTCAGGTCGACGGTGGCGCCGCGGCTGTGACCGGAGACCGGTGCGATGTACTCACCGAGCAGCTTGCCCTTGTCGAGGTTCGGGTAGTGAGCCGCCTTGGTGCGCGTGTCGGACAGGTCACCGGCCCAGCGAACGAAGGCCGCCACGGCCCGGGCCGGTCGGTAGCAGTCCCACAGACGCAGGCGATATCCCTGCGCGCGTAGTGTGGATTCCACCCGCGCGAGGGCTTGCGCCGCCGCGGTGCGCAGGTAACACGCGGGGGCCTGGTAGCCATCGACGACCGCGCCCGTGAAGTTGTCCGCACTGGCGTAATGGATGTCTTCGTCGATGTCGGGAACGAGGGTGCGGATGTTCGTCATCCCCGCAGCCGCCGCGGTCGTGGCGGGCGAGAGTCGTGGCGGCTCGGCGGCGAGAAGCGCGGACGACGCCAACACGCCGAGCACGAGCGAAACAACGGCAGCTGTCCGCATGGGAAGGCCTCTGGAGTGATGCGCCACCCCACGCGACGCACAGGCAGGGTAGCCCATTGCCGCCGTCATGCGCAGGACAGGTACCATGCCCTGACGATCGTTTTTTCCCGGGGAGGGTTGGCGTGATCGAATCGGTCTGGCCGTATCTGGCTGTCATGCTGCTCGTCGCGGGTTTTTGGCCGGCGATCGAACGACGCTTTCGCTGGAGAGTGTTCGAGGTGCTACCGCCGATCGTGCTCACCTACCTGAGCGTCACGGCGTTGTCGGTGGCCGGCGTGTGGACAGCCAGCCCCGAGATCCACGCCGCCCAGGGCGTTCTCGTCTCGCGGCTCGTACCCGCCCTGCTCTTCCTGCTGATGATCAACTGCGACCTGCGCGCGATTCTCGCCCTCGGTCCCCGCGTCCTCGGCGTGTTCGTCTGCACCTCGATCAGCCTGTTCGTCGCCTTCGTGCTGGCCTACCTGATCTTTCGCCACTGGATTCCGGGCGACGGCTGGATGCCGCTGGCTTCGCTCTCCGGCAGCTGGGTGGGCGGCACGGCGAACATGATCGCGGTGAAGCAGGCGATCGGCATGTCGGATACCGCGCTTGCCACGACCCTGCTGACCGACGCGCTCTGCTACTCGATGTGGGTGGTAGTGCTGTTCGCTGTGGCTCGCCTGGCACCCGCCTTCAATCGGTGGACGCGCGCGGTTTCCAGCGCGGACATGATCGTCGTCGATACCGCGCCACGCGTACCGGCGACGGTCGACAGCGTGCTGTTGTGGCTCGGCCTCGCCCTGCTCACGGCGGCACTGGCCGCCGTGGCGGGAGGCGTCATGCCGGTGGGAAGCATGGTGTCGCCGACGACGTGGACGATCCTCATTGCGACGATCGCCGGCCTGGTCGTCGCACACACGCCACTGGCACGACTGCCGGGCGCACAGTCCGTCTCGAGTGCCATGCTGATCTCCGTCGTCGCCGTCCTCGCTTCGCAGAGCAGTTTCGCAGGCATCGCCGCGGCGCCGATCTACCTGCTTTGCGGCGTGACCGTCATCGCCCTGCACGCGATCCTGCTCTGCCTCTTCGCCCGCCTTTTTCATTTCGACCTGTACCTGTGCGGCATTTCCTCGCTCGCGCATATCGGCGGCGTCGCGGCGACACCGGTACTGGCGGCGACGTATTCCCGTTCGCTGGTACCGGTCGGCATCCTGCTGGCACTGCTCGGTTATATCCTCGGCACGGGCTACGGGCTGGTCGTGGCTGCCGTGTTGTCGAGGCTCGCTTCATGAAGAGGTTCAATGCGTGAATAGGTTTCGCCATGTGCTGATGGCCTGGGTGCTGGCCACCACCGCCGTCGCACCGACGGTCGTTGCGCAAGAGGTCCCTGCATCGGGTATTCCCGGCATCACCGACGCCGATCTTTCCGCGTCGACATGGGTCGGTCGTCTGACCGAACCGGACGCCGTCCTGCTCGATGCCGCCGCTATCGGTGCGTTGAACGAGCGCATCGCGCGACTCGATCCGTCGATGCACGACATCCGGCACCTGCCCGCCACGCTCGCGCAGGCACAGGTAAAGGCGTGGATCCTGCAACGATCCGCCCGTCCTTCACGAGCACTCGTCGATGCCGACGGCCACGCCATCGACGCCGACCGGCTCGATGCGATCATGGCCAATGTCGCGGTTGACGCCCTTCCCGCACAGGTCACCCCGCGCTACGGCATGGCATTGCGGCGCACGGCGCTGCGGACTTTCCCGACCGACCTGCGCGCCTTCAGCCACGTGGGCGATACGGATATCGACCGCTTTCAGGAAAGCACGCTTTTCCCGGGCGATCCTCTCGTCGTCGCTCATGCCAGCAAGGATGCGCAATGGGTCTTCGTCGTCAGCCCCACTTACGCGGCCTGGGTGCGCGCCGAGGATGTCGCCCTCGGCGAAGCGAACCAGGTCTTCGCGCATGTGGACGCGACGCCTTACCGGGTCATTACCGGGGCCAAGCCGCTCACCGTGTACTCGCCAGAGGCACGCGCGCTCTCGGAACTGCAGCTCGACATGGGCACGCGCGTGCCGCTCGATACGTCGCTGCCGCCGGACCAACCGGTAAACGGCCAGAGCCCGTACACCTCGTGGGTGCTGAGCCTTCCCGAGCGCGACGCGAACGACAGGTTGGCATTTCGGCCTGCCCTGCTCCAGCGCAACCAGGACTCCTCACCCGCCTACCTGCCACTGACCCGCGCCAACATCATCCAGCAGGCTTTCAAGTTCCTCGGCGAACGCTACGGCTGGGGACACGCCTATAACGGACGCGACTGCAGCGGATTCGTCGCGGATGTCTACCGCAGCATGGGCGTTCAAATGCCGCGTAACACGGGCGACCAGGCGACGAGTCCCGGCATGACGCATACGCTGTACACGGCGAAGGACAGCCACGATGTACGCCTCAGGGCGGCCATGGCGCTCGACGTCGGCGATCTGGTCTACATCCCCGGTCACGTGCTGATGGTGATTGGCAAGGTCGATGACAAGCCCTATGTCATCCACGATGTAAGCGGCATCAGCTACCGCCAGGCCGATGGCAGCATGCGGCGGGTCAAGCTCAACGAGGTGTCGGTGACGCCGCTGCTGCCACTGATGTTCAGCGACGATGCCAGCTTCGTCGACCGCATGGTCAGTATCGTCCGCCTTCGCCCATGAAGATCACCGACATCACCCTCGGCATGCTGCGCGTCCCGCTGAAGACGCCTTTCAAGACGGCGCTGCGCACCTTGGAGCAGGTCGAGGACATCGTCGTGATGCTGCACACCGACGACGGTCACGTCGGTTATGGGGAGGCACCTCCGACCGCCGCGATCACGGGTGAGACGCATGGATCGATCGTGCACGCGATCCGACATCACATCGCGCCGCGACTCGTGGGCGAAGACCTGGCGGATCTCAACCGGATCACCGACCTGATCCAGAGCGCCATAGCGAACAACGGCAGCGCGAAAGCCGCCGTGGAGATCGCGGTCTACGACCTCTGGGGCCAGCTGCATCGGTCGCCGGTCTACACGTTGCTCGGCGGTGGCACGCCGATGCTCACCACCGACCTGACGATCAGCGTCAACGACGTGGATACCATGGTCGCCGATGCGCTCGCCGCGCTGGACGAGGGGTATGAGGCGCTCAAGATCAAGGTCGGCAAAGACGTCGCTACCGACGTCGCACGCGTACGCGCGATCCATGACGCCGTCGCGGGACGCGCCGCCCTACGTCTCGACGCCAACCAGGGCTGGACGGCGAAAGACACCGTTCGCGTGCTGACGATCCTGGAGAACGAGGGCGTAGTGCTGGACCTCATCGAGCAGCCCGTACCGGCGCACGATCTCGCCGGCATGCGCTACGTCACCGAGCGCGTGAATACGCCGGTGATGGCCGACGAAAGCGTGTTTGCACCCGCCGATGTGATGGAGATCATCCGCCTGCGTGCGGCCGACATCATCAACATCAAGCTGATGAAGGCCGGCGGCATCACCCAGGCGCTGCGTATCGCCGACATCGCCGCCACCCATGGCATCCCATGCATGATGGGCTGCATGCTGGAGTCCAGCATCAGCGTGGCCGCCGCCGTGCACGTGGCAATCGCGCGCTCACGGACGATCACCCGCATCGATCTGGACGGACCCTCGCTGTGCAGCTTCAATCCCGTGGAAGGAGGCGTTCGCTTCGACGGGCCACGCATCACCGTCGACGATGCACCCGGTCTCGGCATCGGGAACGTTCGCGGCCTGGCGCCGCTCTAAGCGCAGCGCGTTTTCATCTCAACCGGATTCACCGGCCACCGCCTCGGAATGACACCATGTTGCTACGTCGATTCAGGACCTACTCGCTCGGCCTGGTTACTCTCGCAGTGGCGGCCACGCTCTGCCTGGCCGCCACTGCGAGCGGCTTCGAGGCACCAGCCGCCTGGTCCGTGTCCCGACAGATGATCGTCGTCACCACGGACGGCTGGGACGCGAATCACGGCAGCCTGCGCACTTTCGAACGCGATGGCACGACATGGAAGCCGGTGGGCGCTCCCGCCGACGTCACCATCGGCAAGCACGGGAGTGCCTGGGGCGTCGGCCTTCATCCGGTCCAACAGGACGGCCCTACCAAGGTGGAAGGCGATGCACGCAGCCCGGCCGGCATTTTCAGGATCGGACAGGCTTTCGGCTATGCCGAGACCAACGCCACCGCCCTGCCCTACCGAGGGCTCACCGCGTCGGACTATTGCGTGGACGTGACCGACTCGCCCTATTACAACCAGGTGGTCGACACCAGGCAGGTGGGTGAGAAAGCCGTCGCCGGCGCCACCGAGCCCATGCGTCGCGACCTCCATCTCAACGGCGACCATGCCTACCGCATCGGCTTCGTCATCGAGCACAACCCCGAAGGCCGCCGCGGTGCCGGCAGCTGCATTTTCGCGCACCTGTGGCGCTCGCCGACGTCGCCCACCGCCGGCTGCACCGCCATGACCGACGAGACCATGGAGAAACTCCTCGCCTGGCTCGACCCGAAAAAGAAGCCGGTCTTCGTGCTGCTACCCAAAGCCGAGTACATGCGCCTGCGCGACGCCTGGAACCTCCCCGCCCTCCTGTAGGCCCCGATGTAACTTTGAGAGCCGATGTAACTTTGAGAGTCGATGTAACTGTGGGGGCCGATCTAACTGTGGGAGCCGATTCATCGGCGATGCTCTTCAGTCAGGAATCGACACCTCCACCAACCGCTCGAGTAACGTCAACGATTCCTGCCACCCCAGGTAACACTGCTCAACGGGAATCACATCGGGAATCCCCTCCTGCACGATCTGCACGTCAGTACCGCAGGAAACCGCACGCAGGCTGATCGTGGTGACCATGGTGCCCGGTAGCCCCGGATCGTCGAAGCGATCGTCATGGACGATGCGCTCGTTCGGAACCAGCTCGAGGTAGGTGCCGCCGAAGCTGTGGCCGTTGCCCGTGGAGAAGTTGGTGAACGACATCCGGTACCGCCCACCGACCCGGGCGTCCAGCTCGTGGACCGTGCAGGTGAAGCCGTCCGGCGGGAGCCATTTCGAAAGGGCGGCGGCGTCGAGGAAGGCGCGGTAGACGCGCTCGGTGGGGGCGGTGAATACGCGGTGCAGGCGGACGGTGCCGGTCATGGTGGTTCTCCGTGACGAAGTGAGGTCTTCATTCTCTACGACGAACGGGGATGGGGGAGATCGACATCCGTTTCAGCTTAGGGATACGGCCGACTGGCCCGCTGCCGCGGGATCGCCGATGAATCGGCTCCTGCCTTGGGCAAGGACATAAAAAAACCGCGGCCCGGGGGCCGCGGTTTTCGTCACTCGCCGAGGCGGGTGGGTATTACTTCATCAGACCGGCGAGGGTCTTGCCGAGGTCGGCGGGCGACTTGACCGTGGTCACGCCAGCCTTCTCGAGCGCGGCGAACTTGGCTTCCGCCGTGCCCTTGCCGCCGGAGATGATCGCACCGGCGTGGCCCATGCGCTTGCCCGGAGGTGCCGAGGCACCGGCGATGAACGACACGACCGGCTTCTTGACGTACTGGCTGATGAACTCGGCCGCGTCTTCTTCCGCGCTGCCGCCGATTTCGCCGACCATGATGATGCCTTCGGTCTGCGGATCGTCCTGGAACAGCTTCAGGCAGTCGATGAAGTTCAGGCCGTTGATCGGGTCGCCACCGATACCGATGCACGTCGACTGGCCGAGGCCTTCGTTCGTGGTCTGGAACACCGCTTCGTACGTCAGGGTGCCCGAACGCGAGACGATACCGACCTTGCCCGGCTTGTGGATGTGGCCCGGCATGATGCCGATCTTGCACTCACCCGGGGTGATGACACCCGGGCAGTTCGGACCGACGAGCACGACGTCCGGGTGCGACTTGAGCACGTTCTTCACGCGCATCATGTCGAGCACCGGAATGCCTTCGGTGATCGTGACGATGATCTTGATGCCACCGGCGATGGCTTCGAGGATCGAGTCGGCAGCGAACGGAGGCGGAACGAAGATCACCGACGCGTCGGCGCCGGCCTGGTCGACCGCGTCACGCACCGTGTTGAAGACCGGCAGGTTGATGTGCTCGGAACCACCCTTGCCCGGCGTGACACCGCCGACGACCTTGGTGCCGTACGCAATGGCCTGTTCGGCGTGGAAGGTACCCTGCTGTCCGGTGAAACCCTGGACGAGGACCTTGGTGTTCTTGTTGATCAGGACGCTCATTTAAATATGCTCCTCAGGCCGCTGCGGCCACGGCCTTCTGGGCCGCATCGTTAAGATCGTCGGCCGGCGTGATCGCCAGGCCCGAGTTGGCCAGGAGCTTGCGACCTTCATCGACGTTCGTGCCCTGCAGGCGCACGATCACCGGGATCTGCAGACCCACTTCCTTCACCGCGGCGATGATGCCTTCGGCGATCAGGTCGCAGCGCACGATACCGCCGAAGATGTTGACCAGGATGGCCTTCACCTTGTCGGACGAGAGGATCAGCTTGAACGCCTCGGAGACGCGCTCCTTGGTGGCACCGCCGCCGACGTCGAGGAAGTTGGCGGGCTCACCGCCTGCCAGCTTGATCACGTCCATCGTGGCCATCGCCAGACCGGCGCCGTTGACCATGCAGCCGATCGTGCCGTCCATCGTGACGTAGTTGAGGTTGTGCTGGACGGCGGCCGCTTCGGCGGCGTCTTCCTGCGTGAGATCGCGCATCGCCGCGAGATCGGCGTGGCGGAACTCGGCGTTGTCGTCGGAGTTGACCTTGCCGTCGAGGGCGGCGAGGTTGCCGTCTTCGAGAATGGCGAGCGGGTTCAGCTCGACCAGGGCGAGGTCCTTCTCGTTGAACAGCTTGTACAGGCCAAGCATGATCTTCACGAGCTGACCGACCTGCTTCGGATTCAGGTCCATCTTGAACCCGAGCTCACGGCACTGGTACGGCTGCAGGCCTTCGACGAAGTCCACCTGGAAGGTGTGGATGTCTTCCGGCGTTTCAGCGGCGACCTGCTCGATGTCCACGCCGCCGTGCTTGGAGGCGATGAACGAGATGGACTTGGTGTCACGATCGGTGAGGATCGAGAGGTACAGTTCCTTCGCGATGTCGGTCGCGTCGGTCACCAGGACCAGATTGACGGGCAGCGCGCGGCCGGCCGACTGGTAGGTTTCCATGTTCGTGCCGAGCATGCCCTTGGCGGCATCGCGCACGGCATCGAGGCTGCGGCAGAACTTGACGCCACCGGCCTTGCCGCGACCGCCGGCATGGATCTGGGCCTTGACCATCCACTGCGAACCACCAAGGTGCTTGGCGGCGTCGACAGCGGCGTCGGGAGAGTTGGCAACCTTGCCCGGCGGTACGGCGATGCCGTACTTGGCGAACAGTTCTTTAGCCTGGTACTCGTGGAAATTCATTCGATACCTCGAGCGAACGGGAGAAACATGTGGACGCGTGCAGGCCGTAAACGGCGCGCACGGGGATGGGGGATGGAGCGATTGCGCAAGTTTCACGCAATACGGCCGCGTATTTTCCCGGAAGGCGCCCCGGATGGAAAGGGGCGCCGCCTCATTGACGGCGCGGCGCGGCCCGCGGCCCGGTTTTTCGCTGCCGCAGGCGCGTCTTGCCGCGACGGCGTCGGCACCTATACTGAGGGTCATCCAGGCCCCGGGGGGCCCGGCGGAGAAGTACCCACGTGTCCACGCCCGCTTCGACGATAGCCGCAAGGACCCCGGCGAGTCAGGCCACCGCCCGCCACGAACTGTTCTTTTTCAACTACTTCCGCCTGGGTCAGGCGGCGGTCTACACGGCGCTGGCGTTTCATCCGGAGCACCTGAACTGGCCGAACCTGCCCGAACCGCTATTCGCCCGCCTGTTCGCCCTGGCCTACCTGCTGGCCGCCCTGGTCATGGTCGCGCGCACCCGTCAGTCGCTGAACCGGCCGGTCCTGATCGTCTCGATCGGCCTGTCCCTGGACATTGCAGCGGCCCTGCTCGCCCTCGTGCTCATGCACGACGTGCGCATGGGCGTGGCCATGATGCTGGCGGTCAACCTGGCCACGGGCGCCCTGCTGCTGCCCTTCCGGCTATCGATGTTCTTCGCCGCCCTGGCGACGCTCGGCATGCTGGGCCACTCGTTTTTCGACCTGGGCGACGCAGCCGCCCCGGATCGCGAGCTGGCCGAGTACGGTCTGTTCGGCGCGGCTTACTTCGCCTGTACCTCGCTGTGTTACGTGCTCGGCCGCAACATCCGCGCCTCCGAGGCGCTGGCGGAGCAGCGCGGCATCGACCTGGCCAACCTGTCCCAGGTCAACGAACTGATCATCCGCCGCATGAAGACCGGCGTGCTGCTGGTCGACGAAGGGAACCGCATCCACCAGCTCAACGAGTCGGCCTGGATGCTCATGGGCAACCCCTCAGCCGACCAGCGCGACCTGGGCACCCTGGCCCCCGAGCTCTCGCGACGCCTTTATCACTGGCGCACCTCGGGCAAGCTGGACGAGAGCGCGACCATGCTGGCCGACGGCACGCCCGAGGTGATCCCGCGCTTCTCGCGCCTGGCGCCGAACGACGACTCGCACGTACTGATCTTCCTCGACGACACCTCCCTGGTGTCGCGCCGCGCCGAAGAGCTCACCCTCAGCTCACTGGGCCGCCTGTCCGCGTCGATCGCCCACGAGATTCGGAATCCGCTGGCGGCGATCCACTATTCGGCCCAGCTGCTCGCCGAATCGACCGACATGAACGATACCGACCTGCGCATGGTCGAGATCATCAACAACCACTGCTCGCGCCTTAACGAAATCATCGAGAACATCCTGCAGTTGTCGCGCCGCGAGCGCTCGCGGCCGGAAACCCTCGACCTGAGCCAGTGGGTGCACCACTTCGTCACCGAATATCGCCAGGGCAACGACCTCGGCTCGGACATCCTGCGCGCCGTGTCCGGCGGCGAACCCGTGGCGGCCGTGGCCGACCCCCAGCACCTCCAGCAGGTGGCCTGGAACCTGGTGCAGAACGCCCTGCGCTACGGCCGCCTGCCGGGCGAGCCGGCCCGGGTCATGCTGGTCGCCCGCCATTCCGAGGTGGGTATCCCCATTCTCGAGGTGATCGATCGCGGCCCCGGCATCCCGCCCAAGGTCGCCGCGCAGATCTTCGAACCCTTCTTCACCACGCACGAATACGGCACGGGACTGGGCCTGTACCTGGCCCGGCAGATGACCGAAGCCAACCAGGCCGCCCTCGAATATGTCCGCGTGGCGGGCGGTGGCAGCTGCTTCCGGATCAGCCTCACCCCGCCGGCGCGCAGCACCTCGACGGCACCCGCGGCGGCCCGGGCGTGAACAGCGTGCTTTGCTCCTGCCGTCCGGACGGTTACATTGGGAACATTCACCGAAGCCTTCGGACCCAATGAGCAAGCAGACCGTTCTGGTCATCGACGACGAGCGGGACATCCGTGAGTTGCTGACCATCACCCTCGGTCGAATGGAACTCGACGTCGACGCCGTGGGGAGCGTCAACGAAGCGCGGAGCGCACTCGCCAATCGCCGTTACGACCTGTGTTTCACCGACATGCGGCTGCCCGACGGCAGCGGCCAGGAAATCATCGAGCTGATCGCGGCCAACCACCCCGACATGCCGGTGGCGATGATTACCGCCTACGGCAACGTGGACGCGGCAGTGAACGCCCTGAAGGCCGGTGCCTTCGATTTCGTGTCCAAGCCGGTGGATATCCACCTGCTACGCCGCCTGGTGCGCACGGCGCTGAAGCTCTCCGAGGAGCGCCGGGCCGAAGCCGGTAGCAAGGGTGGCCCGGGCGCCGACCGCCTGATCGGCGATTCGCAGGCCATGGCCGAGGTCCGCTCGAAGATCGCCAAGCTCGCCCGCAACCAGGCCCCGGTCTACATCGGCGGCGAGTCCGGCGTGGGCAAGGAACTGGTTGCCCGGCTCATCCACGAACTGGGCCCGCGTGCGCCCGGTGCGTTCGTGCCGGTCAACTGCGGCGCGATTCCGTCCGAATTGATGGAGAGCGAGTTCTTCGGTCACCGCAAGGGCAGCTTCACGGGCGCCCATGCCGACAAGGAAGGCCTGTTCCAGGCAGCCCAGGGCGGCACCCTGTTCCTCGACGAAGTCGCCGAGCTGCCGCTGCACATGCAGGTCAAGCTGCTGCGCGCGATCCAGGAGAAGGCGGTTCGTCCGATCGGCGGACGCGACGAGATTCCGGTCGACGTGCGCATTCTTTCGGCCACGCACAAGAACCTTGCGGCGCTGGTCGAGGAAGGCCTGTTCCGCCAGGATCTGTTCTACCGCATCAACGTGATCGAGCTGCGTGTGCCGCCGCTGCGCGATCGCCGCGGCGACGTCCCTGCCCTCGCCGAATTCATCCTCCGCCAGCTCGCCTCGGAGTCCGGCGGCGCGCCGGGCCGCCTGCGCGCCGACGCATTGGCGGCCCTCGAGGCCTACCAGTTCCCCGGCAACGTGCGCGAACTGGAGAACATCCTCGAGCGCGCCATGGCCATGTGCGAAGGCGACACGATCGAAGCCGACGACCTGATGCTGCCGCAGCGTGCGGCCGTCGCGGCACCGGCGAGCCCTGCGTCGCCCGATGCCGTCGCCGCCCAGGCAGGCGCACCCGCGCCACGCGTGGCCGCGACCGATGGCTCGCTCGAAGACTACATCTCCAATATCGAGCGCGACACGATCATCAAGGCACTCGAAGAGTCGCGCTACAACAAGACGGCAACGGCGAAGAAGCTGGGCATCACCTTCCGCGCGCTGCGCTACAAGTTGAAGAAGCTCGGCATCGACTGACGACGGTCACTGGCGGGCTTCGCCACCTGATCCTTCGAGGCCTTTCAGGAAGGCGAGCCCGTCGCTCTAACGCCCGCGATGCGCTGTACGGAGCTTCTCCCACTGCCGGGACCGCCAGTAGCGATGGCCGCGATATCCGGCGACCGCAGCGCCCCAGTAGAGCGCCACGGCGAGGATGGCGTTCAACAGCACGAAGGGGAGTAAGGCGGGGTCCCTCACGAAGTCGACATCAGGCGATGGAAGGCCCAGCCACGGCGTGACGAACAGGGGGACGTGCATCACGGCCCGGAACACCTCGAAGCCGATACCGTCCACGCATCGCGGATACGCGCATGACGTCTGCAGGGCGAAGAGTATGCTCGTCGCCGTCACGTGCAATATCGAAGCGCCGACAAAGAAGGCGAGCTGTGTACGGCGCCGCATGCGGCGCTCGATGTCATTTGCCTTGTCCCGATAATTACTGGCCATCACACCCTCCCCTACGAACGACTATTTCGCGGCGGTGCCGGAAACACGTTTCGGTTGACGGTACGGAGTTAGCCAGCACATCGAAATGGAAGAATTCTGGAAAATCGAGCGAATCGCTCGCGCGTCCGCCGCGGTCGCGCTTACCTCGGAAAGCCCACCACCGTATCGCTCAGCGGCAACTGCGCGGACCCATGCTGGACCGTCGCGGACTTCCATCGATCGCCCATGCCAAACAGCTGGCCTTCGCTTTCCGGTCCATAGCTATCGACCTTATCGAAGACATACGGCACACCTTCGGAGCCTTCGAAGGTTGCTGCATTCGCTACCTGGAAATGAAGGTGCGGCGCCGCGGAGTTACCGGACTGCCCCAGCGCGCCGATGACCTGCCCACGCACGACAGCATCGCCCGCCTTCACCGTGACGCTGCCACGCTTCAGATGGGCATAGCCGGCGAAGTTGCCGCCGCCCAGGTCGATGACGACGTAATTGCCGAAGAGGCCGTCGAGCGAAAGGGACGTGGGCTCAGACTGGGCTTCCAGCGGCTTGTGCTCCTCCTCGCCATCGCGCGCCGCCACCACGGTACCGTTGGCGACCGCGAGCACCTCGGCGCCGTAGCCGAACCAGTCGGCGTACGTCGTGGCGTGAATGTCCTTGACGGACTTGAACGCCAGCCCCCGCTTGTCGATGCCGACGAAATCGATCGCGAAACGCTGTGGAATCGTCAGTGTCCCGTTCACGGCGACGAGGCTACCCCAGTGATGCGAATGGGCGTTGCCCGGCCCCTCATGCGCCAGCCACAGGCCACCCTTCAGCGGCGCGCCGAGGTGAAGCGCTGCACGATCGGACACCTCGACCGGCACGCCATCCACGCGACTGACCTGACCCTTCTCATCGGTGAAGGCAAGACGGTGGTGCAACGTATGCGGCGTAGCGCCCGCCGGCAGGGTGATCCACACGAACACCGTGCTCCGCTTGCCCGCAACGATGCCGGCTGGCTTGCCCTCGTCGGGCGCTGACCGGACCGCCGCATCCACGCCGGCGTCGTCCAGATGCAGCAAGACGCGATCCTGATCGTCGAGCACGTCGAGCGTTCGTGGCCGCAAGGTGCCGGTGTCGCCATAGACGTTGGTGATCTGCATCTCGTAGGCAAGATGCGTGGCGCCATCGCTTCCGGCAAACGGCGATGGAGCGAACGGCACGCGCGCCTCGACAGGGGCCGGCAAGGGTACAGGTGCGGCTGAATCGGCAGCGAATGCCGCCACCGTGAAGCCCATCAAGCTCATGGCGCCAATCCACGGACGAGGCCGCACGAGCGCCCCCGCCCGGCCATTCGATGCCTTCGTCATTCCCTGCCCCTTGTACCGCGCCTGCGGCGGCATAACGCGGAATCTAGGGAAGGCGTCGCCGCTACGCAAGCGGCGACGGACTCACGCGCGTCCGCTGGCTTCCAATGCCTCGCGCACCTTGCGCAACAGTGCCTTGGACTGGATCGGCTTGTCGAGGATGTACAAATGATCCAGCTGCGGTAGCTCATCGAGATTCGGCGGCTTGTCCGGACGTGCGAGCAGCAGCACCGCGCCGGTATAGCCGTGATCGAGCAAGGCCGCGAGCGTGCGCACGCCGGTGAACAGGTTCATGTCGGCGTCCATGACCACCAGGTCGGGGACACCATGCGCCTCGATCCACTGCAGCGCCGCCGTGCCGCTCTGGCTCGCGCCGGCCTGGTAGCCGTAGGCATCGAGCGTATCGGCCAGCAACGACAGCTGCACCGCCTCTTCGACCACCACGAGCACACGCTCGGCCTCGCCCTGCAGGCTCGACTCCATCACCAGCGGCTCGGCATCCACCCCCTCTTCCGGGTTGAGCGGCAGGTAGAGATGGAACTGGGTACCTTCACCGAGCTTGCTGCGCACGCGCATCAGACCACCGTGACTGGCGACGATGCGCTTGCACGAGAGCAGGCCGAGGCCGGTGCCCAGCTCCTTGGTGGTGAAGAAGGGTTCGAACAGGCGCTGCAGCACCTCGGTCGTCATGCCGGCGCCGGTGTCGATCACCGAAAGCCGCAGGTAGCGTCCCGGTGCGGGCTGCTCGCCTTCAACGAAGAAATCCTCGGGCAGGTTGGCCTGCGCCGTTTCGACCTTCAGGTGGCCGCCGTCGGGCATGGCCTGGATCGCATTGAGGCAGAGGTTGAGCAGGCATTGCTGGAGTTCGGTGTGATTGCCTTCGAAAGCGACATCCGCGTCGAAGATGTCGACGTTCATCTCGATCGAACGCGGCACACTGCCCTGCATGAGCAGCTTGAGTGCTTCGAGCAGGGCACCGAGCCGCACCTGCTCGGCACGACGCGCGCCGCGGGCGAACGACAGCATCGAGGAGACCATCTCCAGGCCGCGACGCCCGCAGTCGCGCACCAGCGCGCCAAGGCGCGCCAGCCGCGGATCGTCGGCATAGTCTTCCAGCGTGTCACCGGCAAGCAACAGGGGCTGCAGGAGGTTGCGCAAGTCGTGGCTGAGACCACCCGCGAGCAGCGCCAGGCTTTCGAAGCGCTGCGCGCGAATCAGCTCGAGCTCGGCACGGGCGCGGGCGCGCTGCTCCTCGGCTTCACGCAAGGCACGGCGCACGGCGGAGGCCAGGCGCGCCGTGTTCTGCTTGAGGATGTAGTCGGTGGCGCCGTTGCGCAGCGCGACGATGGCCGCTTCTTCGCCCAGCGTCGCCGATATGAAGATAAACGGTATCTCGGCGCTGCGCTCGCGCAGGATCTGCAGCGCGCGCTCGCCACTGAACGAGGGCATGCTCAGGTCGGACAGCACGATGTTCGGCTCGAAACTGTCGAGTGCCGCGGTGAAGGCCGGCTCGTCATCGACGAGCATCACCTCGTAGGCGAGTCCATCCTGGTCGAGCTCGGTCAACACGAGTTCGGCGTCGAGGGCATTGTCCTCGACCTGAAGGATTCTGACTTTGTTCTCGTACCCGCTCATGCTTATGCCCGTACGCTCTCTGGTTTCGACCGATTACTCGCCATCCGGGCGCTGATTGAGCACGGCCCAGAAATGGCCGAGCGTCTGCACCGCGGTGAAGAACTGTTGCACGTCCACCGGCTTCAGCACATAGGCATTCACACCGAGGTCCCAGCTGCGCGCCAGGTCGCTCTCTTCCCGCGAGGAGGAAAGAATCACCACCGGCAGGCGCTTCCACTTTTCTTCCGTGCGCAGCTGCTTGAGGACTTCCAGCCCGTCCATGCGCGGCATCTTGATGTCGAGCAGGATCACCGACGGATCGCCTTCGGTGCGATTCGCGTACTGGCCTCGACGATGCAGCCAGTCCAGGCAATCCACGCCGTCTTCGACATGAACCACGGGATTGGCGAGCTTGGCCTCACGAAGCGCGTCGATAGCCATCTCGGCATCGGCCATCGAGTCTTCGACGAGGAGGATGGTGCGCAGGTCGCGCTGATTCATGTGTCACCCATTCTGGAGCCCGGAACGTCCGAGGCCGGCAAGGAAAAGTGGAAGGTGGCGCCGCTGTCGAGCTCGCCTTCGGCCCAGGTGCGGCCACCATGGCGCGCGATGATCCGCCGCACGTTAGCGAGGCCGATGCCGTTGCCGGGAAATTCGGACGCACGGTGCAGCCGCTGGAAGACGCCAAACAGCTTGCCCGCGTATTGCATGTCGAAACCGGCGCCATTGTCGCGCACGGCAAACTCGTAGTCGCCCGCCGGGGTGCGGTCGAGTGTCACTTCGATCTGCGCACGCTCACGATTGCCGGTGTATTTCACCGCGTTACCGAGCAGGTTCTGCCAGACCGTACGCAGCATGTTTTCGTCGCCGATGACGATAGGCAAAGGCGAGACCTTCCAGTCGATACGGCGGTCTCGCGCGTCGGTTTCCACCAGGGCGCGTGCCTCTTCGACCAGGGACTGCATGTCCACCGGCTGCAGGCGCAAGGCGCCGCGACCCAGGCGGGAGAACACGAGCAGGTCGTCGATGAGCTGGGCCATGCGGCGCGAGGAACTGCTGATCACGTCGATATAGTGCCGCGAGCGCTCGTCCGCGCCGTCGCCGAGTTGCGCTTCCAGCTTGCCGGCGAAGCCGGAGATATGGCGCAGCGGTGCGCGCAGGTCATGCGAGACCGAGTAACTGAAGGCTTCGAGCTCGCGATTGACGTCCGAGATCTGCTCGACCTTACCCTCGAGCTGGCGATTCAATTCGCTCACCTTCTGCTCCACCAGGGCTCGCGCGGTGATGTCGCTCACCGTGAGCAGCAAGGCGGGGGCCGTGCTTTCGGGCTGCTCGATACGACGGGCATTGATCACCACGAAGCGGTCGATGCCATCGACCGTACGCTGGGTGAGTTCGTAGTCCCAGAGTTCGCGATCGCGCGCGAGCACGTCGGAGAGGCGCTGCAGCAGGGCCGTATCCTTCCACGCCCCCTGGCCGATCGCTTCCAGTGGCGAGTTGTGGTCTTTCTCGACGTCGTAGCCGTAGACCTCGGCGAAGGCCGTATTGACCAGCAGTGCCCGCAAATTGCCATCGAGCATGGCGATCGGCTCCCGCACGGCCTGCAGGATCAGCTGCGAACGCTGCACGGCCTGCGCCACGCGGGATTCCGCCGCAAGGCGAATGGCGATCTGCCGTTCGGAAACGAAGACCACGATACCGAGCAGGGCAATCTGCGCGAGTGCCGCCACCAGCAGGACGATGCGATTGCTGGCGGCGAGATCCTGGGCGACCTGGCGCCGCGCATCGAGCAGCCTGGACTCCTCATCGAGGATCACCTTGACCTGGTCGCGGAAGGGGAACAGCCGGCGCGAATCTTCCATGGTGGCGAAAGCGCCCGCGCGATCGCCGACCTGAAGTTGCTGCATGGCCTTGTCGAACATGCCGATACGCCCGTTGGCGATCGATTCCAGGCCGCCCAGGCGCGTGAGCTGCTGGGCGTTGTCGCGCATCATCTCGCGCAGGTTGGCGACCAGTCCGGGCAACATCTTGTGCGGCGCATCGATACGCACGGTGAGATCCGGCGCGTCCGGGCCACCCGCCACGCGGGTATATACCGCCGCTTCGGCGCTACGAAGGATGGCATCGAAGCGATAGACCGTGGCCTTGATGTCGGCCGTGTGGGTCACCCAGTCGCGCGAGTTGAGCGCGTCTTCGGAACTCGAGCGCGTGACGGCATAAGGCAAGGCGACGATGACCAGTACGGCCGCGAGCAGGCCCGCGAGGCGCCAACGCCATCCGGTACGGAACATCATGCTGTGGTCATCCCCGCAACGCGTCCTGCCCGTGAAGGACCCTCATTGTAGACGCCACGCGCCTCGCTTCGATGCTCGCCTCGATGATTTGGCATGACGGGACCTTGGACACGATGACGGGTGCGCCGTCCTGCTCCGCAGGCCGCCCTGAAGGCGGCGGCTACGGATAGGGAACGGCGCACCCGTCCAGATGGAGTCGTGCTTAATGCCCAAGGGCCCGTGAAGGCCCTGTGACGGGTCCTTACGGTGCCGACGGCGTCATCGAGTAAGGCAGTGACGCCGGGGTCTGGCCCCAGTCCTTCGCCGGCGTGGCCTGCATGGTGAAATGCAGTTCACCGCCGGCAACGATTTCCTCGTGACGCACAAACGTACGGTCCAGCGGCTGCCCGTTGAGGGTGACCTTGCCGACGTACGGATGCTTGGCATCGAGATGATCGGCCGAGACCACGAAGTGCTTGCCACCCGGCAGGTTGAGCGTGGCCTTCTCGATGAAGGGGCGCCCGATCACGTACTGGTTGCTGCCCGGTGCGACCGGATAGAAGCCCAGCGCCGTGAAGATGTACCAGGCCGACATCTGGCCCAGGTCATCGTTGCCGACCAGGCCGGTCGGTGTCGGCGTGTACTGCGTCTGCATGATCTGCACGAGGCGTTCCTGGGTCTTCCAGGGCTGGCCCGCGTAGTCGTACAGGTAGGCCACCTGATGGCTCGGCTCGTTGCCATGCGCGTACCAGCCGATCAGGCCGGTGATGTCCTCGACGTGCGCGAAGGACTTCGGATCGACCTTGGCATCGAACACCGAATCGAGTTTCTTGACGAAGGCGTCCTTGCCACCGAGCGCATCGATCAGGCCGGCCACGTCCTGCGGCACGTACCAGGAATACTGCCAGGCATTGCCTTCGGTGTAGTCGCTGCCGTAGCCCGCCGACGAGGGATCGAACGGCTCACGGTAGTTACCGTCGCTCTTGCGCGCACGCAGGAAGCCGGTCTTCGTGTCGAAGCTGTTCTTCCAGTTGCCCGCCCGCTTGCTAAACGTGGCGGCGACGTCGTCCTTGCCCATGGCCTTGGCCATCTGCGCCAGCGACCAGTCGTCGAACGCGTACTCGACCGTCTTCGAGGCCGCTTCCGGCTGGCGATCGATCGGCACGTAGCCGAGCTTCATGTAGTCGTCGATGCCGCCGTAAGGGCCATAGGTGGCACTGGCCACCATCGCCTCGAGCGCCGCATCGGCGTCGTAACCCCGAATGCCCTTCATATAGGCATCGGCGATCACCGGCACGGCGTGGTAGCCGATCATGCACCACGTCTCCATGCCCTGGTAGGCCCAGATCGGCAGGATGCCAAAGGGGCTGGACTGGCGCGCGGCGATCAGCGAGCTGACGAAGTCGTTGCTCTTGGCCGGCTGCAGCAGGGTCATCAGCGGCTGCTGCGCGCGATAGACGTCCCACAGCGACCAGGTCGAATAGAAATCGAAGCCCTTCGCGGTATGCACCTGGTTGTCCGGACCGCGGTATTCGCCGTTGACGTCCATGGACAGGCTGGGCGAGATCATCGCGTGGTACAGCGAGGTGTAGAAGGTCTTGCGGGTATCGGCCGGTGCCACGAGGTCGACCGTCGACAGCGCCTTCTCCCAGCTCTGCCGGGCTTCCGCGCGGCGGGCGTCGAAGTCGAAGCCCGCACCGTCCTTGTCGAGGTTGGCGATGGCGTTGTCTTCGCTCACCGAGGAGACGGCGACCTTGACGATCAGCGGCTTGCCCAGGTCGCCGAAATCGAACACGCCCTCGAGCGCGCGGCCGGTCATGGCGTCGACGTCCTCGGCACGATTGCCCGGGCCGCTGAAGCCCTTGTACGGCACGCCGGTCTCGCGGTTCTTCAGGCTGCGCGAGGCCAGCGGCTGGTTGAAGCGCATGGCGAAATACAGCTGGCGGCCCGGTGCCCAGCCACGCGTGGTGCGACCACCGGTGACCGTGCCGTCGGCATGGACGCGCAGGCTCGACCACAGCACCTTGCCGTCGTAGTCGTAGATGCTGGGGCGCAGGTCGAGCAGCAGATGCGCCGGCTTGCCCTTGGGGAAGGTGTAGCGATGCCAGCCCACGCGCTGGCCGGCGGTCAGTTCCGCGCGGACGTCGTAGTCGGCCAGCGTGACGGCGTAGTACCCTGCCTCAGCTTTCTCGCTCTTGTGGTCGAACCGCGAGCGATAACCGCTACCGGGCTGGTCGGGGGAGCCGGGGTCCAGCTTCACGTCGCCGGCGATGGGCATGACGAGTACGTCGCCCAGGTCGGAATGGCCGCTGCCGGAGAAGTGCGTATGCGAAAAACCGAGAATGCTCGAGTCGCCGTACTGGTAGCCGGCGGCCCACTTGTATGCGTGCTTCACGTCGGGCATCGCCGTGTCCGGCGAGAGCTGGATCATGCCGAACGGCACCGTGGCACCCGGGAACGTGTGGCCATCCCCTCCCGTACCGATCATCGGATCGACAGCCGCATAGGCGGACGTGCCGCCCTTGTCACTGGAGGCTGCGGCGGCGAGCGCCGGCAGGGCAAGGCAGAGGGCGGCAGCCAGCAGGCCACGGCGCAAACGGATGGTGCTCGACATCGGTGGTTCCCCTCGGGTGGACGCGTTTCGAGTGGTCACGAACATTTGGATCGTGACAAACAGACCAAAAGTAGCAAAGATGCCGCAGCCTCGCATGTTGCAGTGCGTGATGCATCCCTTTCGCCGCCGAGCGATGATCGCCCGGTTTAGATCGTTTGAAGGAGTCATGATGCCGAGGATCACCCCGCAGCGCCGCAAGGTCACACTCGCCGATATCGCCCTGGGTTGCGATGTGTCGCGGGCGACCGTGTCGCTGGTGCTGCGTGGCAGCCCCCTGGTCAATTCGGCCACCCGCGCGCGGGTCGAGGCCGAGCTGAAGCGCCAGGGCTATGTCTACAACCGGGCCGCAGCCAACCTGCGCCGGCGTACCTCCTCGAGCATCGGCCTGGTCGTCAACGACCTGGGCAACCCCTTCTTCGCCGAATTCGCCGCCGGGGCCGACGAAGCCCTGGCCAGCGCGGGTTACGTGACCCTGCTTGGCAATACCGGCGAATCGCCGGAGCGCCAGCAGGCGGTGCTCAATTCCCTGGTCGAGCACGGTCCGGCGGGCATCATCCTGTCCCCGGCCGAGGGCAGCGAAGGCGAACGTGTCCTGGCCGCGGTCGGCATGCATACGCCCCTGCTCGTCTTCAACCGCGAACTGCCCGACGACGACGGCACCCATCGCTGGGACACCCTCGAGATGGACAACGAGCACGGCGCCCGCCTTGCTACGGAACATCTCATCGGCCTGGGCCATCAGCGGATCGCCTTCTTCGGTGGGCATCGCGAGTCGAGCTCGGTGGAGCAGCGTCGTCGCGGCTACGCCAGCGCCATGAGCGCGGCCGGCCTGAAGGTCGATCCCGCGTGGATGATCGAAAGCGCACCCACCCGCCTCGAAGCCGCACGCCAGACCGGCGCGCTCTTCGCGCGCGATCCCGCGCCCACCGCGGCGGTTTGCTACAACGACGCCGTTGCGCTGGGCCTTATGCTTGGCCTGACCAAGCGAGGCCGTCGCCCGGGCGAGGACTTCGCCCTGACCGGCTTCGATGATGTCGCCGAGGCCTCGGTGTGCGTGCCTCCCCTGACCACCGTTGCGGTCGACCCGCGCGGTCTGGGTCGGCGCAGCGCCGAGCTCATCCTAGAAAGACTTCGTAATCCCGAGACGGACACGGCTTCCACTATCGCGCCCGTCCGGCTGGTCGTCCGCGAAAGCAGCTGCCCGCCGTCTTCTCCCTGAACCCACCACTGGAGCGCCCCATGGCTACCGCTTCCACGCCATTGCCCAACTCGTCGAATTCGACGGGCGCCGGCGACACCCGCTACACCTATTTCCCGCTCGCCCTTGGCGTGATGACCACGATCTTCTTCATGTGGGGGTTCCTGACCTGCCTGAACGACATCCTGATCCCGCATCTGAAGGCCGTGTTCGAACTGAACTACGCCCAGGCGCTCCTGATCCAGTTCACGTTCTTCGGCGCGTACTTCATCATGTCGCTGCCAGCAGGCAGGATCGTCGCCGCCCTCGGCTACAAGAAGAGCATCGTCCTCGGCCTGATCGTCGCCGGCATCGGCGCGGCCATGTTCTGGCCCGCCGCAGGCATGCGCCTCTACCCGTTCTTCCTCGGTGCGCTGTTCATCCTCGCCACGGGCATCACGGTGCTGCAGGTGGCTGCCAACGCGTACGTCGCCCTGCTCGGCCCTGAGAAGACCAGCTCCAGCCGCCTCACCCTGGCGCAGGCGCTGAATTCGTTCGGCACCTTCCTGGCCCCGTTCTTCGGCGGCTTCCTGATCCTGTCCAACGCGGTCAAGAGCAGCGCGGACATCGCCAAGCTCTCGGCAGCGGAGCAGGTCACCTACCGCGCCCAGGAAGCATCCACGGTGCAGGGTCCGTACATCGGCCTGGCCATCGTGCTGGTGCTGCTGGCGGTCGGCGTGTACCTGTTCAAGCTGCCGGCGCTCGAAGAGACCACCGAAAAGGCCGACGACAGCCACCACTCGCTGATGGATGCCCTCAAGACCCCGCACGTGTTCTTCGGCGTGCTCGGCATCTTCTTCTACGTCGGCGGCGAAGTGTCGATCGGCAGCTTCATGATCAACTACCTGCAGCTGCCCGAGATCGGCAACATGTCGGGCGAGATCGCCGCCAGCCACGTGGCGTTCTATTGGGGTGGCGCGATGGTCGGCCGCTTCATCGGCTCGGCCCTGCTGGCCCGCTTCTCGCCGCGCAAGCTGCTCGCTGCTTTCGCCGTGATCAACATGCTGCTGGTCATCACCACGATAGTCACCACGGGCACGGTCGCCGTCTACAGCATCGTGGCCATCGGCCTGTTCAACTCGATCATGTTCCCGACGATCTTCTCGCTCGGTATCGAGCGCATGGGTCCGCTGACCGGCAAGGCCTCGAGCCTGCTGATCATGGCCATCGTCGGTGGCGCGCTGATTCCGTGGTTCCAGGGCGTCGTTGCCGATCACATCGGCCTGCAGCACGCCTTCTTCATCCCGCTCATCTGCTACGCCTACATCGTGTTCTACGGCCTCAGTGGTTCCAAGGTCCGTTCGGTGCCTGTCGCGCGTTAAGCCCCATGGCGACGGCCGGCCTCGCGCCGGCCGTCGTGTAGTACTTT
This sequence comes from Luteibacter rhizovicinus DSM 16549, assembly GCF_001887595.1. Lineage (NCBI taxonomy): Bacteria > Pseudomonadati > Pseudomonadota > Gammaproteobacteria > Lysobacterales > Rhodanobacteraceae > Luteibacter > Luteibacter rhizovicinus. Next base: position 734,697 of record NZ_CP017480.1, read on the forward strand.
CTTGCCCCAAGGACAGGCCGCAGCATGTCTTCCATCCTCTGCTTCGGCGAGGCGCTGATCGATTTCCACGCACAGCCCCAGGGCGGCGCCGGTCAGCCTCCCGCTTTCGTTCCCTTTGCCGGCGGTGCGCCGGCCAATGTCGCGGTCGCCGCGGCACGCCTCGGCGCCCACGCCCGCTTTGCCGGCATGCTCGCACGCGACATGTTTGGTGATTTTCTTTTCAAGAGCCTGACCGAGCTTGGCGTCGGTACGGACGACATCGCGCGTACCGATGAGGCACGCACCGCCCTGGCCTTCGTCGCCCATGACGAAAAGGGCGATCGCAGCTTCAGTTTCTATCGTCCGCCTGCCGCGGACCTGCTGTTCCGTCCCGAGCATTTCCGCAAGGAATCGTTCGAGGATCTGTCGATCTTCCACGTCTGCTCCAACTCGCTCACCGAAGCGGCGATCGCCGCGACGACGGTCGAGGGCATGCGCCGTGCACGTACCGCCGGTGCGCTTGTCAGCTTCGACATGAACCTGCGCCCTGCCCTTTGGCCGGCCAGCGAGGCACCGCTGCCCCGGTTGTGGGAAGCGCTGTCCGAAGCGGACGTGATCAAGCTGAGTGCCGAAGAGTTCGCCTTCATCCACGCCGGAGCCGGCTCGGACGACGCCGTGCTCGAACGCCTCTGGCGCGGCAAGGCCCGCTTGCTGCTGGTCACCGACGGCGCGGAACCGATGCAGTGGTTCTCCCGCTCCGCACGCGCCACCGTGAAGGGCTATGCCGTGGAAGCCGTGGACACGACCGCCGCGGGCGACGCCTTCGTCGGTGGATTGCTGGCCCGCCTCGCCGCGGAAGACGTCACGCCCGCGACCTTCGACGCGCTGGTTGCCGACACGGACCGCCTCGACGATCTGATCCGCTTCGCCGCAGCCTGTGGTGCGATCACCGCCACCCGCAAGGGCTCGTTTACTGCCATTCCCGACCAGGCCGAAGTCAGGGCCTTCATGGAGAAGCACGCATGACGAACTACCCCCTCCCCGATTTTCACAACGTGGATGTACTGCGCGACCACGTCGCCAAGACCATGGCTTTCTACAAGCCGAACGAAGTCGACACGGCGGGCGGTTTCTTCCAGTACTTCAAGGACGATGGCACGGTGTACGACCGCAGCCACCGTCACCTGGTGTCGAGCACGCGCTTCGTCTTCAATCACGCCATGGCTTACCTTGAATTCAAGAAGCCGGAAGACAAAGACCTTGCGATGCATGGTCTGAAATACCTGCGCGACGTGCACCTGAATCCCGAGACAGGCGGTTACGCCTGGACGATCGCCGACGGCAAGCGCGACGACCAGATGAACCACTGCTACGGTCTCGCGTTCATGCTGCTGGCCTATTCGTGCGGCGTGAAAGTCGGCTTCAACGAAGCGAAAGCGTGGCAGGGCGAGATCTGGGACCTGCTCGAGAAGCGTTACTGGGAGCCGGACTACGGCCTGTACCGCGACGAGGCCGACAAGGACTGGAACTTCACCGGTTACCGCGGCCAGAATGCGAACATGCACATGACCGAGGCGATGATCGCCGCGTGGGAAGCCACGAAGGACGACCGCTACCTCGATCGCGCCCTGCTGCTGGCCGAGAACATGACCCAGCGCCAGGCCGGCCTGACGCCGCAGAAGCTGGTGTGGGAGCACTACCACAGCGACTGGACGATCGACTGGGAATACAACCTCGACAATCCCAAGCACCTGTTCCGCCCGTGGGGCTTCCAGCCCGGTCACCAGACCGAATGGGCGAAGCTGCTGATGATGCTCGAGCGCTACACCAAGGGCACGCCGAAGCATAAGAGCTGGCTGGTACCGACCGCGAAGCACCTGTTCGACGAGGCGCTCGACAAGGCCTGGGACACCGAATACGGCGGCATCGCCTATGGATTCTCGCCCGAAGGCGACGTCTGCGACGACGACAAGTATTTCTGGGTGCAGGCCGAGTCGCTCGGTGCGGCCCAGCTGCTTTTCGAGACGACGGGCGAAGCGAAATACGACCAGGCCTACGAGAAGATCTGGGCCTACAGTTGGGAGCATTTCGTCGACCACACGTACGGTGCGTGGTATCGCATCCTCAATCGCAAGAACGAGAAGTACGACGACGAGAAGAGCCCCGCCGGCAAGACCGACTATCACACGATGGGCGCGTGCTACGAAATCATGGCCTCGCTCCGCCGCATGCAGTCGAAATAATCGTGATGCCATGCATCGGTGCGAGCGGCTACTGCCCTCGCACCGATGTCACGGCAACGCCTGCTTCAACGACGCGATGCCTTCCCACGGATCCGTCTCGCTCGACCTGGCCCGCTTCAGGGCCTTTGCCATGTCGAAGGCACCCCCGCCCTTCAGCCGGGCGATCTCGTCCCAGCGCAAGGGCATCGCCACCGGGGCCCCCGGACGCGCACGCAACGACCATCCCGTGACACTCGTGGCGCCGCGCGTATTGCGCAGCCAGTCGATGAAGATCAGTCCCTCGCGCTTGGCCTTGCTCGCTTCGGCGATGTAGCCCTGCGGACTGTCGGCGACCATCGCGTCCGCGATGCCTTCGCAGAAGGCTTTGACTTTGCCCCATGCCGGACCACGCCGAAAGGGCACGACCACGTGCAGGCCTTTGCCACCCGACGTGCGGACGAAGCTTTCCAGGCCCTGGCCCTGGAGTCGCTCGCGGATCTCGCGTGCGCAGGCCACGATGGCTTTCCAGTCGACGCCCTCGGACGGATCGATGTCGAAAATGAGTCGATCGGGTTGATCGGGCTTGTCCACGCGGGCACCCCAGGGATGGAACTCGAGCGTGTTCATCTGGACGAGCTCAAGCACGCCTTCGACGTCGTCGACATACAGGTACTCCGCGTCGCCGCCGTCCTTCTCTTTCAGTGCTACCGCCTTGACGTGCCTGCCGAGCGCACTGGCATGGTGCTTCTGGAAGAAACAGGCTCCGCTGGTGCCCCGAGGGCAGCGGACGACCGATAGCGGTCGGCCGCGAAGCTCGGGCAGCATGTGCGGTGCCACTGCCTCGTAGTAGGTGGCGACATCGCCCTTGGTCGGGCCGCCATCGCCGAACACCTCCCGATCCGGGTGGGTGATGGCGACGCCGTCGACGATCAGCGGCTCCATGGCGTCAGCCCGCCTTTCGACGCGTGGCGGGCGCTTTCCGCGCGGCTGTCTTGGCGGGGGCGCCCTTCTTCTTTGTTGCGCTCTTGGCCGTCGCGACCTTGGCAGTCGCCGCCTTCGCCGGCGCTTTCCTGCCGGCCGCTTTTTTTGCCGGCCCCGACTTGGCTGCCTTCTTCGTTGCCTCGATCGTCTTCTTCGCCGGCGTACGGTTCTTCGCGCCCAGGCTCTTCTTCAGCAAGGCCATGAAGTCCACGACATTGGTCGTTGCGTTTTCGGGCGTGCGGTCGTCCTCTTCGATGGTTGCCGTGACGCCCTTACTCTTGAGCCGCTTCTCGATGACGGCACGCAACTTGTCGCGGAAGTCGTCGCGATAATCGCCGGGTTTCCAGTCGCTCGACATCGAGGCGATGAGGTCCTTGGCCATGTCGATCTCGCGGGGCGAGATGCGGTAGTCGGCCGTGGATTTACCTGGCAGCTCGAAGTCGTCAGCGTCGACGATTTCCGACTCGTACCGCAGGATGTTGAGGACCAGCGCATCACCTTGCGGAAGCACGGCGGCGAGATACTCCTTGGTGCGGATGACCACCCGCGCGATGCCGATCTTGTTGGTCTTTTTCAGGGTTTCGCGCAGCAGCACATAGCCCTTCTCGGCCTTCTTGGCCGGCAGCAGGATGTACGGCTTCTCGAAATAGGCGGGGGCTATCTGGCCGGCATCGACGAAGGTGTCGATCTCGACGGTTTCATGCGCCTCGCTGGCCGCGTTCTTGATGTCTTCCTCCTCGAGGACGACATAACTACCCTTCTGGTACTCGAAGGCCTTGACGATGTCCTTCCAGGGCACCTCTTCGCCGGTATCGGCGTTGACCCGCTCGTAGCGCACGGGCGTATTGCTACGCTGGTCGAGCATGCGGAAGTGGATGTCGCTACGGCGCTCTCCGGACATCAGCCGGATCGGTACGTTGAGCAGGCCGAACGACAGGGTACCGGTCCAGATGGGGCGGGCCATGGGGCGATCCTCGAACCTCGGGGAGGTCGAGGATCGCCCGGACAGCGTGCAGGGGACGCCAAGACGCTCTGATCCCTACTTCCCGCCTTCCACCACCGGCAGCTCGATCGCACTGGCCGTGCCCGGCGCGTGCCATACCTGCTGCGTCGCCTTCTGGTAGTCGGACGGCTTGGCAAAGAAGATGTTCGGCACGTAGGTCTGCGGATTGCGGTCGTAGAGCGGGAACCACGACGACTGCACCTGCACCATCACCCGGTGACCCGGCAGGAAGGTGTGGTCCACGGTCGGCAGGCCGAACGTGTACTCCAGCGGAGTGTTCGGTGTGATCGCCTTCGGATCCGAGAAGCTTTCGCGGTATCGACCACGGAAGATGTCCATCGAGATGGCGAGTTCGTAGCCACCCATGGCCGGCGAGGTCGTGTCCGTCGATGGCGCGACATCGATCAGCTTGACCACCCAGTCGCTGTCCGTGCCGCTGGTCGAGGCGTAGAGCTTCACCTGCGGCGCGCCAGCCACGCGCAGCGGGGCGGTGAGTGGCTGAGTCACGTAGGTGAGGACGTCCGGACGGCCGTCCACGAAGCGCTGGTCCTGGACCAGCCAGGTGGTCCAGGAGGTGCGGTCGGTGAACCGCACGGGACGCGGTACATAGGGCACCGGCTTCGCGGGATCGGAGACGTACTCGTCGAACTTCGCCGCGGATGCGTCCGGCGCGGTGAACGACAGTCCGCCGTTGGCCGTGAGGTAGAGCGGCTTCGTACCCTTGGCCTGTGGCCAGGAGGTGAATCGGTCCCAGTGATTCTCGCCGGTGTTGTAGATGAGGACCGGCGGGGTCTTCGCCTTCGGGGCACCATCCACGAGGTACTGGTTGAAGAACGGCAGCAGTACGTCGCGGCGGAACTGCAGGGCGGTGTCGCCATCCCAGGTCAGGGCGCCGAGCGAGGAGGCACTGTAGTTGACCTGGCTGTGCCGCCACGGGCCCATCACCAGGTAGTTCTTGTCGTTGCCCTTGTCCTTGGGCTCCACGGCTTCGTAGCTATGGATCGCGCCCCACATGTCTTCCTGGTCCCACAGGCCCTGCAGCCACATGGTGGGCACCTTGAGGGGCTGTTTCGCCATCTCCTTGTCGAGTGCCTGGCCCTGCCAGTAGGCGTCATACGAGGGATGCTCGCTGAGCTTGCGCCAGTAGGGGAGCTGGTCCAGCCCGGCTGCCTTTGCGTAGTCGCCTGCGGAGCCAGCGGTGAGGAAATTCGTGTAGTCGTCGTAGCCGGCGCGGGTGATTTCTTCACCCTTGCCACGCTTTGCGTTCTGCCCGGCGATGTAGTCGAAGTTGGTCTGGCGGAACGCGCCGTAATGGAACCAGTCGTCACCCATCCAGCCGTCGACCATCGGGCTTTCCGGCGCGGCGACCTTCAATGCCGGGTGCGGGTTGATCAGGGCCATGACCACGGTGAAGCCCTCGTACGACGAGCCGATCATGCCGACCTTGCCGTTGGACTCGGGCAGGTTCTTGGTCAGCCAGTCGATCGTGTCGTAGGCGTCGGTGGAATGGTCCACCTCGGACGAGTTGAGCGGTCCGCGCAGCGGGCGGGTCATCACGTAGTCGCCTTCCGAACCGTACTTGCCGCGGATGTCCTGGAACACGCGGATATAGCCGGCATCGACGAATACCTCGTCGCCCTGGGGAAGCAGGTTGCGCATGGTCGTCGCCCCGGCGCGCTCGGCACGGCCGTCGGCGTTGTAGGGGGTGCGGGTCAGCAGGATCGGCGCATGCTTCGCGTTCTTCGGAATCACGATGACGGTGTGCAGCTTGACCCCGTCGCGCATCGGAATCTCGACGACACGCTTGACGTAGTCGTTGGCAGCGGTGGGAGCATCGAACCGGGCCGGAATGTCCGGCGTCATCGGCGCGGTCTGCGCCGCGGCAAGTCCGGAGGCGACGGCCAGTGACAGGGCGAGCATGGGAAGCAACGAGCGAGGCGACATGGGCATTCCTGTGGCGTAGGGACGAAACCCTTCTAGCCTGCCGTATCGCGCGCCCGGAGGCCATGGCCTCCTGCCCTACCCGCCGCGCGGGCAATAAAAAACCCGCCGCTCCCGGAGTCGCCGGTGATCGTCTGCCCGGCCGCCCCGGGCACCACCGAGAAGTAGGCGCCGCGGGCGGCGTCCCAGCCGTAGACGATCGTCGAGCCGTCCCAGTCGGTGCGGGTCACCGTGCTGACCCGCGGTGTTCAGCGCGCCGGCCAGTCCGGTGACGGTCGGCGTGGCGCCCTCGCGCCACTTGCTGTCCTGGCTGTTGTAGGAGCGCCTGGTCGCGGATGACCATGTTTATGACAAATAGCGCCTTGCCGTTACTCAGGTCACGTCGTTGGCGAAAACATGGGTCATATCTCGCTACTTGTAACCACGGAAGTGCCGACCCGATACGACGTCTCGTTTTTCGAGCATGCAGGTGACACCACCTCCGGCCACCTGAAGGTAGTTGCCCTGTCCGTCCGTCAGCGATGCATAGGAAGAAGGCCCGTAGCTGCGAAGCGACGCGATGATCGCGCGCAGCTGCTTTTCGTCCACATCATCCAACGGCGGTTTCTGTTCGATTTCCAGACGCATGGGAAACGTCGAGCTCCAAACCGGGTTCTGGGAAACACGATTACTGCGTACGTATCCGCTTCAAGATCTTCTGCGCCTTATCCAGCGTACGGAAACCGTCCTTCATATTTCCCGATCGATAGAACCCATAAGCCTCGTCCACCAGTTTCTGAAATTCATCGAATTGGGGACGCGGACCTTTCTCCTTGACGGCCAATGCATGCCCCTCCCTGAGTCCCTGGAATGCCAGGTCGAGCGTCCACTGTTCGTCGGCGGGCAGCCACTCGCGATCAGGGAAGTCGTCCGGTGCGCAAATGCGCACGAAGCCGACGTAATCCTTGAAGCCATGCAAATCGTTGAACGGAAATACGGCCATCAAACCCCCTCGATCCTGGCATCTCCAATCCACAACGCCAGATCATCGCTATCGAACGATCTCGTCGCGGGAAACTGATCGGATGCAGATAAGCGTCAGCGCAGGGAAATGCCAATGAACGAAGTCGTGACGACCCGTGCCGCTTGTCCCGCGTGTCGAATCCATATCCTTCGAAGGAAGACCCCTCCTTACATGCCTTCTGGGATACCGCTGCGGCCATCCATCTTGGTGATCTCCCAACGACGAAGGTCGTCCCACTCGAACTGGATCTTGTAGTCGAACGATTCGTCGGCGGAAAGAAGGAAGACACCTTTCTGCTTACCCAGCAAGGCCATGAGCCTGGAACTCCTGTCGTCCATCGAATCGAAGAACGAACCACTGGTTATCGCACCGATGATCGTGACCCCGGTCTTGCTGACGTAGGAAGCACTTGCTCCCTGATGGAGCTCTTCCGCCTGGAACCTGTAATAGGCTTTTTTCCAATCGGCGTCGAGAGATCGGGCCGCTCCGATGAGGTCCCTGGCGAGGTCCACGACGATGGCAGAAGCTTCCTCATTCATTGACACGCTCTCCGGACATAGGTTGGGCCCGACTCGTTAAGGAACTTGCCGGAGAACCGGTTCACCACGTTGCCTGCCGCATCCTTGACTTGATACTCAACCGCCAACGTCGCCGGCCCGTCGACGGGCTCGAAATCGCCCAAGGTGTGCGAGAAACTTCACCCGTAAAAAGGCATCGGCCCGACACATCCAGCATGCGGACCGATGATGCCCGACGGAAGTCCACTTCCCGCGTTGACGTGTATCGTCGAATAATTCTGCTGATGGAACGTCTGAGTCAACTCGGCGATGGGACCGTCCTGGGACGGTGTCGGCTCCGGGCCTGGACGAAGCCCGTTTCATGCTCGGTCGAGCGCCTGCTGGGCCAACTGGGCATGGAGACGACGGCGCCGACCGAGCCCGAAACGGGCATGCCCCATGTCCTTCTGTCCGACTACCTGTCGGGCCAGACGCGTCACTGAAGGCATGGCCTCCTGCCCTACCCGCCGCGCGGGCAATAAAAAACCCGCCGCTCCCGGAGGAGCGGCGGGTTCGGTGTTGCGTACTACTTACTGACCAGCAGCGGTCGAAGCCGGAGCCGGAGCGGCCGTACCGGCAGCAGCCGGAGCGGTCGTGGCAGCAGCCGGAGCAGCGTCAGCCGGAGCAGCCGCCGGAGCGGTTGCAGCAGCGGCCGGAGCCGTAGCGGCGGCAGCCGGAGCGGCCGGGGTAGCGTCTTCGCTCTTGTTGCAAGCGGAGAGCATGGCGGCAGCGACGAAGGCAAGGGCAGTGATCGAAGCAATCTTCATAGGTTTGGCTCCTCAGTTGTTATGTATAGGCGCAAGCGCGACGGCGGATACCCACCGGTTGGCGGGCCCTCCACGGCTTTCGCCGCGCGTGCAGATGATAAATGGTTTCATCCCTGGCGTGCCCGTGCGAAGACAGACACGACAAGATTGCAACGATCATGATGAAGCGTAGATGTCTGGTGAAGCAAGCGTGACGTAATCGCACGCTTTTTTCAGAATAATCGCCTTCCGCCTCCAGAAGCCAGCCCCTAGCCTTGTCAGCCAGAAATTGCGATTCGGACGTCCTGTCCGACCGCCTGACAAGGAGAAGGTGCTTGGCCACGGAAAAAACGTTTAAAACCCGATACCTGGTTGCAGTAATCGCCGCATTTGCGCAGCCCTGTGTGGGCGCCGAAGGACCACCATGGGTTGTCGATGGGACGGATTTTGATATCCCCGCAGGATCCTGGGAGACGGCTTTGCCGAGCATTCCCGCCGTCTGGGTGAGGAATGGCGGGACAGCGACCGGCACCGATATCACCCTGAAGACGTCCGGCACGAACGCGCACGCCATTCAAACCGAAGGCACTGGAAGCCTGCTGACCCTGACTGGTGGGGAACTGCGTACAACGGGCAATGGCTCCTACGGCGCGCTGATCGGCGGTTCGACGCCCAGCAAGCTCACCAACGTGACCATCGGTACCGAGGGTGGCAGCGCTCATGGCGTCCGATTCGACGGCGCCAACGTGCAGGGCGAGTTCGTCGGGGGCAGCATCACGACCACGGGCTACGGGGCCATCGGCGTTCTCGCCGAGGGCGGCGCTCAGTTCTCTGTCGGGTCCACCCGGATTTCCACGCATAACACAGGCGCCCACGGCCTGGCGGCGCACGGCCAAGCGGCTGCGCTGCGGGCACAGAAGGCTTCGATCGAAACCCAGGGCAGCGGCGCCAACGGCGTGCTCGTCTCGAGGACGGTGACGGCCGTCCTTACCGACACGTCGATGACGACCTCTGGCGAAGGTGCCAGCGCGCTGCACGCCGGTGACGGAGCGGGCCTCATTACCGTGACAGGTGGCCGCTGGCAGACCACGGGACGCCAGGCCGCCGGCATCGAAGCAGCGAATCTCGGGCTGGCGACAGTCAACGGAACCGACATCGAAACGGCTGGCTTCAATGCCGCGGGCCTCGACAGTCGCGCGGGGGCGATCAATCTGACCGATGTAACGATCACCACCCGTGGCAACCAGTCCTTCGGCATCGTGGCGATGGGCGGGGACTTCACGGGGCGCGTGCCCTACGTCGACGCCACACGGACGCACATCACGACCGCAGGCCGGACCGCGAACGGTGCCGATGCGAGGACGGGTGGCCGCATCACGCTCAACGACACCGACATCCTCACCACCGGGATGTACGCCAACGGCCTGAGCGCGTGGAAGGCGTCGATCGTGGCCAACCGCACCCACGTCAAGACCACCGGCGTCGCCGCGTACGGCGCCGACGTGAGCGAAGGCGGGTCGCTGACGGTGCAGGGTGGCTCGATCGAGAGCCTGCAGGCTGCCGCGCTTCGCCTGCACAACCCTGCCAAGGTCCGCATCAGTGGCGGCGCCGTCATGGGTGGCGCAGCCTTCGTGGACGTGTATCCGACGTCCACGACGCCCTTCACTATCATGCTGGACGGCAAGAGCCAGGCCGTCGGCGACATCCGCCTTGCGGACGAGACGGGTACACCGGCGCCGGATGCCACGAAGGCCTCGCTGACGATCCGTAGCGGCGCCATGTGGCTGGGTGGCACCGACATCGTTCGCGACCTCACGCTGGAGGACGCCGGCCACTGGGCGGTCGGGCGCGACAGCCGGGTCGGCCGTCTCGACAGCGACCACGGCGTGGTGACGTTCGCCTCCGCGCCCGGCACCTTTGCCACGCTGACCGTTGCGGGTGACTACGAGGGTAACCAGGGACTGTTCCGTATGCGCAGCCGCCTCGGCGACGACACATCGCCATCCGACCTGCTGCACATCATGGGCAGCACGTCCGGAAGCAGCTTCATCGCTGTGGATGTGCTCGATGGTGTCGGCGACTACACGAACGATGGCATTCGCCTGGTGCAGGTCGACGGTAGCTCGAACGGTCGCTTCGAACTCGCTGGCCGCGCCGTCGCCGGCGCGCACGAATACTTCCTGCACCAAGGTGCGCTCAGCGCGGCGAATGACGGCCACTGGTATCTGCGTTCGTCGCTGGAACCCGAGACCGTCGATCCGGCCGTGATCGATCCCCCGGTCACACCGGAGACTCCCGAGCCGGCGGTCGACCCGGATCGGGTACTCCCGCGCGTGCTGCGCCCCGAGGTCGGTACCTACCGGGCCAACCAGATGGTTGCCCTCGAAATGTTCCAGGGTGGTCCGGGCGCCGGCGAAGACGACGAGCGCGATGGTGCCCACCACACCGTGTGGGCTCGTTTCGACCGTCGCCACACGTCGTTCGATATCGGCAAACAACTGACCACGACCTCGTCGGCCAACGAACTCACGCTCGGCGCCGACCTGTTCCGCGACGCGGACAACGAGGCGCACCTCGGCGTCATGGCGGCTGTCGGCCAGGCCGACACGCGCGGCACGTCGCTCCTCACCCACTACGCGGCGAAGGGACGGGTCCGTGGTGCTGCTGGGGGGATCTACGGCGGTTTTCGTGGCGACGACGGCACCTACCTCCGTGGCTGGACCCAGTACGCCCACGTCAATCAGCGTGTGGAAGGCGATGCCCTCGCCACCGAGCGCTACGGGAGCGGCATGCTCACGGCGAGCCTCGAGGCGGGTCACCGCTGGCGACAGGCCGTGACCCGCGAGACCGACACGTACATCGAACCGCAGGCGCAGATCCTCAGCACGCGGCTACGCGGTGGCGCCCACCGCGAAGCCAATGGCACGCGCGTCGCACCGCTTCATGGCAGCGGGATCACCGCGCGACTCGGTGTGCGCACGGCCGCACGCTGGAACACACCGAACGGTCACGTCGCGTCGCCCTACTTCGCGGCGAACTGGATCCGACGTCTCGGCCATCTCGATGCCACGCAACTCGGCAACGAGGCGTTCAACGCCGGCGTGCCGCGAAACAGCTACGGCCTGAAGCTGGGTGTCGCACTCATGCGCAGCAGCGGCTGGCGCGTTTGGACGGACGTGGAAACCCGCTTCGGTGCCCATCGATACCGCCGGGTGACCGGATCCATCGGTATCCGCAAGGCCTGGTGACGACACGGAGCCCGGGGTACGGCGTCAGTGTGCGCCCCGGGCCCGCTTCAACCAGCGAGCTCGACCGCCTGGGGACGCGCCTTGCGCGCCGTGACCGTACTTCCGACGGACGCCAGCACAATGAAACCGATGGCCAGCCACTGGCCGCTGGCAAGATGCTCGCCGAGCAGCAGCATCGCCAACAACGACGCGACGGCCGGCTCCAGACTGACCATGATGCCGAAGGTTTCACTGGGCAGCCGCTTCAACGCCATCATCTCCAGCGACATGGGAATCGCACTCGACACGATCGCCACACCCAGGCCGGCCAGCAGGATCATCGGATCGAGCAGGCTGGCGCCGGCGTGCGCCACACCATAAGGCACGACGACGAGACTGGCCGCGACGAGGCCGAGCGACACCGATTGTCCCGCATGCAGATGCCCGGCCTGTTTGCCGAACAGGATGTAGAGTGCCCAGCAGACGGCCGCGCCGAGCGCGAGCATCACGCCCGTCGGATCCAGCGTGCTGTTGTGTCCGAGCGGCAGCAGCATCACCAGGCCGGTGATCGCGCTGGCCAACCAGACGAAGTCCACCGCGCGACGTGACGCGATCATCGCCACGGCGAGCGGACCGCTGAACTCGATGGCCACGGCGATACCGAATGGAATCGTCCTCAGCGCCAGGTAGAACAGCAGGTTCATGACGCCGAGCGTCAGCCCGTAACGAATGACGAAACCCGCGTCACGGCGGCTCAACGGCCAACGCCACGGGCGCCAGAACAGAAGCAGGACCAGCGCGGAGAAACCGACGCGCAACGCCGACGTACCTTCGGCACCGATCAGCGGAAAGAGCTTCTTCGCGAACGACGTGCCGATGCACAGCGAGGTGACCGAACCGAGCACGGCGAGGGCCGGCAGCCAGAGAGAGGAACGTGGGGAAGTCATGCATGCACTTTAGCCGTTGCCGCGAAGCACGCCCATGGGACGGATCGCGACTCCTGACACGAATGCTAGACATTTTGTTTATGATAGACATATAGTCCACATCGACCCCGCCCGAGCGACCATTGCCATGACCGCCCTGCCCGACTTCCGTCTTGAAACCTACTTCTCGCGCTGGGAGTTCGCGGCGCGCTACCACCTGACGGCGTCGGACGCCGAGAGCCTGCGGATCGACGAACTGCTCGCCCTGGCGGAACCGGCCGACCGCGATGCCTTTTCGTCCCTGCACCTCGGCTACACGCAGACCTACGGGGCGCCCGCCTTGCGCGAGGCGATCGCCGGTCTTTACGACACGCGTGGTGCGGATGACATCCTCTGCTTCGCTGGCGCCGAGGAAGGCATCTATATCGCCATGCGCGTCCTGCTGGGTGCGGACAACCACGCCATCGTGATAACGCCGAACTACCAGTCGGCCGAGACCGTGCCGCTGTCGATCTGTGAGGTCACCGGCGTTGCCCTGGATCCCGACGACGGCTGGTCACTCGACATCGACCGGGTAGCCGCCGCCATCCGGCCGAACACACGGGTGATCTCGATCAATTTCCCGCACAACCCGACGGGCAAGATCCTCGAGCGCGATCGCTACGACGCACTGGTGGCGCTGTGTCGCCACCATGGCATCTGGCTCTTCAGTGACGAGGTGTATCGCCCTCTCGGCCCGCCGGGTACCGAGCACCTGCCGCAGGCCGCCGACCTCTACGAGCGCGGTATATCCCTGGGCGTCATGTCAAAAGCCTACGGCCTGCCGGGACTTCGCATCGGCTGGATCGCCTGCGCCGATCGAGCGCTCCTGCAGAAGATGGAGCGGTACAAGCACTATTTGTCGATCTGCAACGCCGGGCCGTCGGAACAGCTGGCACTCATCGCCCTCAAGGCACGTGCGACGATTCTCGAACGAAACCGCAGGATCGTCGGCGAGAATCTCGCCGTGCTCGATGCCTTCTTCGCCAGGTGGCCGGAACACTTCGCGTGGTACCGGCCGGACGGCGGCTGCGTGGCTTACCCACGCTATCTCGGCCCTGGCAGTGTCGAGGCATTCGCAGCCGACCTCGTCGAGCAGGCAGGCGTGCTCTTGCTGCCCGCCGAGCACTATCGATCCGAACTGGCGCCGACACCGACCGACCGTTTTCGTATCGGCTTCGGCCGCGCCGATTGCGCCGAAGCGGTGGCCGCTCTCGACGACTACCTGCGACGCTGAGGACAGCACATGTTTCGAAAGCACACCGTGTTTCAAATCCTGCTGGCGCTGGTCGTCGCCCAGGCCGGGGTGTTCCAGCCGGCGGTAGCGTCCAGCAGTCCAGGTGACGCGATCCGCGAGACGCCCGGCGCGCCCGGTCGGCCGGTGCCCGGGCATACTTACAAGTTCGTCTTCGACATGAACACCTCTTACGATGCCGCCCTCGGCTTCAATCCCGGCTTGCACGCGCTGGCTAGCCTGATCACGGAATACGCCTCGTACGGTGTCGATGCCGGACATCGTGCGATCGTGGTCGTCTTGAATGGCAGCCACGCCGAGATGGCCCTGACCGATGCCAGCTATCGCCGCCTACACGATGGCCAGGGAAATCCCGCCATCGAGGATATGCAGGCGCTGGAACAACTCGGCGTCGTGTTTACCGTGACGGCCAGGGACGTCACGTCCCTGGCCGTGCGTGCCGCGGATATCCGGCCTGGGGTAAAAATCGGCCCTCGCGCCAGCATCGTCTATCTCGATCTCGAATCGGAAGGCTATGTCTACAGCGGACTGAAGAGCCTGATGACCGAGTAGATCGCGATGGTCGGGCAAGGACGGACGTTTAGCGATCTTCCGCCTTGTGTTTTTTCACGTACTCCCGGTAGGCCTCGATACCGGCATCACGACGGAGCAGTTTCGAGTCAGGATCGATCGTGTAAGTCGCATGCTCGGGTAATGTCAGCTCGCCCTTGCCTCCGGTCATCGGCACGGTCAGCACGTGATCGCCGACGCGCACATCCACGGGTAACGGGAAAGGCCCGTTTCCTGGCACCGACCAGGTCAGATGCAACACCTGCCCGTCACGCTTCAGCTGCAAGTCGGGCAACGCTGCCTGATAGAGATAGACGTTGAAGAACCAGTGGAGGTCCTGGCCTGTCACCTTGTCGACGATGTCGATGAAGTCGCTCGTGGTGGCATAACGCGGCGAGAAGTTGCCGGGCTCGGGACGCTCGGTGCCATAGACCAGCAAACGCACCGAGCGGTAGAACGCCTCATCGCCGATGAGGTTGCGCAGGGTGTGCAGGACCAGGGCGCCCTTGCTGTAGATGTCCTGACCGGGACCACCGCGCGCGTCCTCATAGACATCTTCTTCGCGACGCGGCTTTCCGGACACCATCGGATGATGATTGGCCAGCTTGCTGCGAAGCTTCATCAGGCTGGCGAAGTACGCCTGCGCGCCGCCGATGGATTGCGCGTACAGCGGCTGCATGTACGTCGCGAAGGCTTCATGCAGCCACATGTCGTCCCAGTTGGCATTCGTCATCTGGTTGCCGAACCACTCATGCGAAAGCTCGTGCTGTAACAGGTCGTCGTAGCCGTAGGCGGTCTTGGCGTAGGCATTGCCGTAGGCATTGACTGTCTGATGTTCCATGCCCTTGAAGGGCGTTTCAACGACGCCCATTTTTTCCGCGGCGAACGGGTACGGACCGATGGCGTTTTCCAGGAAATCTAGCATCGGCGGGAACTCGGCAAACAGGGCGCGTGCCTTCGTTTCGTCGTCCACATACCAATAATGCAGGGGGATAGCGTTGCCGAAACGGCTGGCATACGACGCCGACAGCTCTCGATAAGGCCCGATGTTCAACGCAACCCCGTACGTGCTGACGTCGTGACTGCGCCAGTGGTACGTACGCATGCCATTGACCTCGTCCATGCCGACGGCCACGCCGTTGCCGACGGCCACCAATGGCGCCGGCACCGTCACGTGCTCGTCGACGAGTTTCGGACGTCCCATGGGATGATCGATGCACGGCCAGAACAGATCGCAGCCCTCGCCTTCCACCGCGGTGGCGACCCACGGCTGGCCATCCGGTGTCTTTGCCCAGACAAATCCGCCGTCCCACGGCGCATGGACCGCGACATGGGGGCTGCCGTGGTAAGTGACCCGCACCGTCGTACGGGCCCCTTTCTCCAGCGGTTGCGGGAGATCGATCTCGAGGCGCCCCTGCGGATTGCGGTAGGCCGTGGACGGCAACGGCTTGCCGTCCACGTCGACCGCATCGATGGGCAGGTTGCGGTCGAGGTCGAGGACCACGCGGCGCAACGGTGCGGTCACGGCGAAGGTCAGCTTCGCATCGCCGTCGATCCAATGACGCGCGGGATCGACGCGAAAGCTGAGGTCGGCGTGCTCGAAGGTCACGGCCAGTTGTTCCGGGGCACGGGGCGCACCGGAATTGACCGTGAGGTCGGTCAGCGGCGGCGGCCCCGGCGGGACGGGCGGCGCGGAGGGCGTGCAAGCGACGGTGCCGAGGGCAAGGCCGACGCCGAGCAGGAACGTGTTACGCATGATCGAATGAGCCATCAGGGGAAGAGGGACCGGGCAACCATACTGACCCGCGCAGGAGCCGTCATCGGTCATTAGAGGGGTATGACGCCGACGGCGGTTCCATGTAGAGCCCGATACACGGATCGATCAGTGGTTCGTGCAAGCCAATGCGAACCCCGGTGATTCACAGTGCGACGTCGATTGAATCAGGCACATCGAGGTCGTTGTGAACGCAGTCAAGCTCTTTTCCCTGTGGGTAGCGTGCTCTCTGGCCGTGGGTGCCACCCAAGCCCACGCTGCCCCTGGCACCGATGCACCTGCGGCAGCCGTCACCGGAGGGCTTCCCGTCGAGGGCCGCATGCCTGCGCTCAGCGGCGCGTCGTCATGGCTCAACGGGCCGGCCCTGACCGCTTCCGGTCTGCACGGAAAAGTCGTCCTCGTCGACTTCTGGACGTTCTCGTGCATCAACTCGCTGCGACCGCTCCCCTATCTCCGTGCCTGGGCCACGAAGTACCAGGCGCAGGGGCTCGTCGTCATCGGCGTGCAGTCACCCGAGTTCGCGTTCGAACAACGGCTCGATAACGTACGCGACGCCCTGGCGAGTCACGCGATCTCGTTCCCCATCGCTGTCGATAACGGACACCGGGTATGGAATGCTTTTCAGAACGAGTACTGGCCAGCGATCTATCTCATCGATGCCGAAGGGCGCATCCGTTATCACCACTTCGGCGAGGGCGATTATGACCAGACCGAACGGGCGATACAGGCACTCCTGACCGAGGCGGGCGCGTCCCGTGTCGACCATGGCCTCGTAAGCGTACGCGGTGAAGGCGCCGAGGCAGCCCCCGACTGGGATAACGTGAAATCGCCTGAGACCTACCTGGGCTACGCACGGACGGAACGCTTTGCGTCACCCGGCGGCCCCGTACCGGACATTCGGCACGCCTACACGGCTCCGACGCCTCTCGATCTCAACGACTGGGCACTCGCGGGCGACTGGAGCATGGGCGCCGAAGCGACCACGGTACGCAAGGCCCACGGGCGGCTTCTTTTCCGCTTCCATGCACGCGACCTGCATCTGGTGGCAGGCCCCGCGACACGCGGCTCACCGCTGCATTTCCGCGTCCTCATCGACGGCAAGCCGCCCGGCAGCAATCATGGCGCGGATACCGACGAGCAGGGCAATGGGACGATCGACGGCCAGCGTCTGTATCAACTGATCCGACAGAAGGCTCCCATTGACGATCGAACGTTCGAGATCGAGTTCCTCGAACCGGGGGCGGAGGTGTTCGCCTTTACCTTCGGATAGGCGAAAAAAAAGCAGAGCGACTGCTCTGCTTTTTTCGACAAACCGTGCCAGTCGATCAGAACGGAATATCGTCGTCGTCGAAGCCTTCGTTGACCGGCGGAGCCGAGCGCTGCGGGGGGCATTGCCGCCGCGGGGCTGGCCGTAGTCGTCGCCGCCGCGCGCACCGCCGCCGCCGTAGTTGCCGCCACCGCGCTGCTGGCCACCCGCGCCACCACCACCGTAGTTGCCGCCACCGCCACCGCCACCGCCGGCTGCACGTGCCTGCTGGGGACGCGCGCCGCCGCCCTGGCCGCCGCCGAAGCCACCACCACCGCCGCCTTCACCGCCGGCGTTGCCGCCGAGCATCTGCATTTCGTTGCCGATGATGTCGGTGGAGTAGCGCTCGACGCCATCCTTGTCGGTGTACTTGTCGGTACGCAGCGAACCTTCGATGTAAACCTGACGACCCTTCTTCAGGTACTCACCGGCGATTTCAGCCAGCTTGCCGAACAGCTTCACGCGGTGCCATTCGGTGCGCTCCTGCTTTTCGCCGGAGGACTTGTCGGTCCAGGCTTCGGAGGTGGCGATGCGCAGGCTGGTGATGGCCGTGCCGCTACCGGTGTACCGGGTCTCGGGATCCGCGCCGAGGTTGCCGACAATAATGACCTTGTTGATACCGCGTGCCATGGATTTCCCTCGTAAACGTGTCTTCGGACGCCGGCCCGGACCGGGCGGGCGCTCCCACCCATCATAGCCAGCCAGCCTGCGCGACGCGCGGGCCGACGGGGGCGGACCGGGTAGTTTGGGCGATGGCAGCCCCGACCGCAAACCCTTCGGCGTGGGCCGAAGTCCCCGCGGGCCAGGGCACCAGTCTCATTCCCACGTGATCTGCACCAGCGCCACGCCGGGAGCATTCCCGGGCTGGAGTCGGCCAACCCGGACATAGCGGGCCTCGAAGCGAAGCTCCGGCGAGACCCCTGCCAGATCGAAGCGTACAGGCGTGGTCCCATCGGGCACGACGGGCTGGCCCGCACCCGTGCGCAACGCGATAGCCACACCGCGGGCGTCCCCCGTCGTGGCCATGTAACGGGGATCCTCCACCGCCGCCGTGGCGTGAACGGTGACCAGGGCATGGGTGGCGCCGACGCAGTCCGCGCCGATGAAGGCGGCTGCCTGCCAACGGCTGCCCTCGCCGATCGCGGGTAGCTCGGAGACGGCTACGCTGCCCAGATCGATACCGATCCGGTTGGCAACGAGCGCACAGGAAGGCGTGATCGCCCCGGTGACGTCGAACTGCAGGGTGTCGCGGACCTCGCCAGCCCTGCCGGAAGGCGCAGCGAGCAGGACAACGAGACCGAGTATGCCCACGGCGACCGGGACGGAAACTCGCCCGCTCATCGGCACACCCCCGTGAGTCGCGTCAGGCCAGGAGCAGCCTCGTCGTCGGCTTCCACGCGGACGATGCATTGGTCCTGCGCCCGCCTGCCCCAGCGGACCGTGAGCTCTGCGCCTGGCACGGCGTTGCGGACGAAGATGTTCCCCGCCTGGCCCACCACGCCGACCGAACGCCCCTCGCTATCAAGAACATCGGCACCGAAAGGCGGGGGAGCACCGTCCGCCTGGCGTGCCACCAGCAACGCGGTGCGCCCGACGTCGGTGTCGAACGGCAGCAGGACGAGGGCCCCTGCCGTTGGCGCGACACTCCGGCGCGTCGAGAGCAGGCTCACATCCAGCGACAGGCCCGCTGGATCGATCTCGATGGGGTTCCACCGGAAAGGCGCGAGATGCGGCACCACACCGTAACCGCGCCGGTCGAGCCGGACGCCCGTCGCGGATGACAAACGTGCACCCGCCGCTCCCGGCGCATGCACGAGAGCCATGGCCTCGCCGAGCCGCTGCGTCCGCGTGATGCCATCGCGGTGCAGGACGAGTCCACCGGACGTCGCGAACGACTCGGCATGCGCACCACGACTCCGGTCGACGGCAACACTCGATTGACCGCTGCCTGACAGGCGCGACGCCGACAGACCGATGGGGCGATCGCCTCCCGCGCCTTGCCCGAGGAATGCGCCGTAGGCCACGTCGCGTTCCGTGCCCAACGTGCCCACCACGCCGAGCTGCAGGCGGCTGGCATCGCGCCGTGCGCCATGACCGGTCAGGGTGAGTGTCGGCGTGGTCGGTGCCGAACCCAACGGGATCGATAGCCCGAGGCGCGCGCTCACATCATCGGCCGCATGGCGCAAGGACACATCCAGCGTGGCCCGTCGCCATCCGCGCATCCAGGCGAGAGCAAAGGATGTTTCCGATCGACCTCGGTGAGCATCGGAGCGGCGTTTCGTCCGGCGCAGGTCGCCACTCGCGGTGAGCGCGCCGTTGCCCGCGGGCAACTCACGTTGCAGCACGACGTCCAGTCGCACCTCGCCAGTACCGCCGACCTGGGCAGAGGAGCGACGATGGCCGGTACCCGGCAGGGCACTTCCCCGGTCGCCTGCGAGGCTGACCCACATGCTGGTCCCATCCTGCCAGCGTCGACCGTGGCGAAGCCGCCAGGCCCCGCTCCGGTTCGACCGGGAGGATGACGACGAACGCGCGGTACGGGAGCCGGTGAAGTCGACGGCGAAAGCGCCAGCCATGCTATCGACGGCGGCTCCGAGCAGGATCGAATGACTGCCCGCCCAGCCACGCCAGCCGCTATATACGGTGGTGTTCCGCGACAGGCCTCGTCGCCATGTCGCCTGGACCAGCTCGCCGCCACGACCTTGCGCTGTCAGCGCGCGCCCCATACTCATCGAGGCGAACGTGCGCCCTTCGCCGAGCAAGTCGGGCATCGCGAAAAAAGGCACGCGAAACGATGTGCGACGACCATCTTCCTCGTCGACGGTGACATCGAGGTGACCGCCACGACCGATGCCCTGCAGGTCGTCGATGACGAAGGGACCGGGCGTGACCGTGAGTTCTCGCAGCAGCACGCCCGCCTGGCTCACTCGCACGACAGCGTGTGTCCGCGCGACACCGTGCACCCTCGGCTTGTAGCCCGAACCAGCGTCATCCTCCATGCGTGCGTCGCTCGCCAGACTCATGCCGCGCAGGCGAACAGGCGCAAAGCTGCCATCGGACACGAGGAGTTCGCCCGTCCGCCACTGCGATCGCCAGGTCTCGATCTGCCGTTCCACATACAGGTAGCGACGTCGGTAGCGCGATGCGCTCCACGCCCCCGCGCCACGCACGCGCCAGTCTGCCGCATTGATGCCTGCCTCGATCGCGAGAAATCGCGCCGTGCGCGAACGCTTGCCCGTCGTGCTGCGATGCACGTTGACGTGCCACCCGAGCTGCCCGGACACCACACCAGCATCACGCTGCGAAGGCGGCACCAGACCGGACCGTTGGCGCGCAAGTGACGCCTGCGGCACTTCGATGTCGAGCCGTTGCTCGCTCACGTCGAAACGCGTCGTTGCGCCGGGAAGGAGATCGGACAGCGGACGACAACCCTCGTCGTCCGTCGCAAGACTCGCCGGAAGCGTCACACCCAACGACACCAGGTCCGCGCGTGACACACAGGGTGTGGCGTCGGACGCCGTGTCCTCGGTGGCGAAACGAACACGACGGCGGCACTGCCACTCACCGTTCAACCACACGTCCGCGTCGTAGGTGCCGGCCACGACCGGATTGCCACGGGTATAACGGGAAAGGTCGATCTTCATCGCGTCACCACCTGGAAGAAATGCGGGATTGAACTGGACTGTCTTGCCAGCGGGCGGAGCGTCGATCCCGGCTTCGACGCGCGTCACGCCGAGGGCCAGGGTGACGGCGACCCGCCATACACAGGCGCGCGGGCTGCGCGAGCCACGCCTGGGGGACGCGCTTGCTTCAGTCATCGACCACCGCGGCAGGGGTGACCTTTGCCGCCGAGGGAATGACCGCGCCGTAGTCGTTGATCGTGGTAAACGTCACCGCGGCTGTCGGCGACATGCCCTTTGGCAGCGGCCATGATGTCTGGCCCTTCGCTACGGCCATGCCACCACCGAGCGAGACGGTCTTACTCGAGGTACCGCTGGCGGCGATCGCAACCTCGTTGAACGAGATGACATAGGGCGAGGGATTGACGACACGCAGCTGGAACAGCGCACCGACCCGCTCGACCGACCACGTCAGCAGACCCGGTGCATCAGCGGGCGCCATGGAAAGTCCAGACGGCCGATGCAAGAGCTTGAGCCGGTGCCGGAAGGCGAACTGCAGCGTGTTGGCCGCCGCCCCTTCTTCCGGACTCGGGGGAATTTCGAGCACGTTGAGCCAGTACAACACCTCACGATCCGTTGGCGGATGCTCACCGACATGGACGATGCGCAAGGCGTGTCCGCGCCCCGGGTCGATGCGGAATACCGGCGGCGTGATGGCGAACGGTGCATGCGCGTTCTCCGGCGTGGATCGAGCGTCGCCATCGTCGATCCACGCCTGGACGAGTGCAGGCTCCTGGCCCTTGTTCTCGATTCGCACAGCAATGTCGCGACTGGCGCCCGGAAACACGACTCGCGTGCCGCCGATGACGACGCCCGCCTTCGTCTCGCCGGCCATGGCGACATAGACCAAGGCAAGGCTCATGATCGTCCGGGCGCGGCTCCTCACTGGTAGACGACCTGAAAGCCGACGCGGGAGTTCGCGGTGCCCTTCTCGGCTTTACCCGTGCTGTAGTAACGCGCGATCAGCGGTATCACGGCGCTATTCGACGCGATCGTCGCGCCTTCCGAGTCTTCCGTGTAGAGGTTGATCGGTGTGCCATCCGAATTGGCAATCTGGATCTGCACGTTCTTCGCGGCATCGGCGCCCGCATCGATATTGAGGCGACCGGTCGCCCGGTCGAGCGAGGGGCTGGCCGGATCGAACCGGATCTTCGCCAGCACGCCATCGAGGCACTCATCATTGCCGCCGATCTTGATCTGGAACCCGCGGTCGCCGGAGGTCTGACCTGCAGCTGCAAGGTTGCCCGCGCTGATGTCGCCGAAATCGACTGCTTTCGTGGCGGCTCCCGAACCAGGTGGCTTCCCCTCCACCAGACAGGTCGTGGCCGTGATGCGACCGGTGATTTCAATGGTCCCGTCATTGGCCGCCATGGCGGGCGAAGCAGGTATCGCGACCAGGGCGACGGCGAGTGACGAGGTGATGAACGCGTTCATGGCAGCGGCCTTCTCGGTGGGGGAAGGTCAGTCTCTGCGCATGTCCCGGCGCCATCGATACGCGCTCGCTGAAACGCGAGCCGTCGCTCGACTCGCTTACGGGCGAGTGGATATCCCCTGCCGTGTGAGGGGTCGCCGAAGCGTGCCGGATCGGACCGACCCAGGCCACAAGAACGTGATGAGCCCGCCCGACACGCCCGCCGGGCACGGCCATTTTGCGGATTCCCCCACCCTGCACGGTCAATCCACCTGAGCAGACCCTATACTGGGGGCCGATTTGTCGCACACGAACCTGGTCCATGGATTCCATCGCCGATCGCACCACCTCCCTCGACTTTGCCGGCGTTCGCGCCCTGGCAGCCGACGACATGAAGGAGGTCGACGCACTGATCCGGCACCGACTGTCTTCCGACGTCGTGCTGATCAATGCCATCGCGGACCACATCATCGCCGGTGGGGGCAAACGCCTGCGCCCGATGCTGCATGTACTCGCCGCGCGAGCCGCGGGCTACGGCGGCCAGGAACACGCGAAGCTGGCCGCGATCATCGAGTTCATCCATACCTCGACCCTCCTCCATGACGACGTGGTCGACGAATCCGACATGCGCCGCGGCCGGAAGACGGCAAACGCACTCTGGGGCAATGCGGCCAGCGTGCTGGTCGGCGATTTCCTCTACTCGCGTTCGTTCCAGTTGATGGTGGAACTGGACGACATGCGGATCATGCGCATCCTCGCCGACACCACCAACACGATCGCCGAAGGCGAAGTGCTGCAGCTGCTGAATATCGGCAACGCCGACGTGGACGAAGCGTCCTACCTGGCCGTGATCGAGCGGAAGACCGCCGTGCTGTTCGCCGCCGCCACCGAACTGGGCGGCGTGCTGGGCGGCCTGCCCGAGAACCAGATCGCGGCCCTGCGCCGCTACGGCATGGAGCTCGGCTATGCGTTCCAGATTGCCGACGACCTGCTCGATTACGTATCCGACGCCGAGACCCTCGGCAAGAACATCGGCGACGACCTCGCCGAGGGCAAGCCGACCCTGCCGCTGATCTATGCCATGCAGTCGGCCGATGCCGAGCAACTGAAATCCCTGCGTCACGCCATCGAGCACGGCGGCCTCGATTCGCTGGACCGCATCGTCGCCGCGATCCGCGATTCGGGCGCGCTCGAGCGCACGCATGATCGTGCGGTATCCCATGCCAACGCCGCGCGAGCGGCGCTGGACGAGATCGCCGCGTCGCCGTTCCGCGATGCGCTCGCCGCCCTGGCCGACTACTCGGTCGAGCGGCGCTTCTGACCGACCGCGCGGATCACTTCTTCGCGAAGGCTTCCGTCAGCCATGCGCGCATGGCGGCATAGGCGCGGTTCGCCACCTTGGCGTCGTAACGGCAATTGCCCGTCGTCGTCGTGGCTTCCTTTTCGGTGAAGCAATGGACGGCCCCGCCGAAGTCGGTGGAGGCCCAGTCGACCTTCGCATCGCGCATTTCCGCTTCGAACGCCGCACGCTGTTCGGGTGGCACGTTGGCATCATCGGCGCCGTTCAGGGCCAATACCTTGCCGTGGATGTTCGAGGCGAGTTTCGGGTCATCGGTGGCCAGCAAGCCATGGAAGCTGACCACGGCGGCGACGTCGGCACCGGCGCGTGCGAGATCGAGCACGGCGGAGCCGCCGAAACAGAAGCCGATGGCGGCAAGGCGCGCGGGGTCGATCGGGGCGTTCTTTTCCTGGGCCTTCAGCTCGGCATAGGCACGCGACACGCGTGCACGCATGATCTTGCGATCCGCGTAGAGAGGCTTCACCGCAGCGCCGGCTTCGGCTTCCGATGTCGGGCGCGTGCCAGCGCCATACATGTCGGCCAGCAGGATGACGTAGTCCTTGCCGGCGATGTCCTTGGCTTTCGCAAGAGCCATGTCGTTGATGCCGTACCAGTTGGGCACCATCACCAGGCCCGGACGCTTCGCGTTGACCGCATCGTCGTAGACCAGGAAGCTCTTGTAGGTCACGCCCGCATCGGTCCATTGGACCGGTTTGGCGACCATCGCCGCGGACGCCGCGCCGATGTGACCGAGGGCGAGCAAGGACAGCAGCAGTAACGAACGACGCATGGCGTGACTCCCTGGTTTAGTGCGGCAAGCATAGGCCCGGCCGCGCGAACTGGGTAGCTACAGTCCGGCGGCGTGGCGTGCCAGTCGACTCTTGAGTGGGCCGATGCGATCGAGCAGGCGGACGCCGATGCCACGGGCGGTAACGAGCGGCGATGCCTGCCAGGCGTAGATGCGGGCAAGCGCATCGAACGACCAGGCGTCCAGACCGTCGGCGCTGCGACGACGGCGCGCATAACGGCGCAGCACATGCGTTGCGGCAAAGTCCCTGCCCGCTTCGCGCGCGTCGACCAGGGTGGCGCGAAGTTCGACGACATCGCGCAGACCGAGGTTCACGCCTTGACCCGCGAGGGGGTGGACGGCGTGCGCCGCGTCACCGAGCAGAACCAGTCGTCCTACCTCGTACCGCTCGGCCAGCTTCAGCCGAAGCGGAAACGCGGCACGTCGGCTGACGGCACGCACGGGACCTAGCCTGAAGTCGCTGGCGATGCCAAGCGCATCGCGGAAGGCGTCATCATCCAGCGCCAGCACGCACTGGGCTTCGGCCTCGGGCAACGACCAGACGATCGAGCTGCGTCCATCGGCCAAGGGCAGGAGGGCCAACGGTCCGGAGGGCAGGAATCGCTGCCAGGCGGTCCGCTGGTGGGGTTCGGTTGTCTCGACGTGGGCGACGACCGCACGTTGCGCATAGTCGCGACCCTGCGTACCGATGCCCACCATGGCCCGCAACGGGGATTCGGCGCCATCCGCGGCGACGACGAGCCGCGCCGAGACGACCTGGCCATCGGCCAGATCGAGCTGCGCCCGATCTTCACGCATGGTGTAGGCGATCACTTCCGCCGGGACGATACGGCGTACGCCGGCGTCGTCCAGTGCATGCCATAGCGTTGCCTGGACGAGATTGTTTTCGACGATGTAGCCGAGCACGTCGCGGCCCTCGTCGGCCGCGTCGAAATGGATGGCGGCGCCGTTCTCGGCGTCCCACACGTGCATGCGTTCATAGCCGGATGCCCGCGCTTCGCGAATACGCGACCAGACACCGAGCTGGTCGAGCAGGCTCACCGATGACGGTGCCAGCCCGACCACGCGCAGGTCCACTTCGTCGGCGGCTGCCCAGGCGGCTGGCTCGCGCGCGTCGATCAGGGCGACGGAGAAACCGGCACGCGCCAGTGCCAGCGCGGCAGCGGCTCCGACCATGCCGCCGCCGACGACCGCGACATCGAGCAGGCTGCCGCGACGACGCGTGGGCTCATGCTGCCAGGACTCGCTCATGGCGTTTTCTCCCGCACGGCCAGCGGCGCATGGGGCCGGAAGCCCATGCCCCGCCGACTCAGCGCATGGCGCAGGGGCGGGACCCGATCGAGGGCGAGCATCGCCAGCGACCGCAGCGGGCCCAGGAACGGCTGATCCAGGCAGGCCAGACGGACCAGGCCGTGGCTCATGATCATCGTCCCCTCACGGTCTTTCGCGCGTCGTGCGGCGTACTCCGCCAGCAGGCCCGGAGCACCCGGATCGGTCGCTCCGGACACCAGTTCGGCCAGGGTGAGTGCATCGCGCAGGCCCAGGTTGAAGCCTTGCGCGCCGATGGGATGCACGGTCTGCGCCGCATTGCCGACCAGGACGGCACGCTCGGCGACGAGGTGATCGGCTGCGACGCGTCGAATGGGATACGGCGAGCGCTTGCCGGGGCGCGAGAAGCGGCCGAGACGCCAGCCGAAGCGTTCCTGGGCGAACGCCGCGAAGGCGGCGTCGTCCATCGCCGCCACGGTGGGGGCATGATCGGCGGCGACGGTCAGGACCACGCCAACCCGGCGATCGGCCAGGGGCAGGACCGCCACCGGGCCATCGTCGGTGAAACGCTCGAACGCACGGCCGCGCGGGTCGCGCTCCGGGGTCATCGTGCTGACGAAGAGCGCCTGTTCATAGTCATGCTCGCGGGTGCCGATGCCGAGCTGGGCACGGATGCCCGACTGGGTTCCGTCTGCGCCCACCAGGAGCGGCGTGAGGATGTGCCGCGTCCCCCCGGCCGTCGATACGGCCACCGACCAGCCGCCATCGACAGCCTCGATGCCCTCGACCCTCGCGGGCGCGAGGCGGGTCAACAGGCGGCAACGGTCGAGCCGGCGCAGCAGCGCGGCACCGAGCTCCCGCGCCGGCAGGGTCCAGCCCAGGGCGTCCACCCCTTCCGCGGCCGCATCCATGCGCACACTGCCGAGGTCCCCGGCACGGCTGGTATGGATATGCGTGATCGGGGTGGCCCGGTCCTGCGCGAAGTCCCAGACCCCGATCGCCGTGAGGCCGTTCACGGTCGCGCGGGCCAGCGCCAGGTTGCGCTCGTCGTAGCTGGGCTGGTCGTCCACGCGCGGCGCGGCAGCCTCCACCAGGATGGCCGGCAATCCCGCGTTGTCCAGGGCGATGGCGAGGCTGGCTCCGACCAGGCCGCCGCCGACGATGAGGATGGGTTCGGAAGAAGTCATGACCGGATGATAACTCCACCGATAGAATGCCCCGATGGGCAATCGACTTTCGAAGATCTACACACGAACCGGCGACGATGGCACGACCGGCCTGGGCGATGGCAGCCGCACCGGCAAGGACTCCCTGCGCGTCACGGCTTACGGCACGGTGGACGAACTGAACAGCGCCATTGGCATGACCATGGCTGCCGACGGGGTGGACGAGGACATCCGCGAAGCGCTGGTGCAGATCCAGCACGAGCTCTTCGACCTCGGCGGCGAGTTGTGCATTCCCGGCATGGCCATGGTCGAGGCCCGCGACATCGACCGCCTCGAGACCGTGCTCGACGCCTTCAATGCGGATCTGCCCGCACTGAAGGACTTCATCCTGCCCGGCGGCGGGATGGCGGCGGCGTCCTGCCACCTGGCCCGGACGATTTGCCGACGCGCCGAGCGCGACGTCGTTGCGCTCGGCCGGGTCGAGGATGTCCGTCCCGAAGCGCAGCGTTACCTGAACCGACTGTCCGACCTGCTCTTCGTCATCGCACGCGTTCTCGCCCGTCGCAGCGGTCACGGCGAGGTCCTCTGGCAGCACGAGCGCCGCCCTCGTGGCTGAGTCGGCGGTGTAAGCTCAATTGCCAGGCACGTCGATCGACGACGCGCCCTTTAGGGGTCCAGAGCTATGGGTGACTTGCCATCGTGCGGTGCGGCCGACGATTCTGCTAACTTGGCCGCCTTTCGAACGAATAAGACCGAGCCTGTGACGTCACGCAACAGCATCCTGCCTAAACGCCGCCTGCTGGCGACAGCCGTCGCCTTCATCGTCTCGAGTGCCGCCCAGGCTGCCCAGGCGCCGCCTACGACGGCGACACCGTCGCAGGGCGCGACCACCCAGACGGCGCCTGTCGTCACCTGCGCCCTGGGCTCGTTCTTCTGTCCATCCCGGCCGCTGAACTTCAACCTGTGCCGTCCGAACGCCATGCTGGGGTTCTACGAGCCGGAAATCACCAAGGACACGTCGCTGCGGGAAACCGCCGTCACGGACGTGCACTCGGGCATCGACGACGGCAATGTCGGCGGCGTCAAGGTGGAGAGCCCGGAGCCGGACGTCTACCACCTGACCGGCGGTGTCCGCCTCGAGCGCGCCGACCAGGTCATGCGCGCCGACGACGTGACCTACAACTCGGACTCGACGGCTTACGACGCGAAGGGCAACGTGCGCTACCAGGAGGCCGGCATGCTCGTGTCAGCCGACCGCATGACCGGCACCACCACGCCCAATCAGGCCGACGCCGACCACGTCGCCTACCAGCTGCTGCAGTCGCGCGGCAACGGCATCGCCGACCACGCCAAGGTGATGGACCCGCAGCACGGCCGCTTTTCCATGGCCACGTATTCCACCTGCGACATCGGCAACCACCAGTGGGAGTTCCGCGCGAAGACGCTGAACCTGAACAAGGATACCGGCGTCGGCGTGGCGCGGAGCGCGACCATCCGCTACAAGAACGTGCCGTTCATGTACCTGCCCGTGTTCTCCTTCCCGCTGGACGATCGCCGCAAGAGCGGCTTCCTCTATCCGACATTCGGATCGAACAGCTATTCGGGCGCGTACCTCACGCTGCCGTATTACTTCAATCTCGCGCCGAACTACGACGCGACGGTCGAGCCGGGCTTCTACAGCGATCGCGGGCTGATGCTCGGCGGTGAGTTCCGTTACCTGCTGCCGCAATCGAACGGCAGCTTCGACCTGCACTACATGGCCCACGACAAGGGGCCGGACCAGGACATCAGCGGAACGAGCGACCGTGACGGATCCAAGCAGCGCTGGCTGTTGCAGATCGCCAACTCCACCAATCTCGGCGACGGCTATCACTTCGGCGCGAACGTCAACCGCGCCTCGGACAACCAGTACTTCCGTGACTTCGGCAACGATCTCTACTCCTCCGGCGTCGGCCTGCTCTCGTCCAGCGCCTATGTGACCAAGGGCGGCAAGTACTGGAGCGCGGCGCTGGGCGCGGACGATTACCAGAACGTCGATGCTGGCCTGCCGAACTACGTGGCGCCGTATCGCCGCTGGCCGCGTGGCACGTTCAACTTCAACATGCCGGTGCTCAGCTGGCTCGACGCGGGTATCGACACCGAAATCGTGAACTTCCGCAAGGAAGACGCGGCGCCGGTCTCTCCCGGCGTGCCGGGACAGGTCGATGGCACGCGACTCGACCTCGCACCGTTCGTGGCCGCCGATTTCCAGGGCGCCTCCTGGTTCGTCCGTCCGCGCGTCGAATTCCGCAATACGGACTACCGCCTCAACACCGATTATCAGCACTACAACTACGCCGAGCGCGATCCGTCCCGGTCCCTGCCGATCGCCAACGTGGACGCCGGCCTGATCTTCGACAAGCAGACCAGCCTGTTCGGCACCAACTACACCCAGACGCTCGAGCCGCGCCTGTATTACCTGTATGTGCCGTACCGCAACCAGAACAACCTGCCGCTGTTCGATACCAGCGAGATGTCGTTCGACTTCTGGCAGCTGTTCACCAACAACCGCTTCTCCGGCGCCGACCGCCAGATGGACGCGAACAACCTGACAGCCGCCCTGACCACTCGCCTGCTCGACGATCACGGCGTGGAACGCATGTCGGCGAGCCTGGGCCAGATTCGCTACTTCAGCGACCAGAAGGTCCAGTCGCCCCTGGTGGCGCCGACCAACTTCGCCGGCTCGGACTACATCGCGCAGCTGAGCATGCAGTTCAACGACGACTGGCGGATGAACAGCTCCTACCAGTGGAACCCGAACAGGAAGCCGAGCCCCTACCTCGGCACTGACGGCCAGCCGTTCGAGCAGGGCCATGAGACCGATCTGGCCACGGTACAGATCCAGCGCCGCATCAAGGGCGACGGCATCATCAACTTCTCGTACCGCTATCGCCGCAATGTGATGGAACAATTCGACACATCCGTGGTCTTTCCGGTGTCCGAGCGCTGGCGCGCACTGGCGCGATGGGTCTTTGCCCGCCGCGACGTGCTCCCCGTCACCGTGCCCGGCACAGGCACCTTCAATACCTTCACGTTCTCACATCGCACGCTGGATGCGGCCGTGGGCGTCGAGTACGACAGCTGCTGCGTCGCCTTCCGCGTACTCGGCCGCCACTACGTGCACGACTACACCCGGCAGACGGCCAACGCGATCATGTTCGAGATGGAATTCAAGGGCCTGGGCTCGTTCAACCCGGAGACAGGCAGCTATCTGCGGCGTGCTATCCTTGGCTATCAATAAGAGGGGCAGGTGCCCCAGGCTCCCTATTCGATGAAGCAGATTCTTGCGTACTCCCTGCTCGCCGCGGCTCTCGCGTCGGTCGTCCCCACCGCTCATGCCCAGCTGATGCCATCGGCCCAGCCGGCGCAGGGCGGCAGCGCGTCCGGCAACGGTTCGCTGGACCGCATTGTTGCGGTCGTCGAGGACGACATCATCCTGCAGAGCGAACTGGACGAGGCGATCAATGCCATCGTCAAGCAGTACGCTGCCAATCCCGCTCAGTTGCCGCCGCACGACGTGCTGGCACGGCAGGTGCTCGATCGCCTCATCCTCATGAAGATCCAGGTCCAGCAGGCCTCGAACCAGAACATCAAGGTCTCCGACCAGGATGTCGACCAGGCCGCTGCCAACGTCGCCCAGCAGAACAAGATGTCACCGGAGCAGCTGCGTGCCGCGGTCGAGCAGGACGGCTACAGCTATGCGGGCTTCCGCCAGCAGCTGTCCGACCAGATCACTGCGCAGAAGCTGCACGAGAGCGTGGTTCGCGACCAGGTCAACGTGACCGATACCGAGGTCAACAACATGCTCGCCAGCCCGACCTACAAGGGCGGCGAAGTGCACCTGGCGCACATCCAGATCAGCACCCCGGCCAACGGCAGCGCGAGTGATATCGCCGCCGCCCAGACCAAGGCCGACGAGACGCTCAAGGCGATCAAGGGCGGCATGGACTTCAACGCCGCGGCTATTCGCTTCTCCGACGCGCCCGACGCCCTCGATGGCGGTGACCTCGGCTGGCGCCGGCTCGACGAAGTGCCGCCGGCCTTCGCCGACGCGGTCACCGGCCTCAAGCCCGGCGACAACACCGCCGCGCTGCGCGGCCCGACCGGCTTTCACATCCTGAAGCTGGTCGAGACCCGCCAGCCGGGCCGACAGATCGTCACCGAGTATCACGCCCGTCAGATCCTGATCAAACCGTCGGAAATCGTGACGCCGGAACAGGCTGAGAAGAAGGCGCAGGACATCTACACCCGGGTGGTCGACAAGAAGGAAGACTTCGCCAAGATCGCGAAGGACGACTCCAAGGACAACACCACCGCGAACAACGGCGGTGACATGGGCTGGTTCGCCCAGGACGCCTGGGGCCAGGCCATCGGCGCCCAGATCGCCAGCCTGAAGGACAACGAGGTCTCGCACCCGATTCAGACCGATGCCGGCTGGATCGTCCTCCAGCGTCTGGGCACGCGTCAGAGCGACCTGACCGATCAGTTGCAGCGTGACCAGGCTCGCCAGGCCATCGGCAATCGCAAGGCCGACGCGGCTTACGAGAGCTACCTCCGCGAGCAGCGCTCCTCGGCCTACGTGAATATCCTCGTCCCGGAACTCAAGGATCCGGACGACAAGCAGGCTTCGGCCACGCCCGCCCAGTAAGACGTCATGACCACGACCACCCTGCCACGGCTCGCCGTCACTGCCGGTGAGCCTGCCGGGGTAGGTCCCGAACTCGTCGCCCGCCTTGCCGCGAGCGACCTGCCCGCCGACATCATAGCGATCACCGATCGCGACTTGCTTCGCCGGGCTGCCGCGATCTGCGGCATCGAACTCACGATCAGCGACGACGACGGCTCCCGCCTCACGGCACGCGTCGCCGGACACGTGCGCGTGCGGCATGTACCCCTGGGCGAGCGTGAAACCCCCGGCAGGCCGAGCCCCGCCAATGCGGGGCACGTGCTCGACATGCTGGCTGTGGCAGCCGATGGCTGCCTCGGCGGCGAGTTCGACGCGGTAGTGACCGGCCCGGTGCAGAAGTCCAGCATCAACGATGCCGGCGTGCACTTCAGTGGCCACACCGAGTTCTTTGCCGAGCGCGCCGACAGCGATGTCGTGATGATGCTGGCGAGCCCGGAGCTGCGCGTCACCCTGGCGACCACCCACCTGCCGTTGTCGGCGGTGCCCGCCGCCATCACCCCGACCCTGCTCGAGCGCACGCTGCGCATCGTGGGACGGTCGCTGACCTCCCTGTACGGCCTTGCACACCCACGCATCGCCGTGCTCGGCCTCAACCCGCACGCGGGCGAGGACGGGCACATGGGGCGGGAGGAGATCGACACGATCATTCCGCTGCTGGAGCGACTGCGTGGCGAGGGCATGGACCTGCTCGGCCCGCTGCCGGCCGACACCGCCTTCGTGACCGCCATGCGCCCTCGCTACGACGCCGTCCTGGCGATGTACCACGACCAGGCGCTACCGGTCCTCAAGAGCGAGGCCTTCGACAGCACGGTCAACGTGACCCTCGGCCTTCCTTTCATCCGCACGTCCGTCGATCACGGCACGGCGCTGGACCTCGCTGGCACGGGCCGCGCGAATCCGGCCAGCCTGTTTGCCGCGGCGCGACTCGCCATCGTCTTCGCCAACCATCGGGCCGCCGTATGAACGCACGCCCCAAGAAAAGCTTCGGTCAGCACTTCCTGCACGACAGGCGCTATCTCGACCGCATCGTCGCCTCCATTGCTCCGAAGGACGGCGATACCGTGGTCGAGATCGGCCCCGGCGAAGGTGCGATGACGATTCCGCTGCTGGCCGCAGCCCGCCGGATGACGGCGATCGAGCTGGATACCGACCTGATCCCCGGCCTGCAGGCCCGCGCCGCAGACGTCGGCGAGCTGCGTATCGTGCACTCGGATGTCCTCAAGGTGGATTTCACGGCATTGGCGCGCGAGCTCGGCGCGGAACGCCTGCGTATCGCCGGCAACCTGCCCTACTACATCTCCAGCCCGATCCTGTTCCATTGCGTCGAGCACGCCGCGGCGATCCAGGACATGCATTTCATGCTGCAGAAGGAGGTGGTCGACCGCATGGCCGCCGAGCCCGGTAGCAAGGTGTATGGACGGTTGAGCGTGATGCTCCAGCTCGCCTGCAAGGTCACTCCGCTGTTCACGGTGCCGCCGGGTGCCTTCCGGCCGCCGCCCAAGGTGGACTCCGCCGTCGTCCGGCTGGTACCGCTGCCACCAGAGCAGCTGCCCAAGGGTGATGCGGCGAACATCTACAAGGTCGTGAAGGCCGCCTTCGCCATGCGCCGCAAGACCCTGTCGAACACGCTGAAGGGTCTCGTGGACGAAGCGACGATCCGGGATCTGGGCATCGATCCCCGCGCCCGCGCGGAAACCCTCCCCCCGGGCGACTTCGTCAAGCTCGCCAACGCGATCTGAAGGTTCCTGCGGGCATACTTGCCCGCCCTGTCCCCGTCCCCGACAATCGGTCCATGAATTCCAAAACACCCTACACGATCGACGTGGAGGTCGAATCCCGCTTCGTCCCCGACCAGTCGCAGCCTACCGACAACCGCTACGTCTTCGCCTACACGATCACGCTGCGCAATGCCGGCGAGACTGGCGCGCAACTGATGACCCGCCACTGGGTCATCAAGGATGCGAACGGAAAGGTCGAGGAAGTGCGCGGCGACGGCGTGGTCGGCGAGCAACCGTGGATGCGACCCGGCGAGTCGTTCGAGTACACCTCCGGCGCCGTCCTCGAGACGGCGGTGGGCACCATGGAAGGCAGCTACAGCATGGTGGCCGATGACGGCACGCGGTTCGACGCCCCGATTCCGACTTTCGTGCTTTCGATACCGCGCACGCTCCACTAGGATCGACTCATGGATAGCGTGCACGCCGTTAATGGCGCCAGGGAGCAGCAGGACTGATGGCCGTCTACGCAATCGGCGACGTCCAGGGCTGCTACCCCGAACTCCAGCGTTTGCTGGAGAAAATTCGCTTCGACCCGGCGAGCGATCGCCTGTGGTTCTGCGGCGACCTGGTCAATCGTGGCGGCGAGTCGCTGGCCACGCTGCGCCTGATTCATTCGTTGCGTGAGCAGAGCATCATCACGCTCGGCAATCACGACCTCTCGCTGCTGGCCATCGGCCAGCGCCGTGAGGACGCCCAGCAACGAGTGAACCCGGAGTTGCGCGAGGTGCTTTTCGCCGACGATGCGCCCGTCCTCCTGGAGTGGATGCGCATGCAGAAGCTGCTGCATCACGACGAGACGCTCGGCTGGACGATGATCCATGCCGGGCTCGCGCCGAGCTGGACACTGCGCCAGGCGCAGCGGGCGGCCCTGGAGGTCGAGCGCGAACTGGGTGGCCCGCGTCACCAGCGGCTGCTCAAGAACCTTTTCGGCAACCGCCCGCCAGGCTGGAACAATCGGCTACAGGGCGTCGAGCGTCATCGCGCCACGATCAATACGCTCACGCGCATGCGCTATTGCGATGTCGGCGGCCGCATCGACTTCGAAGGAAAGGGCACGCCGGGCACGCAAAAGCCGGGCATGTATCCGTGGTTCGAAGTGCCGGGCATGCGCCGTCGCGAAACGAAGATCGTCTGCGGCCACTGGTCAGCGCTCGGCCGTTTCGCTGGCCTGGGCATTTACGCGATCGACACCGGCTGCGTCTGGGGCGGCCAGCTGACGGCGCTGCGCCTGGATACGCCGGAGCCGGAATACATCACCGTCGATGCCGAGCCGTACCGCCAGAAGCCCAAGGGCGGCGGCGACTGATCGGCAGCCCCTGTGGGAGCCGCTTCAGCGGCGAAAAGCCAACGAAGCGGTGATGCGGTAAAGCCGATCGCCAAGGCACCCTGGCCCGCTGCCGCGGGATCGCCGATGAATCGGCTCCCACAAAGAATCGGTACCTGCAGATAGACCCCCCAAAAAAAAACCGCCTTTCGGCGGTTTTTTTATCAGCTCAGCTGACCGTGACAGTGCTTGTACTTCTTGCCCGATCCACAAGGGCAAGGATCGTTCCGACCGACCTTCGGGCCGTCGTTCAGTACAGGCGCGATCGCCGACTCGGCGACTGCGTTGTCGCCGCCGACACCCAGCTGCTGGACATCGGCATGCTGGAACTGCAGGCGCTGCGCTTCGGCGGCACGTTGCTGCTCGGCTTCCATCGCGGTGACCTCGTCTTCGCTACGGATGCGGATACGCGCAAGCATCTGCACCACTTCGCTCTTGATGCGGTCGAGCATCTCGGCGAACAGTTCGAACGACTCGCGCTTGAACTCCTGCTTCGGCTGCTTCTGGGCATAGCCGCGCAGGTAAATGCCCTGGCGCAGGTAATCCATGCTGGCGAGGTGCTCCTTCCATGCGTTATCGACCACCGAGAGCATCACGTGCTTCTCGAGCGAACGCATGGTTTCGGCACCGACCTGGAGCTCCTTCTCAGCGAACAACGCGTCCACCGCGGCACGCACATGCTCGAGGATGGCTTCCGAGTCGATGTCCTTCTGCCCCTCGACCCACTGTGGCAGGTCGATGCGGAGATTGAGCTCGCTGGCGAGTTCGCGATCGAGGCCGGCGATATCCCACTGGTCGTCGATGCTGTCGGCAGGCACGTACTTGCGCACGAGCGCGACCACGACGTCCTGGCGGATGTCGACGATCATGTCGGCGATATCGTCGGTCTCGAGGAGTTCGTCACGCTGCGCGTAGATCACCTTGCGCTGATCGTTGGCGACGTCGTCGAACTCGAGGAGGTTCTTGCGGATATCGAAGTTGTGCTGCTCGACCTTGCGCTGCACCTTTTCGATCTGGCGCGTGATCAGACGATCCTCGAGGGCCTCGTCTTCCTTCATGCCGAACATCTGCATCCAGCGACCGATGCGCTCGCCGCCGAAGATGCGCATCAGGTTGTCCTGCAGCGACAGGTAGAAGCGCGAGGAGCCGGGATCGCCCTGGCGACCCGAACGACCGCGCAGCTGGTTGTCGATACGACGCGACTCGTGACGTTCCGTGCCGACGATATGCAGGCCGCCGGAAGCCAGCACCTGTTCGTGGCGCTTCTTCCATTCTTCGCGCGTCTTCTGGCGATCGGCGTCGGTAGCCGTCTCCGGCAGCGTGGCCAGCAAGGCCTCGAGGCTGCCGCCAAGGACGATATCGGTACCGCGGCCGGCCATGTTGGTCGCGATCGTGACCGAACCCGGCGCACCAGCCTGGGCGACGATATGCGCTTCGCGCTCGTGCTGCTTGGCGTTGAGTACTTCGTGCGGGATCTTTTCTTTCTTCAGCAGGCCCGACACGAGTTCCGACACGTCGATCGACGCCGTGCCGACGAGCACCGGCTGGCCACGCTCGAAGCAGGCCTTGATGTCGTCGATGACGGCCTTGTACTTGGCGTCCGGACCGAGGAACACGGAATCCGGATTGTCCACGCGGACCATCGGCTTGTGCGTCGGGATCACCACCACTTCCAGGCCATACACGGTCTGGAACTCGTAGGCTTCCGTATCCGCCGTACCGGTCATGCCGGCCAGCTTCTTGTACATGCGGAACAGGTTCTGGAACGTGACCGTGGCGAGCGTCTGGTTCTCGCGCTGGATGGGCACGCCTTCCTTCGCTTCGACCGCCTGGTGCAGGCCATCGGACCAGCGACGACCGGCCAGCGTACGACCGGTGAACTCGTCGACGATGATGACTTCGCCGTCGCGGACGATGTAGTCCACGTCGCGCTGGTAGATCGCGTTCGCACGCAGCGCCGCGTTCATGTGATGAACGACGGCCAGGTTCTTCGAATCGTAGAGACCGCTATCCGGCTCGATGACACCCGCTTCGCGCAGCAGCTGCTCCGCGTGCTCCATGCCCTCTTCGGACATGTGCACCTGCTTGCCCTTCTCGTCGACGAAATAGTCGCCGCCGGTGTCTTCCTTCTCCTGGCGGGAGAGGCCCGGGACGATCTTGTTCACCGCGATGTAGAGCTGCGGGGAATCCTCGGCGGGGCCGGAGATGATCAGCGGGGTGCGGGCTTCGTCGATCAGGATCGAGTCGACCTCGTCGACGATGGCGTAGTGCAGGCCGCGCTGGTTGCGCTGCTCCTTGCTGAGCGCCATGTTGTCGCGCAGGTAGTCGAAGCCGAACTCGTTATTCGTACCGTAGGTGATGTCGGCCTGGTACGCGCTGCGCTTGTCGGCGTGATCCATGCCCGGGTACACGACGCCGACCGTGAGGCCGAGGAAGTTGTACAGGCGGCCCATCTGCGCCGAATCGCGTCGTGCCAGGTAGTCGTTCACCGTGACCACGTGCACGCCCTTGCTTTCGAGGGCGTTGAGGTACACCGGCAACGTACCGACGAGGGTCTTGCCCTCACCCGTCCGCATCTCGGCGATACGCCCACCATGCAGCACCATGCCGCCGATGAGCTGGACGTCGTAGTGGCGCATGCCGAGCACGCGCTTCGCCGCCTCGCGGGTGACCGCGAAGGCTTCGGGCAGCAGGGCGTCGAGGGTCTCGCCGGCAGCGAGACGCTGACGGAAGTCATCGGTCTTGCCACGCAGCGCGTCGTCGGAAAGCTTTTCGAATTCCGGCTCGAGGGCGTTGATGCGCTTGACCGTCTTGGAGAGGTCACGCAGCACCCGCTCGTTACGGCTGCCGAAAATACTCGTCAGTGCACGATTGAACATCGATCATCCGGATCTGAAACGAAAAGGGCTGCCGGAAGGCGCAAAGCCGACCGGCACGAAGGGACGATCATACTACGGGCGTCCCCGGCTTTCCTCGGGGTGGCGACTGGATGGGGCGGATTCAAGGCCGATCAGCGATGGCCCTTCACAAAGGCCAACGGATTCACGACCCGATCGTGGTACCAGACCTCGAAATGCACATGGGACCCGGTGGAACGGCCGGTGGAGCCGGCCTTGGCGATGACATCACCGACCTTCACGCGCTGGCCCGGCTGCGCGACCAGCGCGCTGTTATGGGCGTAACGGGTCATGTAGCCATTGCCGTGGTCGATTTCGATGACATCGCCATAGCCGCTGCGCTGACCCGCAAAAGTGACCATTCCTTCAGCCACGGCCGTTACCGGCGTACCTGTGGGGGTGGCGATGTCGATGCCCGTATGGCGGGCGCTATGCCCGCTGAACGGGTCGGGGCGGCCGCCGAAATAGGACGAAATGTAGCCATTGACCGGCATGCCGGTCGGCCGGAGGCTGGACTCGATGCTCCGGTCCATCAGCATGTCGCGCAAGGCTTCGAGCTGGGCCTGCTGGGTATCGAACTGTCCCGAGAGCTGGTCGATGCTCTTGCCCAGCGACTCGGGCAGCGCGTAGGCGCCGGCATCCGCGCCGCTGGTGACCTCGAGGCCGCCCTGACCGGGCTCCTCGTCGAAATTGAATTCGCCGTCGTCCAGCTTGCCGACCTGGGTCAGGCGTTCGCCGAGGGCATTCAGGCGAACGGACTGGGCCTGGAGCTGACCGAGCTTGACCGCCAGGGCATCGAGATCGC
This sequence comes from Luteibacter rhizovicinus DSM 16549, assembly GCF_001887595.1. Taxonomy (NCBI): domain Bacteria; kingdom Pseudomonadati; phylum Pseudomonadota; class Gammaproteobacteria; order Lysobacterales; family Rhodanobacteraceae; genus Luteibacter; species Luteibacter rhizovicinus. The sequence goes on from NZ_CP017480.1 coordinate 773,408, forward strand.
GCTGCGCATCGCGCTTGATCTGGGCGACCTGGGCGCTCTGGCCACCCACCTGCGCCTGCAGGCCACCGAGATGGTCCAGCGCGCGGTCCTTCGGGTTGGCGACAGCCAGCGCCACCGCCGCACCCACCGCGGCAATCCCGACGAAACCGGCCAGGGCCATCGCCGTCGCCTTGCAGCGCATGCGCCGGCAGGTGAGATCCAGCGTTTTCGGCCCTTTCTGGCCACGAGACACGAGTATGATCTGCATACGTTCCACATCGAATAGTTGAAGCCGGTCCATGCCACCGCCGTACCAACCGAACCGACGCTCCACCCATGGACTGAAGTCCATCTCGGAGTTCGGGCCTGTCGCATCGCTGGCCAAACGGGCCCGCGAACTCGACACGTTGGACCGCCAGCTGCGCGCGACCTTGCCGCAGCCGTTGCGCGATAACGTCCGCTTTGCGGACCTGCGCGACGGCCGGCTCGTCTTCCTTGCGCCCTCCTCGGCCTGGGCATCGCGGGTGCGCCTTTACCAGACGCAGATCCTCGAGGCCGCCCGCGCCATCGGCGCGAAAGCCAGTTCGGTTGCCGTGAAAGTGGCCCCCCTACCGGTCGAGGAAGTCATTCCCGACCGACATAAACCGCTTTCCGCCTCAGCCGGTCGCCATCTGCGAGCTGCCGCGGCGTCACTCTCCGACCCCACGTTGCGGGATCTGTTCCTGAAACTGGCCTCCGAGGCCGAAATTTCAGATTAATTCGATACTTACGACCGACAAGCTCGATCCGTAAGCAGCACCGGATCCCCCGGGGCGGCAAACTTTATAGCACGCATGTTCCCTATGAACACCTAAAATGGACGTAAAGTTCACGTAGGCGTGACGGCCGTCACGGGGTATTCGCGCCTGGAATCTGTGCGCTGCGGCGCAAGAGCCGGCGGGTATCGCCCTCGGGGCCCCGTCTACGGCGACCCCTCAGGGAGGGCGGCTACCGCCGCCCTTTACTTATTGCCCTACGGGCCGGGTCGGCGCCCCACCGGCCGTTTGCGCGAGACAGGATGTCGAGTCGCAAACCCCCAACCGAAGCCCGGCCCGGCCCGTAGGGCAATAGATATACGGCGGCGCTAGCCGCCCTCCCTGGCGGGACGCCGCAGACGGGGCCCCGAGGGTGGCACCCGCCGGCTCTTCTGCGTCGACGCCATACCCGCCAGCTCTTGCCCCGCAACCCGCGAGCGCAAGCAAAACGCGAGGCAGAAGGCGAGCCCGCCCCCGACCCAAAGCCCACAAAACCCCAAAGAAAAAAGGCCGCGATCGCTCGCGGCCTTTCGATTTGACGTATGCCCCGGAGGGCCGAGCCTCAGACCGCCTGGGCGGGATGGGCGTAGGAAATCGGCGCCTTGGCCGGATCCTTGAAGCTGACTTCTTCCCAGGCCGTGACGTCGGCCATGAGGCTGCGAAGCAGCTTGTTGTTGAGCTCATGACCCGACTTGTGCGCGGAATACGCGCCGATCAGGCTGTGGCCCAGCATGTAGATGTCGCCGATGGCGTCGAGGATCTTGTGCTTGACGAACTCGTTGTCGTAACGAAGGCCGTCTTCATTGAGCACGCGGTAGTCGTCCAGCACCACAGCGTTGTCCATCGAGCCGCCGAGCGTGAGATTGCGCTCACGGAGCATCTCGATGTCACGCATGAAACCGAACGTGCGGGCGCGGCTGACTTCCTTGACGAACGACGTCGTCGAGAAATCCATCTCGGCCTGCGAATTGCGCTTGTTGAACAGCGGGTGGTCGAACTCGACCGAAAAACCCACCTTGAAGCCGTCGAACGGCTCGAGCTTGGCCCATTTGTCACCGTCCTGGACGATGACGGGCTTACGGATACGGATGAAACGCTTGGCCGCTTCCTGTTCCTCGATACCGGCGGACTGGATGAGGAAGACGAAGGGACCCGCACTGCCGTCCATGATCGGCACTTCCGGCGCGGACAGGTCGACATAGGCGTTGTCGATACCTAGCCCGGCCATGGCCGAGAGCAGGTGTTCGACCGTGGACACGCGAACGTCGCCGTTGATCAGCGTGGTCGAAAGACGCGTATCGCCGACGTTCTCGGGACGCGAATGCAGTTCGACGGGCGGATTCAGGTCGGTGCGACGGAACACGATGCCGGTGTTCGGCGCCGCGGGACGAAGCGTCATGTACACCTTGTCGCCGGTATGAAGACCGACGCCTGTGGCGCGAATGATGTTCTTTAGCGTGCGCTGCTTAATCATAGTGGGTCAAACCTTAGCCGGCAGCAGCCTATAAGTGGCAGGTAGGCTAACACAGTCTTAACCTGGGGATGGACGAGCCCACGGGAGAAGTCTTGCACGGCTTCACCCTTCCTTCAGCTATAACCGCGAGCCATTCTCATTGACTGTGCGACTGATCCCTTGCACATTCAAGCACTTGAGAACGCTCCCGCATTTATCCCGTTGACACGGCAACGCTCCGCCGCCCGGACGGGATCGGCGGCGAAGCGTCGGGCTACCCGGCGTCGTGCCGGGCGGGCCTCACGTTTTCCTTAACGTGCCTCTTGTCACGTCAAAAGACGGTCAATCCGCCTGGCGGCGCAGGAACGCCGGGATGTCCAGGTAATCGATCGTCGGCTCGGCGCCCTTCGACGGTGCCGGCTCCGAACGCGTCGACGAAACGACGTCGGGCTGGGCGTAGTCGACCACTTCGTTGCCGGTGCCCGTGCGCAGCACGACCGGACGCGGACGTTGGCGCATTTCGACCTGCTGCTGCACCGGCTGGCGGATCGGCTGCTTCGCCGCTACGCCGGCACGGTTCAGGCCCGTGGCGACCACCGTCACGCGGACATCGTCCTGCATGTCCGGATCGAGCGAGGTGCCGATGACCACGGTCGCGTCTTCCGAGGCGAAATCGTGAATCACGCGGCCGATCTCGTCGAACTCGCGCATGGTCAGGTTCGGACCGGCGGTGACGTTGACCAGGATGCCGCAGGCGCCGGCGAGGTTCACGTCTTCGAGCAGCGGGTTGTTGATGGCGGCCTCGGCGGCGGCCTGCGCACGGTCATCGCCGCGAGCGGTGCCGGAGCCCATCATCGCCATGCCCATCTCGCTCATGACGGTACGGACGTCGGCAAAGTCGACGTTGATCAGGCCCGGGGCCGTGATCAGGTCGGCGATGCCCTGGACGGCACCCTGGAGCACGTCGTTGGCCGCCTTGAAGGCGTTGAGCAAGGTCACTTCGCGACCGAGCACCGAGAGAAGCTTCTCGTTCGGCACCGTGATCAGCGAGTCGACATGCTGGGAGAGGTCTTCGATACCCTTCAGGGCGACCTGCATGCGGCGACGTCCTTCGAACGGGAACGGCTTGGTAACGACCGCGACCGTCAGGATGCCCTTTTCCTTGGCGAGCTGGGCGACGACCGGCGCCGCACCCGTACCCGTGCCACCGCCCATGCCGGCGGTAATGAAGACCATGTCGGCGCCTTCGAGCATTTCCTCGATGCGCTCACGATCTTCCAGCGCGGCCTGGCGGCCCACTTCCGGGTTGGCGCCCGCACCCAGGCCCTTGGTGACATTGCCACCGAGCTGGAGATGCGTCCGCGAGTTGCAGCTCTTCATGGCCTGCGCGTCGGTATTGGCGACGACGAATTCGACGCCTTCGATATTGGAGTTGACCATGTGGGCCACGGCGTTACCGCCGCCACCACCCACGCCGATGACCTTGATGACAGCGTTCGGTGCCAGCTTTTCGATGAGTTCAAACATTTCCCGTCCTCCGCAGAACTTTTAGTTTTTATGGTTTATGTCCCACGTCCGACTCCTGTCGACCGTGGGTTGCGGGCCATCCTGTTGCCCCGGCACCCCCCTTCCATCGGGCGCCGACAATCCGGTTTTGACTTAGAAATTCTTGGTGAACCAGCTTCGGAACTTCTCGACCACACTGCCGACATTGCCGGCAGCCGAACTCGTGTTGCGCGACGCGCCGCTCGACCGCGAGCCGTGCAGAAGCAGGCCCACGCCGGTCGAATGAAGCTCGCTGGAAACGACATCGCCCAGGCCCGACACGTGCTGGGGCACGCCGATGCGGACCATCTTGTGGAAGATTTCTTCTGCCAGTTCGAGCGCGCCTTCCATGCGCGAGGCGCCGCCGGTCAGCACGATGCCGGCCGCGACGAGGCTCTCGTATCCCGAGCGACGCAGTTCGTCCTGCACCATCTCGAAGATTTCCTCGTAGCGGGCCTGCACCGACTGCGCGAGCGCCTGCCGCGCGAGACGGCGCGGCGGACGATCGCCGACGCTCGGCACCTGGATCGTTTCTTCCGCGTGGGCAAGCTGGGCGAGCGCGCACGCGTACTTGATCTTGATCTCTTCCGCGTGAGCGGTCGGTGTGTGCACGCCGTAGGCGATGTCGTTGGTCACCTGATCGCCGCCGACAGGCAGCGACTTGGTGTGGCGAATCGCGCCCTGCGTATAGATGGCGATATCGGTCGTGCCTGCACCGATGTCGACGAGGCAGACGCCCAGCTCGAGTTCGTCTTCGGTGAGCACGGCCTTCGCGCTGGCCACGGCCGCCGGCACCAGCTCGTCGACCGAGAGGCCGCAGCGCTGGATGCACTTGGAGATGTTCTGCACCGCGCTGGCGGCGCCGGTGACCAGATGCACGCTGGCTTCCAGGCGCACGCCGCTCATGCCGACCGGGTGGCGAATGCCGTCCTGGCCGTCGATGCGGTATTCCTGCGATTCCTTATAGAGCACCTTGCGGTCGGCCGGGATCGCCACCGCACTCGCGGCTTCCAGCACCTGTTCCAGGTCGGCCGCCATCACCTCGCGGTCGCGGATGGCCGCGGTGCCGTGCGAGTTACGCGTTTCCAGGTGGCTGCCCGAAATCGAGGCGTAGACCGAGCGGATGTCGCAGCCGGCCATCAGCTCTGCTTCTTCGACCGCGCGCTGGATGGAGTGCACCGTCGATTCGATATCGACCACCGAGCCGCGCTTCATGCCACGCGACACGTGCGTGCCGATGCCGATGATCTCGATCGGTTCGCCCGGCTCGTATTCGCCGACGATCGCGACGACCTTCGACGTTCCGATATCGAGGCCGACGACGAGCTGTTTGTCGTTCTTGTTTCTCATGGTTTAGCTCAGCTTCCGACCTTGGGTGTGGCCGTGGTTTCCGATTCCGGCCACCGGATGGCGAATCCGTTGGTGTAACGAAGGTCGGCATAGGCGAAACCGCCACGCCGACCGGCGACAAGTTGCGGGTACACATCGAGGAACCGGGCGAGGCGACGGTCGGCCTGGTCACGATCGCCGATGACGATCTCGGCACCGCTTTCCGTCGTGACGCTCCAGCTGCCGCGTTCGCTCAGGCTCACACCGACGATGGCGAGCTGTGCCCTGCCCTCGAAGGCCTTGTGTGCCTGCGCATAGAAGCTCACGACTTCGGCCAGGCGCGAATCCGGACCGTGCAAGCGCGGGAGGTCGCCCATCTGATCGGCACCCGGTGCATCGAAGACGAGACCCTGGCGACTGATCAGCCGGTCTTCGTTCCAGCGCGCGAACGGCTGACGCTCATAGATGCGCACCAGCAGGGTGTCGGGCCAGCGCTTGCGCACTTCGACCGACTCGACCCACGGCAGCGAGCCGATCGCGTGGCGTACGTCTTCCAGGTCGGTGGCGAAAAAGCCCTTGCCCAGCCGCGGCAACACGGCGCTGCGGATCTGTTCGGCACTGACGTGCGCGAACTCCGCCTCGACCTTGATGTTCGTCACCGGCCAGCGACCGGCGGCGAACCAGCCCTGCATCACGCCGACCACGGGCAGTACCACCAACGTAATGGCGATACCCCAGGCGACGATCCGCGTGGCGGCGGCTCCTTTCATGCCTTCGCGCCCTCCCGTTCCATGGAGGTTTCGAGGACGCGCCAGCAAAGGGCCGGGTAATCCAGGCCTGCGACGGCGGCGGCTTTCGGGACGAGCGAATGCGACGTCATCCCGGGCGCGGTATTCACTTCGAGCAGCCAGTTCTTGCCATGACGGTCGCGCATGACGTCGACGCGACCCCAGCCGAAGCAGTCGAGTGCGTCGAACGCGGTCAACGCAAGCGCGCGCATCTCGTCTTCGGCGGCGGCGGTGAGGCCGGGCACGATGTACTGGGTGTCTTCGGCGACGTACTTGGCGTTGTAGTCGTAGTACTCGCCCTTGGGCACGATCTTGATCGTAGGCAATACCTCGCGGCCGAGGATACCGACGGTGAATTCGCCACCCTCGTTGCCATCGCCTTCGATCAGCGTTTCCATGAGCATGTCGCCGGGGTACTTACGCGCCAGCTCCACGGCGGCGTCGAGGCCGGCTTCGTCGAACACGCGCGTGACGCCAACGCTGGAACCTTCCCAGGCGGGCTTCACGATCAGCGGGAAACCCACCTCGCGCGCGGCGGCGTGCACATCGGCACCGCGCGGCAGCGCCTTGAACTTTGGCGTCGGCAGGCCGAGCGCAATCCAGACCTGCTTGGCGCGCACCTTGTCGAGCGACAACGCGGAGCCCAGCACGCCCGACCCGGTGTACGGCACACCCAGCGACTGCAGCGCACCCTGGAGTTCGCCGTTCTCGCCACCGGCGCCGTGGAGAATATTGAAGACGCGGGCGAAGTGCCCTGCACGCACGGCATCGAGCAGCGCCGGGATGCCGTCGATGGCATGGGCATCCACACCGCGCGATCGCAGGGCTTCGAGCACGCCACGGCCGGAATCGAGCGAGACCTCGCGTTCGGCCGAATTGCCGCCCATCACCACGGCGACGCGGCCGAAATCGGCCGCATCGGTGACCAGGCGGGGGAAACGGGTGTCATCCATTACTTGTTGCTCCTAAGGTGGCCGGCATTACCCAGCTCGACGGCCGCCGCACCGATGTCCCCGGCGCCCAGCAGCATGATCAGGTCGTTGTCGCGCACCAGCGCGGACAGCGTGTCGCGCAGGTCGCGCGGGTGATCGACCAGGACCGGGTCGGTCTTGCCACGCGCACGAATGGCACGGGCCAGGGCCTTGCCGTCGGCACCGGCGATCGGCGATTCGCCGGCCGGATAGACCTCGGTCAGCACCAGCACGTCCACTTCGGCGAGCACGTTGGCGAAGTCGTCGAGCAGGTCGCGGGTACGGCTATAACGATGCGGCTGGAAGGCGACGACCAGGCGTCGATCCGGCCAGCCGCCACGCGCGGCGGCGAAGACCGCGGCGAGTTCGCGCGGGTGGTGACCGTAGTCGTCGACGAGCAGTGCACTGCCGCTGTCGAGCGCGACTTCACCGCGACGATGGAAGCGACGACCCACGCCCTCGAAACGAGCCAGCGCGCGCGCGATCGCCTCGGCTTCGACGCCGAGCTGCCAGCCCACGGCCGCGGCGGCGAGCGCATTCTGCACATTGTGCCGACCCGGCAGGTTCAGCGTCACCGGCAGCGTCCCAGCCATACCCGGCAGGTGCAGGTCGAAATGCATTTCGAAACCGATCTGGCGCACGTTCGTCGCCGTCACGTCGGCGCCGGGCTTGTCGATCGCATAGGTCAGCATCCGACGCGACGTGTCCTGCGCGAGCAGGGCCGTTTCGTCGTCGTCGATGCACAGCACGGCCATGCCGTAGAACGGCAGGCGATGCAGGAAATCGCGGAAGGCCTTCTTCACCTGGGCGAAGTCGCCGTTGTAGTTCTCGAGGTGGTCGGCATCGATATTGGTGACGACCGCCATCACCGGCGAGAGCATCAGGAACGAGCCGTCCGATTCGTCGGCCTCGGCGACCAGGTACTGACCGGTGCCCAGGCGCGCGTTGGCGCCGGCGGCATTGAGCTGGCCACCGATGACGAAGGTCGGATCGTAGTCCGCTTCGGCGAGCACGCTGGCGACGAGACTGGTGGTCGTCGTCTTGCCGTGCGTTCCGGCGATGGCGATGCCACGACGGAAACGCATCAGCTCACCGAGCATTTCCGCGCGCGGCACCATCGGTACGCGGGCGGCCTGCGCGGCGACGATCTCGGGGTTGTCCTGGCGAATCGCGCTCGAGGTGACGATCACGTCGGCGCCGTCGATGTTCGCGGCGTTGTGGCCGATGTGCACTTCCACGCCCAGCTTGGCCAGGCGCTCGGTGGTCGGCGACGGCGCACGGTCGGAACCGGACACGCTGTAGCCGAGATTTTTCAGCACTTCGGCGATGCCGCTCATGCCGACGCCGCCCACACCGATGAAGTGGACGCGGCGGAACGAGGTCATGAAATCGTCGTGGGCACGCAAACGACCGGGCGTCATGCGGAAACCTCCATGCAGTGACGTGCAATCGTTGATGCGGCGTCGGGCTTGGCCAGCGTACGGGACGCATTGGCCGCGGAAAGGATGTGCTGTCGGTCGCCAAGCAGGCTACCCAGCAACACGGCTAACGCCTCGGGACCGTCGTTCGAGGCAGCGATGGGATCCGGAAGCAGCAGCGCAGCACCGGCGTCGACCATCGCACGGGCATTCGCCGTCTGGTGATCGTCGACGGCGTGCGGAAACGGAACGAGCAAGGCTTCGAGGCCAGCGGCGCACAGCTCGGCCACGGTCAGGGCGCCCGCGCGACACACCGCGAGATCGGCCCATTCGTAGGCGCCGGCCATGTCCTCGATGAAGGGCACGACGTTGGCATGGGTGATACCCGCTGCGGCGTAGGCAGCACGTGCTTCCTCGAGACCGCGCTCACCCGTCTGGTGCACGACTTCCGGCTCGAGACCGGCGAAATCGGCCGAGCTGCGCATGAAGGCAAGCGCCTTGGGCAGGGCGAGGTTGAGCGTGCGGGCGCCGAGGCTGCCGCCGAGCACCAGCAGGCGCGGACGACCCTCGCGGCTGGCGAGGCGCTGATCGGGTGTCGGCAGCGCGGCGATTTTCGCGCGCACCGGATTACCCACCCACTCGCCGTTGGGCAACACGTTGGGAAAGCCCGTGAGCACTTTTTTCGCGAACGACGCCAGCTTGCGATTGGTGAAACCAGCGACGGCGTTCTGTTCGTGCACGACCAACGGGATGCCGGCCAGACGCGCGGCCACGCCGGCGGGGCCCGCGACATAGCCACCCATTGACAGCACGCAACGCGGGCGCAGCTTGCGCAGCAGCTTCAACGACGCGAATAGCGCGCGGGCAAGCATCAACGGCGCCATCAGGCGCGTCGTCAGGCCTTTGCCACGCAAGCCACCGACGGCGATCGTGTGCAGATCGAGGCCGTGCGCCGGCACGACGCGCGTTTCCATGCCGCCCTCGGCACCGAGCCACGCCACCGGCACGCCACGCGAGCGCAGCTCGTCGGCCACGGCGAGTCCCGGGAAGATATGGCCGCCGGTTCCGCCGGCCATGATCAGGACCGGCGCGTTCATGCCATGCCTCCAAGCGGGGCGGACGCATCCGGCACCGCATTGGCCGGCAGGCGAACGGCGGTCTGGCGGGCGTCTTCGGCGCGATTGATCTCGAACGTCGCGCGCAGGAGGACGCCGACCATGGCGCAGGTCATCAGCACGGACGAACCGCCCGAGCTGATCAGCGGCAGGGTCAGGCCCTTGGTCGGCAGCACGCCGAGGTTCACGCCGATCGAGACCATGGCCTGGAAGCCCATCATCAGCGAGATGCCGTAGGCCACATAACCCGAGAAACGGTGACCGAGTTCGACGCCCTTCAGGCCGACGTAAAGGCCACGTCCCACCAAGACGACATAAAGGAAGATGACCAGGACGATGCCAGCCAGACCGAGTTCCTCGGCGAGCACCGCCAGGATGAAGTCGGTATGCGCCTCGGGCAGGTAGAACAGTTTCTGCACGCTCGAGCCCAGGCCCACGCCGGTCCATTCACCACGGCCCACGGCGATCAGTGCCTGGGTGAGCTGGAAACCGTCGTTGAACGGGTCCTTCCACGGATCGAGGAAGGAGGTGAGGCGCTTGATGCGGTAGTCCTCGGCGGTCGCCGCATAGATCAAGGCGGGGACCAGGGGCGTCGCCAGCAGCAACAGGTTGCGCATGCGCGCGCCGGCCAGCCAGACCATGCCGACCGTGGTGGCGACGACCAGCGCCGCCGAGCCGAAATCGGGCTGGGCCAGCAGCAGGAGCACGATGAGGCCCGCAACGCCGACCGGCTTGACCACGCCGAACAGTTCGTATTCCACGCCCTCGCGATGACGGACGAGATAGCTTGCCAGATAGGCGACAAGAATCAGCTTGACCGCCTCGACCGGCTGGAAGCTGGTCACCAGCAGGTTCACCCAACGGCGCGCACCGTTGATGCGCATGCCGAACACGGGCAGGAACACCATCAGCAACATGATGATGCCGAGCAGCAGGAGCAGGAAGCTGTGCTTCTCAAGCGTCTTCAGCTCGGTGCGCATCGCCGCGGCGGCGAAGCAGCCACCGAGGAACAGGAACACCAGGTGGCGCTTGAGATAGTAGAAGGCGCCCTGGTGCGAACCATCGGCGACGGCGATCGAACTGGAGGTGACCATCACCACTCCCAGCGCGGCGAGCGCGAGCGCAGCCAGGAGCAACGGGAGGTCGAAACTCCCCCGCGGGCCCTGTCGGCGTTGCGCCTGTTTTGTGCCGAAGCCAAACATGATTCTTAGCGCACCTTCAACGTGGCGAGACCGATAAGCACCAGCACGACGCTGATGATCCAGAAGCGAACGATGACGCGAGGTTCAGGCCAGCCCTTCAACTCGAAGTGATGGTGGATCGGCGCCATGCGGAAGATGCGCTTGCCACGCAGCTTGAAGCTGGCGACCTGCAACATCACCGAGGCGGTTTCCATCACGAACACACCGCCCATCACCAGCAAGACGATTTCCTGACGGACGATGAGAGCCACGCAGCCGAGCGCAGCGCCGATCGCCAACGCACCCACGTCGCCCATGAAGACCTGGGCCGGATAGGTGTTGAACCAGAGGAAGCCGAGGCCCGCACCGGATAGCGCGCTGCAGAAGATCGCCAGCTCGCCGGCACCGGGAATGGCCGGGATGCCGAGGTACTCGGAGAACAGCTTGTTACCGGCAAGGTAGGCAAAGATGCCCAGGGCACCGGAGACCAGCACGCTCGGCATGATCGCCAGGCCGTCGAGCCCGTCGGTCAGGTTCACCGCGTTGGAGAAGCCGACGATGATGAAATAGCCGATCACCACGAAGAACAGGCCGAGCGGCACGGCCACCTGTTTGAACAGCGGTACGTAGAGTGCGATCTCGGCCGGCGCCTGGTGCGTCTGGTAAAGAAAGACGGCGGCGGCGAGGCCGAACACGGACTGCCAGAAATACTTCCAGCGACTGGCCAGGCCACGGCTGTCCTTGAGCACCAGCTTGCGATAGTCGTCGTAGAAGCCGATGACACCGAAGGCAAGCGTGACCAGCAGGACCACCCAGATGTAGCGATTGCCGAGGTCCGCCCACAGCAGCGTGGCGATACCGATGGCGAAGAGAATCAGCGTGCCGCCCATGGTCGGCGTGCCGGCCTTGGAAAGATGCGTCTGCGGACCGTCGCTGCGCACCACCTGCCCCGCTTTCAGGGCAGCCAGCTTGCGGATCAGCGCCGGGCCGAGCAGCAGCGACACGGCCAGCGCGGTGAGCGCCGCCATGATCGCGCGGAAGGTGATGTACTGGAAAAGATGCAGCGACGTGAAGTGCCGAGCCATCCATTCCGCCAGTTCAAGCAGCATCGGATGCTCCTTCAGCGTGTTTCTTCATTGCCGCCACGACCCGGTCCATGCCGGAGGAACGTGACCCCTTCACGAGGCAGGTCACGCCCTCGTGGATTTGCGTGCAGGCGGCCTCGATCAGTGCCTCCTGCGTGGCGAAATGCTGTGCGCCCGGACCAAACGCCTCGACGGCGGCGGCCGACTTGCTCCCGGTGGCGAGCAGGCGTTCGATGCCACGCTCGTGGGCCAGCTTGCCGATACCGGCGTGCAGCTTGATCGTGTCCGCGCCAAGTTCGGCCATATCGCCGAGGATCAGCCAGCGCTCGCCGCGAGCCAGTGACAAGGTGTCGATGGCGGCGGCAGCGGAACCCGGGTTGGCGTTGTAGCTGTCGTCGATCAGGGTCCAGTTGCCCGGCATGGCTTCGAGATTGAGCCGACCGGCGACACGCGGCACCTGCTCGAGACCCTCGACGATGATGTCGACCGGCACGTCGAGCGCGGTGGCGATGGCAGCGGCGGCCAACGCATTGGCGACATTGTGGCGACCGGCCATCGGCAGGTGCACGTCACCATCGCCATGCGGCGTGGACAGGACGAAGTGCGTGCCGTCGATGCGCTCCTCGACGATATCCGCGCCGATATCGGCGCGGTGCTCGAGACCGTAACGGAGGATGGTCCGCGTGCCGGCGAGGTTGGCAAAGAAGCCGGCAAAGCGCGTTTCATCGGCGTTGATCACCGCGACACCGTCGACAGGCAGCGACTGGTAGAGCGCGCCCTTGGTTTCAGCGACGCCTTCGATCGTGCCCATGCGCTCAAGATGCGCAGGCGCGATGGAATTGACGAGGCCGATATCGGGCCGAGCGATGGCAGCCAGGTAATCGATATCGCCCGGCTTGCCGGCACCCATCTCGAGTACGAGGTACTGGGTGTCCTGCGGCATCGCCAGCAGGGTCAGCGGCATGCCGATCTCGTTGTTGAAATTGCCGGCGTTGACGTGCGTGCGGCCGTGGCGCGAGAGGATGGACGCGGTCAGCGTCTTCACCGTGGTCTTGCCGTTGGAGCCGGTAATGCCGACCACGCGGACGTTGCTCTGGGCACGTACGGCACTGGCGAGATCGCCCAGGGCGATCTGCGTGTCGTCGACGATCACCTGCGGGATCGCCACGTCGACCGGGCGAGTGACCAGGGCAGCGATGGCACCACGCTCGGCGGCAGCAGCCACGAAATCATGGGCATCCACGCGCTCGCCCGGCAGCGCGACGAACAGGTCGCCGGCCACCAGCGTGCGCGTATCGATGGAAAAGCCGGTCACCTCGACATCGGCGCCGTGCAGGCGGCCGCGGGTCCAGAGGGCGACGGCGGACAGGCGCATCATGCGCGAACTCCTTTTGTGCTCTTGGCCATCGCCTCACGGGCGACGGCGAGGTCGTCGAAGGGCAACTTGCCCTGCGGACCTTCCTGATAGGTTTCATGGCCCTTGCCCGCGATGAGCACGACGTCGTCGGCTTTCGCGTCGGCCAGCGCCATGGCGATGGCCTGCGCGCGATCGCGCTCGACCCGGATCGTGTCGCGGTGGGCAAAGCCTTCCATGATCTGCGCGACGATCGTGTCGCCGTCTTCCGAGCGCGGGTTGTCGTCGGTGACGATGACCGTGTCGGCGAGGCGTTCGGCGATGGCAGCCATGATCGGGCGCTTGCCCTGGTCACGGTCGCCACCGGCGCCGAACACGCAGATCAGCTTGCCCTTGGTGTGCGAACGCAGCGCCAGCAAGGCCTGCTTCAGTGCGTCCGGCGTGTGTGAGTAGTCGACGACGACCAGCGGCTTGCGCCCGTCGCCACCCAGCCGGCTCATGCGACCGTTGACCGGCTCGAGGGATTCCAGGGCGGCGTGGATGCGATCGAACGGCTCGCCCAGCGCACCGAGCACGGCGGCGACGGCAAGCAGGTTGGCTACGTTAAAGCGGCCGAGCAGCGCGCTACGCACCGTGCGCATGCCCCACGGCGTATTGAGGTTGAACGAGAGCCCCTTGGCCGACGTCACGATGATATCGGCACGGACCTCGGCGTCCTTGTCGGTGCTCTCGCCCGCCATGGTGGTACGCAGCTTCGCGATGCCCTCGCCCAGACCCTTGGCCAGCTTCGCGCCGAACGGATCGTCGATATTGATCACCGCGGCACGCAGGCCGTCGAAGGCGAACAGTTTGGCCTTGGCGGCGCCGTAGGCTTCCATCGTGCCGTGATAGTCGAGATGGTCACGGGTGAGATTGGTGAACACGGCGACGTCGAACGCCAGCGCGTTGACCCGGCCCTGCTCCAGCGCATGCGAGGACACTTCCATGGCGACGTGCGAGGCACCGGCGTCGCGGAATCCGGCAAGCAGGGCCTGCATGCTGATCGCGTCCGGCGTGGTGCGCTCGCCTTCGACGACCGCGCCGTGCATGCCCGCGCCCAGCGTGCCGACCGTCGCCGGCTTGCGTCCGAGGAAAGCCAGCGCCTGTGCGATCAGCTGCACCGTCGAGGTCTTGCCGTTGGTGCCGGTGACGCCGATCAGTTCGAGCGACTGCGACGGCTCGCCGAAGAAACGGGCGGCGATGGCGCCGGTCTTCTCGCGCAACCTGTCGACGCTGACGACGGGCACACCGGCGTCGGCCGCGGTGAACGGCGGCTCGGCGAGGATCACGCTGGCACCCTGCGCCACGGCCTTGGCCGCGAAGTCGATGCCATGACCCTTGCCACCACGCAGGGCGACGAAGGCGTTTCCTTCGGCAATCTCGCGGGAATCCAGCGAAAGCCCCGAAACGACGATTTCGCCGACACCCGAGGCGTCGGCGAAACCATTCAGGAGTTCGGCGAGTGGCATGGTCATGGGACCACCTCTTCCGCCGCGCTGTCGTCCGCCGGCGGCGGTGGCGCATTCGACGATCCGATCAGACCGCCCACGCTCGGGCCGCCGACATACCAGCGTCCGACGTTGTCGGGTGGGATATCGAGCAGGCGCACGGCGCCTTGCATCACCTGGGCGAAGGCCGGGCCGGCCACCGAGCCGCCGTAGTAGTGGCCGCCCTGCGGATCGTTGATCACGACCACGGTGACCAGGCGCGGGGCGCTGGCCGGAATCATGCCGACGAAGAGCGAGATGTAGTTCTTCGCGTAGTAACCGCCGACCGAGAACTTGTGCGAGGTACCCGTCTTGCCGGCCACGCTGTAATTGGCCACGGACGCGAAGCCAAAGCCGGTACCACCGGGCTGGAGCACGGTCTCGAGCATCCGCACGAGCTCGTGCGCCACGTCCGGCGTGATGATCTGGTTCGCCGGGTTGTCGGCACCCTTGATGAAGGTCGGCGAACGCAGGGCGCCGCCGTTGGCGATCGCCGCGTAGCCCGTGGCCAGCTGCAACGGCGTCACGCTGAGGTTGTAGCCGTAGGCCATGCGCGATTTTTCGATCGGCTTCCAGGTGCGGCTCACCGGCAGGTACCCGGCCGCTTCGCCAGGGAAACCACTGCCCGTGTTGCTGCCGATGCCGAACGACTTCCACATGTTGTAGAGGAAGTCGGTATCGAGCGTCATCGCGATCTTGGCTGCGCCGACGTTGGACGACTTCGTGATCACGCCGGTCGGCGTGAGCGTGCCCCAGTTGTGCGTATCGCGCACCGGGTGGCCACCCATCATCCAGGTACCCGGCGAGGTTTCGATCATCGGCGAGGTCGGCGTGTACTTGCCGCTGGTCAGCGCCGCCGCCATGGTGAAGGCCTTCATCGTCGAACCCGGCTCGACCACGTCGGTGAGCGCGCGGTTGCGGCGATCGTTCGGCGTGCTGCCGCGCACGGCATTCGGGTTGAACGTCGGCAGGTTGGCCATGCCGAGCACTTCGCCCGTGTGCACGTCCATCACCACGATCGAGCCGGAGTCGGCCTTGTTCTTGTCCAGGGCGTCTTTCAACGCGCTATAGGCGAGGTACTGGATGCGACGGTCGATCGACAGTGTCAGGTCGCGGCCAGGCTGCGGCTCACGGACCAGCTCGACGTCTTCGACCACGTGTCCCATGCGATCGCGAATGACGCGCTTCGCACCGGGCTTGCCGGAGAGCCACTCGTCATAGGCCAGTTCCAGGCCTTCCTGGCCGTGATCGTCGATATTGGTGAAACCGAGGATGTGGCTGTTGACGGCGCCCGACGGGTAGTAGCGGCGGTATTCGCGCTGCGAGGAAATACCCGGGATCTTCAGATCGACGATCGCCTGCGCGTCTTCGGGACGCATCTGGCGGGCGATGTACATGAATTCCTTGTCGGCACGCGCGGCGATCTTCTGCTTCAGATCGTCCGCGTCGACGTGGAGCGCCTTGGCCAGCTCGGGAATGCGGTCTTCGTTTTCCAGCACTTCCGGCGGATTGGCCCAGATCGAGGCGACCGGCGTCGACACCGCCAGCGGCTCGCCGTTGCGATCGAAGATCGTGCCACGCGAGACGGCGATGGGCATTTCACGCAGGAAGCGGGCATCGCCCTGATCCTGGTAGAACTGCTTGCGCACCACCTGCAGGTCGAACGCGCGCACGACCAGGCCGGACGCACAGACGCAGAGCAGCGCGACGACGACGGTCATGCGCTTGCGCGGGCTCGGGCCCTGGCCGCGACGGCGGCTCGGTACGACCGGCTTGCCGTAGCGCGCCTTCATCGCCGCACCAACTGGATGTCTTGCGGCTTCGGCGTGATCATGCCGAGCTTGGCGCGGGCTTCCGCATCGATGCGGCTGGGCTCGGCGTACGTTGCCTGCTCGAGTTCGAGACGGCCGTATTCGACGCCGATATCGTCTTTTTGCGACTGCATTTTCGAGAGCTCGACGAACAGCTGGCGGCTCTCGTGGCGCGTCCATACCACCCCGATCGCGCTGGCGAGGACCGCCAGCAGCAGGATCGAGAGGCAGATCGCGCCGAACACCTTCATGCGAGTTTCTCCGCGATGCGTAGCACGGCGGAGCGCGAACGCGGGTTCGCAGCCACTTCGGCATCGGACGGGAAGATCGCCTTGCCGACCGGCTTGAGGCGGGCCTGCTTCGCATCCGGCGGCGGCGGACCGCGACGATTGCCCTGCACGCGACCTTCGTGGGAGCGGATGAACTGTTTGACCGTGCGGTCTTCCAGCGAGTGGAAGCTGATCACGGCCAGGCGGCCGCCGACCTTGAGCAGGTCGAGGGCAGCGTCGAGGCCGCGCTCGACGGATTCGAGTTCGGCGTTCACGCGGATGCGCAGGGCCTGGAAGGTGCGCGTCGCCGGGTTCTTGCCCGGTTCGCGACGACCCACGCAGCCGGCGACGAGATCGGCGAGGTCAGCGGTGCGGGTGATTGGCGTCGTCGCACGGCGCTCGACGATCACCTTGGCGATGCGACGGCTGAAGCGCTCTTCGCCGAAGCGCCAGAGCACGTCGGCGATCTCGACCTCGTCGGCTTCGGCGAGGAAGTCGGCGGCGCTGATGCCACGCGAGGTGTCCATGCGCATGTCGAGCGGCGCGTCGGCCATGAAGCTGAAGCCACGGCTGCGATCGTCGAGCTGGGGGGAGGACACGCCGAGGTCGAGCAGGATGCCGTCGAGGCCGCCCTCGAGCGCCGGCCACTCAGCCATGGTGGCAAAGTTCTCGTGGCGCAGGGCGACGCGGGGATCGGTGGCGAGGTCGGCTTCGGCGACGGCGATCGCGGTGGGATCGCGGTCCATCAGGAACAGGCGGCCATCGGTGGACAGACGCGAAAGGATCGCCCGGGCATGACCGCCGCGGCCGAACGTCCCATCGAGATAGCGCCCGTTCTCGCGCAAGGCGAGGCCCTCCACCGCTTCGTCGAGCATCACAGGGATGTGAACATCGCGCCCCGCCATCACCACATCCCGCTCCCGTTTCACTAAAACCTCGAGTTAATTCGTCACAACCGCAGTTCCGCCATGTCGTCGCTGATCTCGTCCTCGCCGATCGTTTGCCGGATCTTGGCGAGGTGGGCCTGTTCGCTCCAAAGCTCGAACTTGTTGCCCATGCCGAGGAGGACGGCCTTTTTTTCTATGCCAGCCGCCGAGCGTTGACTCGATGGGAGGAGGATGCGGGCCGCTCCGTCAGGCTCGACGATGGCCGCAGCACCCACCAGCTTCATCTGCAAAGCCCGGTGTACGGCCTTGACGCTGGGCAGCGCGTTCACCTGGTCGCGAACCTGTTCCCATTCCGCGTACGGAAAGATCCAGAGGCAACCGGTGTCGAAGGGGTTGTAGGCGATGACCAGACGATTCGCGCAGGCGTTCGCAACCAGATCCCGATATGACGTCGGAATCGTCAGACGACCTTTGTCGTCGACCGTAATGGCTGTCTCGCCTTGAAACATCTTCGTTGGCCGCCCCACCAAATCCCACGATTTCACACTGGGGCCCACGATAGTCTCGGGTCCTGAGACTGTCAAGGAAATTTTTCTTGTGAATCAAGGAGAAAGCTCACGTTCATCACCAATTCCAGCCGTTTCTGAGGAAGGGGCGGAAGGTGGTTGAATCGTTGAGGTTTTTTACGAACGGACTCGGTGTTTCAGGGCCCCCGCTTGTGGGATTTCCAATGTGTGACTGAACTCACGTTCATAAGAAAATGTGGGAGCCGCTTCAGCGGTGAAAAAGCCAACGGAGCGGTGAAGCAGTGAGGTCCATCGCCGATAAATCGGCTCCCACAGGAAGCTGCAAGCACCCATCGCCGATGAATCGGCTCCTACCTGGATCAAAAACAAAGCGGCGCCGTCCTGAGACGGCGCCGCGATACCGCGAAGAAAAGGAGTCGGCCTGTAAGCCGGGTTCTGTTCGTCTTGCGACGTGACAGTCATTCTTCTCGACCTGGCGTCACCGCCAGGCTCTAGCAACCTACCCGGGAACGACGCGGGCCGCGTCATAGTTCCCTTATTTGGTCTTGCTCCGGGTGGGGTTTACCGTGCCATGCGACGTTAGCCCCGCATGCGGTGCGCTCTTACCGCACCCTTTCACCCTTACCTGATCCCCTTGCGGGGCCATCGGCGGTCTGCTCTCTGTTGCACTAGCCGTCAGCTCACGCTGCCCAGGCGTTACCTGGCACCCTGCCCTATGGAGCCCGGACTTTCCTCGATACGCCCGAAGGCGTGACGCGACTGTCCGGCCGACTCCAGCTCCCATAGTACATGTAGGAGCCGATTCATCGGCTAATAATGAATAAACCCGCTGCGTAGCAGCGCTCTTGCCGGGTTGCTGGCCTCACCTCCCATCCGAGGAAGAGCATCGCCGATGAATCGGCTCCTACAATGCCAGGTCACCTCCAACCGGATCCCCCTCGATGTCCTTGTCCCGCCCCGGCATCCTCCACGTGGTCGCCACGCCGATCGGTCATCGCGACGACATCAGCGCCCGCGCCATCGAAACGCTGAAGCGGGTGAAGGTGATCGCCGCCGAGGACACCCGGCATACGCGCCCGCTCCTGCAACACCTGGGCATCGACACGCCACTGGTCGCCCTGCACGACCACAACGAGCGTACCGCTGTAGACGGGCTCGTCGAGCGCATGCGCGGGGGCGACGATGTCGCCCTGGTCTCCGACGCGGGTACGCCACTGATCAGCGACCCGGGCTTCCGGCTGGTGCGTGCTGCCCGCGCGGCGGGCTTGCGGGTGAGCCCGATACCGGGCGCCAGCGCCGTCGTGGCCGCCTTGTCGGTGGCTGGCCTGCCTAGCGACCGCTTCATTTTCGAAGGCTTCCTTTCGTCCAAGGCCGGCGCACGCCGCACGCGCCTGAACGAGCTGGCTGGCGAACCGCGCACGCTGATCTTCTACGAGTCGTCGCATCGCATCGTCGAGTCCTTGGAAGACATGTCCGCGGCGTTCGGCGCCGACCGCGAAGCCGTCGTCGCCCGCGAGCTCACCAAGATGTTCGAAACCGTGCTCGACGGCAGCCTCGCCAGCCTCGTCGAACGGGTCACTGCCGATCCCAACCAGCAGAAAGGCGAGTTCGTGGTGATGGTCGCCGGGCGTGAGGAAGGCGAGGAGGAACGCCTGGCCGAGGGCCTGCGCGTGTTCGCGATCCTCAAGGAAGAACTGCCGCCGGCCAAGGCCGCGAAGATGGCCGCCGCGATCACCGGCGCACCCCGCAAGGCCCTGTACGGCAGTTGAGCCGGGGCGGCCTCGCGGTCCTCGCCTCACATCGGCCTCGCAAAGCGATGGGCTATGATCCGGACGTTTCGGCGCCGGTGGGTGCCACCGTGCTACCAAGGAATCTTGCGATGCGACCGATCCGCGCCACTACTCTCGGCCTCCTGCTCTGCACCGGCCTCGCCGGCTGCGTGACCCAGGGCGGGGTGAGCCAACATGGCGCCGCGCCTTCCGGCGAGGCCACGCAGGCGGCGCAGGCGCTCTACACCAAGGGCCAGTTCGACCAGGCGGCCCAGGCCTATCTCGCGCTCGCCGGCCAGGATTCGGCACACCGCGATTACTACAAGCTGCTTGCGGCCGAAGCCTACCGCCAGGAAGGCGCGCTGGATCGGGCCGCCCCGGTCGTCGCCGATATCCACCGTTCGCGGCTCGAGGGTGAAGACGCGCTGCGCTTCGATGCCCTGCGTGCCGAGATCGCCCTGAAGAACAACGATCCGGCGGCAGCCCTCTCGTACACCGGCAAGCCGTCGTCGCGTGTGTCGCCGCAGGTCGAGCAACGGCTCGCCGAGTTGCGCGCCCGCGCGCAGGCAGCATCCAACGACCCCTGGAGCGCCGCGCAGACCCGCGTCGAACTCGATGGCCAGCTACGCGGCCTCGATCGCGAACAGAATCGCCGGGAGATCGTCAGCCTGCTCACCGGCATGGGCAGCCAACCCCTGACGGAACGTGCCGGTGCACTGCCGCCGAACGATCCGATGCGGCCCTGGGTGATCGAAGCGCAAAGCCAGCTCGGCAATGTCACGCGGACCCCGGCGGTGCTCGACCAGGCCGTCGGCACGGTAACCGGCGACAAGGGCGTACGCGAAGGCTATAAGGTGCCGACCAAGGTTGCGCTTTTGCTTCCGCTCACTGGCCCGCTCGCCGGTGCCGGCGCGGCGATCCGCGACGGCTTCTTCACCAACTATGTCGAGGCGGCGCACACCAATGCACCGCGCCCCGACGTCGTCGTCTACGACGCAGGCAACGACGCCGCACATGCCGTCGCCGCATACGACAAGGCCGTGGCCGAAGGCGCGCGTTTCGTCGTCGGCCCACTCAACCGGGACGGCGTGACCGCCATCTTCGCCAAGGGCGCCCTGCCCGCGCCGATGCTCACGCTGAACTACCCCAACGACAACAAGAACCTTCCGCCGGCGGGCGCGAACGAGTTCGGGTTGCTGCCGGAGACGGAAGGCGCCCAGGTGGCCGATCACATGGCCGACCGTGGCATGCACACGGCCCTGGTCATCGTCTCCACCGACGATTTCGCCCGCCGTGCCGGCAACGCCTTCAAGGCCGAGTGGCAGGCCCGCGGTGGCACCGTGACGAGCCAGGCGACGCTGGATTCGGCGAGCATCGATTTCGCCTCGCAACTTTCCGCGCCTGCCGACCAGGATCCCGCCACCAGTGGCGTCTTCATCAGCATGAAGCCCCAACAGGCACGCCTGCTCCTGCCGCAGCTGCGACTGGCGAAGATCACCCTGCCGGTGTTCGCGACCTCGCACGTCTACAGCGGTGGCGACGACGCTACGGCCGATCGCGATCTGGAAGGCGTGGAGTTCTGCGATGCGCCCTGGCTGTTCGACGGGCAGCCGGGCCTGCCCCGCCGTGCGGATCTTTCCTCCGCGCTACCCTCGACCCGGGGCGTGGCGGCGCGCCTGTTCGCCTTCGGCATGGACGCGTGGGGCCTCGTGCCCTACATCGACTGGATGCGCGGGCATCCGGGCAGCTATCTGCCTGGTGCGACCGGCCAGCTGGTCGCGGATGAGTTCGGCCGCGTGCGCCGCGTACTGATCTGGGCGCGCTTCACTGACGGCGTCGCCCACCCCGTCGCCGGTAGCCTCGAACTCGAAGCGCCGGCAGCGGCCCCGAACGTGGAAAGCGGCGGCGGCTGATTCCCGCCGGCGCGGCCAGGAGGCCGCGTGACCACGACAACGAAAAAGACCACCGCGCGCCGCGCCACCGGAGACTGCTTCGAGGGCGCGGCGTTATCGTTTCTGCAATCGCGCGGCTTGCGCCTCGTGCGCGCGAACTTCCTCTGCCGGCACGGCGAGATCGACCTGGTCATGCGCGATGGCCCGACCCTCGTCTTTGTCGAGGTGCGTTACCGGCGCAGCAGCGCGTTCGGCGGAGCCCTGGGTTCGGTCACCGCGGCGAAGCGGCGCAAGCTGATCAGCGCGGCGCACCTTTGGCTCGGCTGGCATCCGAACGATGCGCAGCGGCCCTGCCGGTTCGATGTGCTGGCTTTCGAAGGGGACACCGTGGAATGGATTCGCGCGGCGTTCGACGCCGACGGGGCTCGGTAGGAGCCGATTCATCGGCGAACAAAGACATGTGGGAGCCGATTCATCGGCGAAAAGCCAACGGAGCGGAGAAGCTGCAACGCCAATCGCCGATAAATCGGCTCCCACAAGGGCCGATAAATCGGCTCCCACAAGGGCATAGGCCATCGATAATCTGGCCCGCTGCCGCGGGATCGCCGATGAATCGGCTCCTACCAGGGCTTCGTCAGGCTGTGGCCAGGAAGGCTTCGCGGCCCATCGTCGCCAGCTCGCCGACCGAGTCGATGGTGATGTCGGGCGGGGTCTCGAGGAGGTCGGCGCCAGCCGCGGCGGCGTAGTGGCCCTGCTTCACGAAGACCGTCGTCACCTTGTCGCCGAGAAGCTTCTTCAGCGCGACGAGGATGCGCGGCTTATCGTCGACCATCACGTAGTGGTCGGCGGGGTAGCGCTTCTGCATGTCGTCGAGCATGTCTTCCTTGTGCACGTAGATCAGCACGTCCTCGCGGAACGCGTCCCACAGTCCGGCGCGACGGATCTTGCGCGGCTGGAACACCGTGTCGCCGTCGGACATGATCACCGGCCGACCCAGCGTACGCAGGTGGTCGATCGCTTCGATCACGCCGGGAAAGCGGCGTTCGTCGAAGGGATAATCGAGCAGGAAGAACGACATCTCCATGAAGGCCGGGCTGCTCTCCTGGCCGCGCAGTCGCTGGAGCGCGCCCAGATAGTCGGCGTAACCGACCTGGTCGCGGATCTCCTTGTCGATCGCCTTGTAGCGCGCTTGCCCGGCTTCGCCGAAATCACGCACCAGGCGTGCGGCAAGGTCGGCACTGAAACGGTCGTTGTCGATCAGGGTGTTGTCGACGTCGAACAGGAAAACAATGGGGTCGCGGGTAGACACGATGGATCCTTGCACGGGTAGCTTCCCGCCTATATGGGGATGCTCATCGTGGACCGAAGGGGCCTCGGGGTCTTGTATCGGCAGACCCGATCAAGCACGCCCCGGCGGGACCAGCGAGAGCCGGGTCGCACCGCCCGTTCTCGAGTTCGGCGCCAGCAGGCGCTCGATTTCATCCGGCGGCAGCGGGCGCGAGTAAAGGAAGCCCTGCCCTTCCTGGCAGCCGGCACGGAGCAGGAAGTCGTGCTGGGCTTCGGTCTCGATACCCTCGGCGATCGTATGCAGCTCGAGGCTACGCGCAATGGCCACCATGGCTTCGGTAATCGCGACGTCGTTGCTGTTGGTCGGCAGCCCGGTGATGAACGAGCGATCGATCTTCAGATACGCGACAGCGGGAAGTTTCAGGTACGCCAGCGAGGAATAGCCGGTGCCGAAATCGTCGATCGCCACGCCCACGCCCAACTTGTGCAGGGCGAGCATGGCGCGTTCGGTGTCCTCGCCAAGACGCAGGATGGCGCTTTCGGTGAGTTCCACCAGCAAGCGCTTGGGTGCGATGCCGCTGGTGAGCACGGCCTGGCTCACCCCCGCAAGAAAATCCGGATGACCGAACGAGCCCGCCGACACGTTCACGGCGAGACGCAACGGCGGCAACCGTGCGGCATCCCAAAGGCGCAGTTGCTCGCACGCAGTCTCGAGCACCCACTGGTCGATCTGGCGGATCAGGCCCAGGCTCTCGGCAAGCGGGATGAACTCGTCCGGGCCCACGTTGCCGCGCTCGGGATGACGCCAGCGGATCAAGGCCTCTACCGCGACGATACGACCGCTCTTCATCTCCACGCTGGGCTGGTAAACCACGTGGAACTCGTGACGTGTCAGCGCCTGGCGCAGCTCGGAAGCGAGCTTGAGCCGGCGCCGTGCATCGGCATGCATCTTCGGCGTATAGAAGCGCAAGGCGTTGCGCTCTTCGGTCTTGGCCACGTACATGGCCGCGTCCGCGTTCGCGATCAGGGTGACGGCGTCGTTGCCATCGAGCGGGTAGCCCGCGATACCGATGCTCGCGCTGACGAAGAGTTCGTAGTCACCCAGGTCGAAGGGGCGTGCCAGTGCGGCGAGCATGGCCTCGGCGACGACCAGTGCCTCTTCGCGCGAGCGCAGGTCGGCCAGCAGTACGGTGAACTCGTCGCCACCGATACGACCGGCGATGTCCTCGGGCGTGAGCTGCGCGCGGATGCGCTCGGCCACGCGCATCAGGAGCGCATCGCCGGTCGCGTGGCTGTAACTGTCGTTGACCACCTTGAACGCGTCGAGGTCGACGAAGAGCACCGCGATGGCCCCGCGCTCATGGGCGGCGCGCGTGATCGCTTCGGCGCATCGGCGCTCGAACTCGGCGCGCGTCACCAGGCCGGTGAGCGGATCGTGCGTGGCCATGTGCTGCAGGCGCTGACGATCGGCCTTGCGCGCGGTGATGTCGGAGACCACGGCGACATAGTGCTGGGGACGCCCCTCGCCGTCGCGGATGGTGCTGATGCTCAACAGTTCCGGATAGGTGCTGCCGTCGGCGCGCTGGCTTTCCACTTCGCCCAGCCAGTTGTCGCCCGAGGCGATGTCTTCCCAGAGCGAGGCCGGCAGCGGCCGGCCATCGGGCAAGGTGCGCGTGGCGTCGAAACGCGTGCGACGCAGCGCCTGCAACGAGATGCCGGTGAGCTTGGCGTGGGCGGCATTCGCCGTGGTCACGCGGCGATCGGCGTCGGCGATGATGACGCCTTCGGCGATGCTGGCCAGGGCTTCGGCGGCGATCTTGCGTTCCTGCTCCATCGCCACGCGATCGGAAATGTCGCGGACGATGGCCTGGCAGACCTGCCGCGAGCCCCAGGCGACAAGGCTGCTTTGGGTTTCCACCGGCCGGGTAGTGCCATCGGCATTGCGCAGCACGCCGTTCCCGGCGTGGTCGGAGCCTTCGACGAACAGGCTGGACAGCTGGATACCGGTGAGTTCGGCGCGCGAGCAGCCAAGCCAGCTCGCCGCCCGTCGATTGGCGTCGAGGATGCGCCCGCTCTCCTCGTCGACCATGAAGATGGCGTCGGCCGCGCTGTCGAACAGCAGGCTGTAGCGCTCCTCGGTGCCGCGGATGGTGGCGACGATGCGCCCGGCCATGCGTAGCCAAAGCAACGATGCGAGGGCGGCGACACCGAACACCGTAAAGAAGAGGACGCGGCCGATCCACGATGCGCCATTGGCGATATCGAGCGAAAAGGCTTTCGCACGCGGCTCCATATAGGTGTTGAGCGCGGCGATGTGCGCGCGCTCCGCGTCGATCATCGAGGCCGGCGGCGCCCCGGCCGCATACGCGCGGTCGAGCCGGTCGGCGGTATCGGCAAGATCGCCCAGACTGCCGTCCACCGAACGCCATTCCGTCACGGCTTCACGCACGTAGGGCATGCCGGAAAAATACTGGAAGATGAAGACCATCCCCGGGATGGCTTCGGGAATCACGCCACCGCGGGCGAACGCGTCGTAGACCTCGGCGTGGACGAAGTCCCCGCTGGCGATCGCGTCGCGCGCCCAGCGGTCCGCCATGAGCACACCGTAATTTCGCCGAAAACCGGCAAGGTCCGCCGGGCGTCCGTGCGTGGCGTATTCGTCGAGATCGATGACCGCCTGCTTCTGCGCCTTGGACCAAAGACTCTCGCCGTTGAGGAAACCGGCGAGAGTCACCTGCGTCTGGAGCGCTACCCACGTGAGGGCAAGGATGAGGCCAACGACCGCGACGAGCGCATAGGCCAGTGGCCTCAGGCGTCTCGATAGCGGCAATTGGTGGCTGGCCTCAACGCGTTGCATTAGTCCCTCAGATCCTCATCCGGTCGTGATAGTGCGCCACTTGGTGCCCAACTTGCGAGTTACGCAGCTGCCTCGTTCCACGTGCGAATCGACGCCGTGGCATCCATGCAGCGATCGAGGGTAATGCTCATGCTGACGTAGCTGCGACGGACGCACTCCTTAATGTGCTCGATCTGGTCCACCGGCGGATTGCTCCCCAGCAGGGTGCAGACGATTTCCAGCGCTTCCCATGGATGGGTATCGTCATAAGCGGCGTGAAGCTGAAGCCAACGCAGCCCGGCTTTGCGGCCCGTAATCGGCAGGCTTTCCGCGTAGGCCGCGCTTTCATAGACGATTTGCGACCAATCGCCGGTCGCGCCTTCCACCGCGTAGTTGGTTGCCGCGATGCCTGCGGCCAGCGAATCGTCGCGGCTCACCTCTTCACACCACTGGGCCAGGGTCTGCGTGCCCTTGGCCGGTTCGGCCCGGAGCACGTCCTCGCGGGACACCCCCGCGCTTTCCGCCCAGTTGAGCCAGTACTCGGCGTGGTTCTGTTCCACCCGGATATTGCGGACCAGCCAGCGGCGGGCGAGGTCGTCGCCCGGGCTGCGACCGTAACGCGTCTTCAGCAGGCTGTGCGACATGTAGCCCGGAAAGCGCTCGATGACCGGCCACACGCCGATCATGAAGTTGCGGGTGGTCTCCGGATCGAGGGTGGCGGCAATCATCGCCGACCACATCTCATGGCCGACGATCTTTGCCCGCGTGTCCTCGCAGGACGAGACCATGTCCTGTGCCCAGAGCGGATAGCTGGCGATGTCGGTCTGTGAGCCGGTCAGTTCGAAACGTGCGTTCATAGGGAACTCCCAAGGGATCTGCTGCCAATTGAAGGTCGAGGCAGGCCCGGGCGACCCGCGGCCCGCCAAGCCGGCCCCCTTGCGGGGCCGGACGATCATTAGGGCACAACCGACAGGCCGCTTTTTCGGCACGTAACGAGCTACGCCCACGTAGCCCATTCGTCATGGGCCACAGGCAGCGCGGCGGGGTCTATCGTGGACATCCCAACGGCAAGGACATCGCTCCCATGGTCACGATCAACCGCATCCTCGCAGCCGCCATCGCCTGCGGCCTCGCTTCCACCGGTGCCCTTGCCGCCGATGCCCCCGCGGGAACGCCCGTTGGCGTGGACCTCAAGGGCATCGATCATTCGGTGCAGCCCGGCGACGACTTCGACGGCTACGCCAACGGCACCTGGAAAAAGACCGCCATGATCCCCGCCGATCGCGCCAGCACGGGGGTGTTCCTGGAGGTGTTCCAGAAAGCCGAAAAGCGCAATGCGGCCCTGGTCAAGGCAGCGGGTGAAGGTCATCCGGCCGCCGGCAGCGAGCAGCGCCTCATCGCCGACTACTACAAGGCGTACATGGACGAAGCCGGCATCGAGAAAGCGGGGCTGAAGCCGCTCGAGCCCGCGCTGGCCGCGATCGATGCGATCAAGGACAAGACCGCCCTGTCGGCGGCCCTTGGCGCGCAACTGCGCGCCGACGTCGACCCGATCAACGCAACCACCCTCGACACCGAGCACCTGCTCGGCCTGTTCGTCGCCCAGGGCCTCGAAGACCCCTCGAAGAACATGCCGTATCTGCTGCAGGGCGGCCTGGGCATGCCCAATCGCGACTACTACCTGAAAACCGACAAGGACATGGTCGAGACCCGCGCCAAGTACGCCAGCTTCGTCGAGGCGGTGCTGACGCAGGCCGGCACGCCGGACGCCGCCGGCAAGGCGAAGGCCATCGTCGCCCTCGAAACGAAGATCGCCCAGGCCCAGGCCTCGATCGTCGACAGCGAAGACATCCACAAGGCGAACAATCCGTGGCCGCGGACCGCGTTCGCGAGCAAGGCGCCGGGCCTCGACTGGAACGCCTACTTCAAGGCGGCCCAACTCGACGACCAGCCGACCTTCATCGTCTGGCAGCCCGCCACCGTGACGAAATTCGCCGCCCTGGTCGCCAGCGAGCCGCTGGATACCTGGAAGGCGTGGCTCCGCTTCCACACGATCAATGCCGGCACCAACGGCCTGCTGCCCAAGGCCTATGACGCCCTTTCCTTCGGCTTCTACGGCACCACGCTCACGGGCACGCCCAAGCAGCGCGATCGCTGGAAGCGCGGCCTGAGCCGGGTGAATGCGGACCTCGGCGATGCCGTCGGCCAGATCTACGTCAAGCAGTACTTCCCGGCGTCGTCCCGTGCCGAAGTGCAGGACATGGTCAAGAACATCCTCAAGGCGTTCGATGCGCGCGTGGACACGCTGGACTGGATGTCACCGGAAACCCGGCAGAAGGCCAAGGCGAAGATCGCCACGATCAAGGTCGGTGTCGGCTACCCGGATACCTGGCGCGATTACTCGAAGGTCGAGATTCGTCCGGACGACGCGTTCGGCAACCACGAACGCGCGGTGCTGGCCGAATATCACCATCAGATCGCCAAGCTGGGCAAGCCGGTGGATCGCGACGAGTGGTGGATGACCCCGCAGACGGTGAACGCGGTGAACCTGCCGCTGCAGAATGCGCTCAACTTCCCGGCGGCGATTCTCGAGGCGCCGTTCTTCGACCCGAAGGCGGACCCGGCGTCGAACTACGGTTCGATCGGCGCGGTGATCGGCCATGAGATCAGCCACAGCTTCGACAATACCGGTGCCGAGTTCGACGCCCAGGGCCGTCTGGCCAACTGGTGGACCGACGCCGACCAGAAGCACTTCAAGGAAGCCGGCCAGCGCCTCGTCGAGCAGTTCAACCAGTACGAGCCGCTGCCGGGCCTGCACATAAACGGTCAGCAGACCCTGGGCGAGAACATCGCCGACCTTTCCGGCCTGACGATCGCCTACGCGGCGTACAAGGAAAGCCTGCACGGCAAGCCGGCGCCGGTGATCGACGGCTTGAGCGGCGACCAGCGCTTCTTCCTCGCGTTCGCCCAGTCATGGCGGACGAAGACACGCGACGCCGCCTTGCGTGCGCAGGTGATCGGCGATGGTCATGCCCCGGGCGAGTTCCGCGCGCAGACCGTGCGCAACCTTGATCCCTGGTATGACGCGTTCCAGCCGAAGGCGGGGCAGAAGCTTTATCTGGATCCGAAGCAGCGGGTGAAGATCTGGTAATCGGGTGACAAGAGCATCGCCGATGAATCGGCTCCCACACAGAGCGCAGCCCGGCTCTGTGTGGGAGCCGCTTCAGCGGCGATGTGGGAGCCGCTTTTCAGCGGCGATGTGGGAGCCGCTTCAGCGGCGATTCCTTCGAACGCGCCGCTCGACGACACCCAATACCCCGTCGATCGACAGCGCCAATGCCCCGACCAGCAGCGCGCCCTGCACCACGTAGGCCGTGTTGTTGCCCACCAGGCCCTCCACGATCGGCGAGCCGAGTGTCGTCGCACCGACCGCCGAACCGATGGTGGCGGTGCCGACACCGACGATGGCCGACAACCGCACGCCGGCCATGATCGGGCCGGCGGCCAGTGGCAGTTCGACTTCCCACAATCGTCGCCAGCGCCCGTAACCCATGCCGTCGGCGGCATGTAACGCGGCGGGCGACACGTTATCCAGGCCCGCGACGGTCTGCCCGAGCACGGGCAGCACGCCATAGAGCGTCAGCGCCAGTAACGTCGGCGCCGCACCGAAGCCCAGCAAAGGCACGGCGATCGCCAGGACCGCAACCGGCGGAAACGTCTGCCCGATCACGGCCACCGCGCGCACCGTCGGCAGCAACGACCGTCCGGCCGGACGCGTCGCCAACACACCCAGCGCGAGGCCCGCCACCACGGCGACGAGGGTCGCCAGGGCCACCAGCCAAAGGTGCGACAGGGTCAGCGCGAAGAAAGACGTGCGCGTGTAGAGCGGATGCGAAAGCGTCGGCATCCACGCGTGAAACCACGACGCGCTGTGTGGCAGCACGATGAGCAGGATCACCAGCAGTAATGGGGCGACGATCGCCTTCACTCGCGCGACACCACGAGATCGGTGAGCAGGATCGCACCGGCGACCTGCCCGGCGTCGAGCACCGGCAGGCGATCGCGCCCTTGCATCAGCATCGCCCCCAGCGCGTCCTGCAACGAGGCTGCGCCATCGATCGCATCGCCGTCCGCGACCTCGCCCTTGCGCATGCTGTCACGCACGCAACGCACCGCCAGTTCACGCAGCCGCGCACGCGAACCGCCGACGAACTCGCGCACGCGTTCGTTCACCGGATGGCGGATGAGTTCGAGTGGTGTGCCGACCTGGGCCACCTTGCCGTCGAGCATCAAGGCCACGCGATGACCGAGACCGAAGGCTTCGTCCATGTCGTGAGTGACGAAAAGGATGGTCGTGGCGGTGTCGCGCTGGATCGCCTTGAGGCTGGTCTGCAGCGACTCACGTGTCACCGGGTCGAGCGCACCGAAGGGCTCATCCATCAGCACGATGCGCGGCCGCGCAGCCAGCGCTCGCGCGACACCCACGCGTTGCTGTTGTCCGCCGGATAACGTGTCGGGATAGCGGTCGGCGAAGCCCGGCTCGTCCAGCTTGAGCAGCTCGAGCAAGTCCTCGACCCGCGCACGGATCTCGTGCTCCGGCCAGCCGAGCAACCGCGGCACCGTGGCGATGTTCTCGCCGACGGTACGATGGGGAAACAGGCCAACGGACTGGATGGCATAGCCGATGCCGCGCCGCAGCGTCTCGACCGCCTGCGTCGCGGCATCCACCCCGTCGATGCGCACACTCCCCGCGTCGATGTGGACCAGTCGGTTCACCGTGCGCAGCAGCGTGGACTTGCCGGAACCCGAGGGCCCGACGAGGACGAAGAACTCGCCATCCTCCACGCGCAACGACAGGTCGTCGATGACGACGTGGTCGCCGAAGCGTTTATGGACGTGGTCGAATTCGATCATGAGCGGCGTTCCGTCAGGGCGAGCATGGCCTGGAAGAGAAGATCGACGGCAAGGGCCAGCGCGATGATCGCCAGCGTACCCAACATCACCATGTCGTTGGCCCCCTGGCCGATGCCGAGGAAAACGAAACGCCCGAGGCCACCTGCACCGATGAGGGTGGCCACCGCCGCCAGGCCGATCGTCTGGACCGCGACGATGCGCAGGCCGGCCAGCAGCACCGGCCAACCCAGAGGAAGCTGCACGCGTGACAGCAGCTGCAACCGGCTCATGCCGAGTCCGCGCGCCGCGTCGCGCGCATCGGCGGGTACCGCACCAAGGCCGGCGATGGTGTAGCGAACGATCGGCAGCAAGGCGTACAGCACCAGCGCGAACACGGCGGGCGCCGCACCGGTGCCGCCGAAGCCGAGCGCGCCCAGCGCCGGCCATGCATGCGCCAGCCAGGCAAACGGTCCGATCAGCAGGGCGAACAGGGCGAGCGACGGCACGGTCTGCAGGAAGGCGAGCAGCCCGACCACGGCACCGTCCGCCCGCCGCGCGCGCCAGGCCCACCAGCCCAGCGGCGCGCCGATGACCAGCGCCAATACCAGGGTCGTTGCGGCGAGCGTGAGATGGGTCAGCAGCGCATCCATGAAGGGCGCGCGTTGCGCATGGAATTCACGAACCAGCGCCAGGGCGTCAAAAGCACCAGCTATCCCCATGCCGACAAGGGCGACGACTAGCGTTATCCACCCGATCATTCGCGCGGCCATGCGCCACTCGCGCAACCGATCGAGCAGGAGCAGGCTTGCCGAAAGCCACATCAGCCAGAAGCCGGCACCCAGTGGAGCGCGCGCGCTGGGCGATGCCGCCAGCAACAGGCTGCGCGCATCCATGCTGGCCAGCAGGGGCAAGCCGGCGATCAGCCCCCACGCGAGCACAGCGACGGCTCCCCGGCTGCCTCGGACCGACGTGACTCCCAGCCCCGTGATAAGAAGCCAGACCAGAGCAAGGGGCACGACGTGCAGGCTGTGTGGCTCGCCACTCAACAGGCGGTTGGGCGTGACATAGATAAACGGAAAAGCGAGCGCGGCGATCAAACCGATGCAGGCCAGCACGATCACGGGCAAGGCGCGAGGGTTCACGGCACGAGCCCCGCGTCGTGCAGGTAATCCCGCGCCACCACGGCCGGATCCTCACCGTCGATCTGCGTGCGCGCGTTGAGTTTGCGCAGCACCTCGACCGTCAACGGTTGGAAGGCGGCATCCAGTGCGTCGCGCATGACCGGATAACGACGCAAGACCTCGTCGCGAACCACCGGGGCCGGCTGATACACCATCTCCACGTGCCGCGGATCGGCAAGCACGGTCAGGCCGGTCACGGCGATCGCGCCATCGGTGGAATAGACCATGCTCGCGTTGACGCCGGAGATGCCTTCGGCGGCCGCCTTGATCGTCGCCGAGGTATCGCCACCGGCAAGCACCAGGAGCTGGTCTCCGTGCAACGTGAATCCATACGCGGACTGGAAGGCGGGCAGTGCCGCATCGCTTTCCACGAACTCGGCGGAGCCGGCCAGAAAGACGTCACCGCCGCCCTTCACCCAGCGGGCAAAGTCATCGAGCGTGACCAGCCGCGCCGCGCGCGCCACGTCACCACGCACGCCGATCGCCCAGTGATTGTCAGCCGGCGCAGGCGCCAGCCAGACCAGGCGATTCGCCGCCAGGTCGAGCGAAGCAGCAAGCGCATAGGCCTTCCGTGCATCGCGGAATGCCGGATCGCTCTCGCGATGGAAGAAGAACGCGGCATTGCCCGTGTATTCCGGATAGACATCCAGATCGCCATTGAGCAATGCGCGCCGGACGATAGACGTGGGTCCGAGCTGGGTTCGGTCGACCACCGGTACACCGGCATGGCGAAGCACCTGCAACACGATTTGTCCGAGGACCGCACCTTCGTTATCCGCCTTCGAACCTACCCGCACCGCCGATTGCGCATGTGCCGCGAAGGCCAGCAGGACGAGCAGGACGCCAAGCAGCCGGCGCAAGGTCAGCGTCCGAGCAGGTTGGCGAAGGCACGCTTGAAGGACTCGTCGATCGGTGTGGCATCGACGCTCGCTGGCAGGCCTTCGAAGCGCGCTTCGAAGGCGAGGACCGCCGCCATGAAACGCTCGGCGCGGCCTTCGTCGTCGCCCTCTTCTACGGCATAGGCCAGCACACGCGCCGCTTGCCCCGCGAGGTCGACATCGTCGGGCAGTGCGGAAATATCACCCCAGACCTGCTTCAGGTAGTCCACGGCGATGCCGGCGCGACGCATGCGATGCAGCAGCCCGATGGGCATCGTATGTTCGGGCGTGAAGCGCGCGACGATGTCCTGAGGCTCGTCCAGTGACACGGAGCCGAGATCGACACGGATACACAACGAGGCCGTATCGAACAGCCAGGTCTGCGGCGCGGGCGGCTCGCTGTACGGCAGGGGCACGCCATTCACTTCGACGCTCTCGGGAATGCCGGCATCGAGCAGCTCCACGATGTACGAACGCGACGAGGGGCGCCCCTGGTAATGGCCTCGCATGGCGTCGATGTGCACACGCTGCGCACGGTCTCCGCGGCGACTACGCACGCTGGTGCGCGCGAAGTCGCCGCGCTGGTAACCCTGGCTCTCGCCGTCGTCGTCGTAGAGTTCGGTG
Organism: Luteibacter rhizovicinus DSM 16549; assembly: GCF_001887595.1. Lineage (NCBI taxonomy): Bacteria > Pseudomonadati > Pseudomonadota > Gammaproteobacteria > Lysobacterales > Rhodanobacteraceae > Luteibacter > Luteibacter rhizovicinus. Next base: position 806,800 of record NZ_CP017480.1, read on the forward strand.
GCGCCTTCGTCACCCGGAAAAACCTGGAGGATCAGGGCGTCGGGCACGCTGGCAAGGTTGCGCAAGCCTTCCGGATACAGCGGGACCACACTGCCCGGGCGCACGAAGATGGGAATCTCCTCGAGCGTGTAATGCCGCTCGATCATCTGCCCGCCCTCGAAGGACTCCGCGCCGTCGCGGCTGTACCACAAACCCGGCGGCAGCCACACGGGGAACGACGCCGCACCGTCCTCACCGACCGGCGCGGTGACAGGGGCCACGAGGATGTCGTTGCCGAACATGTATTGCGCCGGATGTTCGTAAGCCTCCTCGTGCTCGGGCCAGTGGTAATACATCGGGCGCACGATCGACAGCCCGGTGTCGTAGGCGTGTCGCGCGGCACCGTAGATATAAGGCGCCAATTGATAGCGCAGGCGGATTGCGGCGAAGATCGCATCGCCATACGGCGGCCCGAAATGCCAGGGTTCCTTATGCAGGCTGGCCTCTTTCGCCGAATGCGTGCGCAGCACCGGGCTGAAGACACCGAGCTGCATCCAGCGCGCGTAGAGCTCCGGCTCGAGATGCCGCTCCGGTCGCGGAATGTGCTTGTGGAACGTATGCCCGCCGATGTCGTGGCTCCAGTAGCCGTAAAGGACATTGGACGCCATCGCGGTGAAGTGGGGCTGGAAGGCCAGGGAGTCCCAGGAGATCACGCTGTCGCCGGAAAAGCCGATGGGATAGCGATGATTCCCGAGGCCACCCCAGCGGTGATAGATCAACCCACGCCGGTCGCCGTCACGCTGCATCTCGGTGAAGAACGCATGGTTGAGCCACCAGGTATTCGACAGGCCGGGATGCGCTTTCGATTCCGGCCACTGCTGCCAGTCGAGCCACCAGAAATCGACGCCGACCTTTTCCAGCGGATGCAGCACGGTATCGAACAAGGCCCGCATGTATGGCTGCGACGTGCCTTCGAACGGAATCGCCGCCCGTGTCGAGGTGTCCCACGAGAGTGCCTTTGCCATGGCGTCGTACTGCTCTTCATGCGGCAGTACACCGGAGGCGGGATGCAGGTTGAGCGTGACCCGCAGGTGCTGTCCATGTGCCCAGCGCATGAAGGCCTCAGGATCCGGGAACAGGCTTCGGTTGAACGTGTAGCCGGTCCAGCCGGACTGCTCGCCGAACACGTCCTTGTGCTCGTGGCCGGGCCGCAGCGACAGGCCAGGCGTGGTGTGCCAGTCCATGTCGAGAACGAGCACATCGAGCGGGATGCGCTCCTTCTCGAAACGCGCACCGAGTGTGCGCAGTTCCTCGTCGGTGTAGTTCCAGTAACGCGACCACCAATAGCCGAAGACGAAACGCGGCGGAATCGGCTGCGGACCGGCGATCGCCGCGAAATCGGCCAGCGCACCGCGGTAGTCGTGACCATAGCCGAAGAAGTACAGGTCCTGGCGTTCGCCGGCGGGTCGCTCGAGCACCCAGCCTTCGTCGTCGATGCCAAAGCCCTCGGTGTCGTCGACGACATGCCACCCGTCCCGGGCGATCAACCCCTCCTCGATCGGCAGCTTGCTGCCGTCCTGCCAGGTGTCCCCGTCGTAGCGGTCCAGGGTGCGATAGGTGCCGCCCAGATTGGCCTTCTGGATATCGCCGGGCTTCCAGGCCAGGTCGGCGTCGCCGCGACGAATTCGAATCGCCAGGTTGGCCTCGGTAAACCGCCCGCTGCCTTTCTCGTAGCGCAGCCGCAACGCGCCGGTGTCGATCTCCAGCGCGTGCTCGTCTTCGACGATCCGGAATCGCGGCACCTCCAGCGCCCGGTGCACTACGATCTGCGTGCGGCTGTCACGGAACACCGTCGAGGCGCTCCACTCCAGCCGGATGAGCCGTGGCGTGAGAACGGTGAAGCGCACCTCGGCGCGCTCGATCACGGCCTCGGGATGGGCCGCAGCGCCGGCACCAGGCCGGTGGTCTGTCGTGGCTTCCATGGGCTCGGAGCCCCTTCTTCGACGCGAGGTGGACCATTATGACGCGTCGCCGCATGGAACCGGTGAAAGCATCGGCTTGACGGCGTCTTGCCGCGCCGTGCACTTCCCGCCGGGCACCTTCTTCACCTCAATCAACGAGGAGCGGGACCATGAACGAAGACCAGATCCGTGGCGCGGCGAACACCATCGGCGGACGTGTCCAGCGCGCCGCCGGCGCCCTGGGCGGCGATCACGGCCTCGAAGCCGAAGGTGCCATCCGCGAGACCGCCGGCCGCGTCCAGGCGAAGGCCGGTGAAGCGGTCGACACCGCCCGCGACGTGATCGCCCACCGCCCCCTCGGCGCGATCCTGAGCGGCTTTGGCGTCGGCATCCTGGTCGGCATGCTTCTCGCCCGCCGCGACTGAGCCCTCCGAAGTTCATGCGCTGCAAGAGCCCGGCTTCGTGCCGGGCTTTTTTCCGATACTTCGTCGCACACCGTGCAGCCATTGCCCCGCCGCTCGCATGGATGGGTGAGGCGCAGAGCCTTCGGTGCCCACCCTCGCTGCTCAGACAGGTCCTCCGCGTTCCGTACCGGAAAGGCCGCTAACGCGGCCCGTGCACCTATTTGGCCTACGGCCGCTCCACTTGTGCGGAACTCGCCTCGAGGGTGGACACCGAAGACTCTTCCCATCCCTGAGGTTCGTGCGGGTCGAGCGGACGAAGCAACGCCGCTTCGACTGCCGGCTCGTCGCCATCGCCAAACGGTCGACCCGGCGCGTCGGTCGCGATCATTCGCGCAAGGGCAGCGCCGCGGCGAGGAAGGCCCTCACCGAGTCGGCCTGATCGTGCCAGCACGACTGCCGTAACGGCCCGCTTCGGCGACCGCAACCGTCCTGCCGGCTCGCCGTCGAGCTAACCGTATCGTCGTGAGAGACCTTGGTGTCCACCCCCGAGGCGAGTTCCGCACAAGTGCAGCGGCCGTAGGCCAGATAAGTACACGGGCCGCGTCAGCGGCCTTTCCTTTACGGAACGCGGAGGACCTGTCTGAGCAGCGAGGGTGGACACCAAGGTCTCCCCGCGAGACGCCCAAGTGTACGCAGCGACGGCGGCGGCGAAGCCGAGCCAGCCCGGCGACGTCGCGTAAACACCATGCGTAGAGAACCGTCCTGTCGTCGCTGAGATCAGAGCAACAAGCAGCGATTTCGCCCCGCTCGCTTGGCGGCGTAAAGCGCGCGGTCCGCGCGGTCGAAGACGGTGGCCGCGGTGTCGTTGGCGAGGAAGCGGGTGATGCCGCCGGACATCGTCACCGTTACCGGTTTCTGGCTGGCGTGGAAGGCCAGGGCGGCAACGGTTTCGCACAGCGCCGTGGCTGCGGCGAGGGCCTCGTCCGGCGCGATGCCGGCGAAGATCACGACGAACTCCTCGCCGCCATAACGCGCGACGAACGCCGGTGCCGGCAGTTCGCGCGTCAGGGTCTGGCCGACGATGCGCAGGACGGCGTCGCCTGCCGCATGGCCGAAGCTATCGTTGATCACCTTGAAATGATCGATATCGAACGCACCCACGCAGGCGACGACACCCTGGTCGCGCACGTCCTGTTCGATCTCGGCCATGCGCCGTTCGTAAGCGAGGCGATTGGGCAGGCCGGTCAGGGGATCGGTGAGCGCGAGCTCGTGTTCGCGACGCAACGAGTCCTGCAGCGATGTCGCCTGCGTCTCGAGTTCTTCGACGCGATCCTTCATGCGCTCCGCACGATCGCGGTAGGTTGCCAGGCGTTCGTCCTCGCGATCGCGGAACGCGCGAAAGTGCTCGTCGATCATGGAGAGGCGCGCATTCACCTGCGCCTGCAAGGCGTCCAGATCCGTGGCGCCCAGGGTCTGTTCGGCGAGAAGCCGCATTTCCTCGCGCACCGTGGCATCGAGGTCGCGGCCTTGTTCGTCACCGGTCGCGACGTGCTCGGTTTCGGCCACCAGGTAACGCGTCATGTCGCCGAGACGCCCGCTGACTTCGGCGAGCAGGTCCTGTAGCTGCGCCATGTCGTGACGCAGCGACGCGCGTTCCTGGTTCACGAGGTCGGCGAGATCTTGCGCCGCCGACGCGATCGCCTCCGGATCGCGGGCTTGACCCAGCACCGCATGCAGATCGTCGGCGCGCCCGGCGAGTGCGGGCATCATCGCGACCTTGAGGAGTACCTGCCGCAACGCGTCCGTCGCCACGCGACAGGCATCGACCTCCTGTGCCGGGATGGGATCCACGATAGCCGCTGCCTGCGGCACGTCGTGCGCAGGGTCGATGGGCAGAGGCGACTGCCGTTCGAGCGCGGTGATCGCCTCGGTCAACGCATCCAGCAAGGGGTCGAGGCCGTCGGGGGTCGAGGCATGTCGTAAACCATCGCCCAGATGATCCAGAAGACGATCGGCCTCCTCGCTCTGTCCACGAGCCAGCGCGGCAAGGCGAAGCACGAGTCGTCGCAAGCCCTCCTCCGTCACACGGAAGTCGTGTTCGTCGCGCTCCATCCGCTCGAGGGCGAGATGGTATTTGCGCTCCCAGACGTCCTGCGCCACGCCGCCACCTTCGTTCATGTCAGTAGAGTACCCGTGCGAGCAGTTGCAGTTGGTTGCCGCGTTCCCGAGGGGCGAGTCCCGCCTCCAGGCGATCGTCGCGCGTGGCGTCCACATGCAGGTATTCGGCCGTGAGGCGCAGCCATTCGCTCGGGCGCCAGTTCAGCGCAGCGGTGATGGCGCGCCCCCGCTCCCCCGACGGCCAGGTGCGGAAACGCTCCACACGGAGGGTAGGACGCCACGCACCACGGTTCCAGCCGGCCAGCAGGAAGGCCGACTGGACATGAGTCAGGAAAATTGTCTGCCGCGGCTGGACGCCGGTGTCACCGTCCATCCCCTGCGCGATCCAGGTTACCGGCCCGGTGGCGAACATCGCGCCCGCCGACCAGAAGCGCGTGCGCCAGGCGAAGAGCCTGTCGCCGTTCGCATATAGCCGCCAGGCCTGCGGATCGGCCCGGTTGTCGTAGCGCAGCAGGCGCAGATCGAGGCCCGTGCTGCTCTTCCAACTGGCATCCGCATACCAACCGGTGCGACCGCCGACGCGCTGGAACGGCGCGTACTGCTCCCGTGTACCGCCCTCATCGGAAGGCTCGCGCAACCGACCGCCGACACCGTAGACCAGGTCGCTGAGCGACCAGCCGCGCACCGCGAGAATGTTTCCCGCGACGTCGTTGTGCCGGAAAAGACCACCGCCCAGACCGAGGGTGCCGTTGTCGCCACGCCACTCCTCTCGCGCCTCGGCACCCAGGCCGCGGAGTTCCTCACCAACCCAGCTGTTGATCGCAGACGGCGTGATGGTCCATGGACTGGTCCAGCCGATGCTGTCGTTTTCGAGGGAGACGGGGAGGAAATACAGGCCGCCCTTGATGGCGGTACGCCAGGCCGAAAGGGACAGTGGGCGGTAACGAAGGAAGGCTTCGGTCAGCTGCGGGCTGGCGTGGTCGGTCTGCTGGAGCTGGACGTCGGCCAGGGCGAACAGGGCCGGCGTGAGCTGCGCGGTGACGACGACGGCCGCTGCGCCGAAGCGCGCCCGCGTGTCGCCGTCGCCATAGCGCAGGCGTCCCGGGCCGCCGTTGACGAAGCTGGGATCGTTGGCGGCGTCGACCACGCGCACATCCGCATACGCATGCACCTTCACCTCCTGCGCGCGGGCGAAAGGCGTAACGAGGCAGGTGACGGTGATGACGAACGCGCGACAGAAACGAGTCACGCGAATCCCGCGTCCGGCGCAGCGCGACGTGCGGCCAGGGCCGCGAACGGCATCGGTCGGTCGACATGGAATCCCTGCGCACGATCGCAGCCGACCTCACCGAGGAAGGCGATGCTGTCTTCGTCCTCCACCCCTTCGGCGGTCACCCGATAGCCCAGCCGATGGCCGAGCTCGACCAGCGAGCGGACGATCACGCGGTCGGTTTCATCGGTGGCGAGGTGCTGGACGAACATCTTGTCGATCTTCAGTTCCCTGACGGGCAGTCGGCGGAGGTAGGCGAACGAGGTCTGGCCGACCCCGAAATCGTCGATCGCCACGTCGATACCCATATCGGCCAGACGACGGAGGACTTGAAGCGCCGCCTCCGGTTCGCCGATGACGGCGCTCTCGGTCACTTCCAGGATCAGGGCGGTGGCTGGCAGCTGGTGGACCCGCAGCAGATGGGCGACATGGTCGGGCAGCTCGGTATCGCCGATGTCGCGGGCCGAGAGGTTGATCGAGAGTCGCAGGGGCTGCCCCGTACGGGCCAGTTCCGCCGCCTGGGCGATGCCGCGGGCAAGCACCCAGCGCGTCAGGCGACCGATATTGCCGGTCTCCTCGGCCACGGTGACGAACTGTTCGGGCGAGACCATGCCGCGTCCCGGCCGGGGCCAGCGCACCAGCGCTTCGACACCGTCGATGCGACCGTCGGCCAGGCGCCGCTGGGGCTGGTAGTAGAGCTCCAGCGCATCGGTCTCGATGGCCGTGCGCAATTCGCTCATGAGAGAAAGGCGCTCGGGCCGATGGGGATCGGCCTGCGGATCGTAGACATCGACACCCCGCGCCGAACCCACCGCGGCGAACTCTGCCACCTCGGCCCGACGCAGCAAGGCGGCCGCGCGTTCGCCGTGACTGGGCGCCAGGGCGATGCCGACCGCGGGGCCCATGTCCATGTTCACTTCGGCTTCCTGATAGGGCTGGCCGAGCGCATCCATCACGCGGAACGCGACCGAGATCGCCTCGGTGCGGTCGGCGCCGCGAAGCCACACCGCGAACTGGGTGTCCGTGGCGCGTGCGACGTAGTGCGTGCCGGCCACCTGGCCGACGCGCACGCCGGCATCGCGCATCAGGCGGTCGGCCAGTGCGTGGCCGATCGTCTTGATGATGTCCGGCAGGTGCGTGACGCCCACGATCAACAGGGCACCCTGCTGGCCGGGTGCGGTCGCCAGATCCTGGTCGATCGCTTCCTCGGCCGCGGCGCGATTCGGCAGGCCGGTCACGCCATCGTGCATGGCCTGGTGGCGAATGCGCAGTTCGCGCTCGCGGACCGCGTCGCCCATGGTGCGGAACGCCGTCGCCAGTTCCCCGATCTCGTCGCGGCGACGCACCTCGGGCGCATCGCGGTAATCACCACCGGCGATGCGCCGCGCCGCGGCAGCGAGTGCTTCCACCGGGCGCGATACGCCGCGAGCGACCAGCCAGGCGACGAGCAGTCCGGCCGCGAGGCCGACGGCCAACAGGGCCAGCCACGCATCCCATACCGCCTTGTAAGGACGCAACGCGTCATCGAGCGAGTAGCCGAGCACTGCGTAGACCGCACCGCTTCCCTTCGGTTGGCGGAGCAACTGCGCCAGCACCAGATAGTCGCGGCCACCGATCGTCGCCGCGGTCGGTTCCGATGGCAGCGAGCGATCGCTGGAGGAAAAGCTCGCCGTCAGCTCGGATCGACTGCTTCCGCGCGCCATCACGGCGTAATGACCGACGCCGGTCGGCGTGGCCAGCTCGATATCGCGAGGCAGGGCGGAAAGCTGCTGCATGTGCGCGATCATCGCGTTGTCGACGGGAATACTGGCAGCCACCAAACCCACCGGTTGCGGCGCGTAGATCGGCACGACGACCACCCAGAAGGCCTTGCCATCGACGACGGCGACGGCCGCCGTCCGCTCACTGAAGGCCCGGCTCAGCAGATCGGGAAAGGCGAACGGCTGGCCATCGCCGGCGCCGCTTGCCGTATCTGCCTGTACCTTGCCATCGAGGTCGAGCAACTGCATGCGCGATGCGCCGACACGTCGCCCATGGTTGCGCAGGACGGAAAGGATGGTGTCCTTGTCGCGCGCGCCGATGGCCGAACGCAGGCCATAGTCCAGCGACATGATCTGCACGCCGTTGGCCACGCTTGCCGACAGATCGTTCATCTGGGTTACGAAGGCCGCCGCACTCGCGGCAAGCTGATTGCCGCCTTCCCTGACCAGCTGGCGGCGCGCCACGTCGTAGGCCAGGACGGCGGTAAGGCCCTGGACGAGGATCAGCGTGGCAACGAAGAAAAGTGCCAGCCGGGTGCGGAAACCGAGGACCGGCATGGTCGGCTCAGTAGCCGAGGTGCTCTCGATCCATCGCGCCACGTGGATCGGGCAGCAGGGCGAGGTTGAAACGGACCGTGGCCGGGATCGACTCGTTCACGGTGACGCCCTGGATCGGCAGGATCACGCCGGGGCGGAGCTGGGGATGCCAGGCGTGTGCGACGTAATCCCCGGCGACCACGCCATCGATGCTCGCCCTGCCCTGTGCATCGGTCGTCGCTATCTCGGGATCCTTCGTCACATAGAGGTACGTGAGCATCTGGTCGTGGATGTTGCAACCGACGGCCGCGTTGCCCGGGCCCTTCATCACCAGCGCCGGCGAGCTCTCGCCGGGGGCAAGCATGGTCTCGAACTTCACCATGTCCGAAAACGAGTACACGTGATGCCGCGTCGTATCGCTGTTGCGAAAGATCACGCTGTCGCCGACGTGCATCGCCGTCACGAAGGGAAGGAAGGTTTCGTCCTTCTGGTCGACGTAATGCGTGGCCGGCGCGATCGTTCGTGCCGGGGTGCCCGGCCTGGGCGCAAGGCTGACCACGGCGTCCGCGACCGGATGCCCGCTCGTGTCCACAACCTCGACGACGACTCGCCCGGCATGGGCCGGCGTGCCGCCCAGGATGAATACGGTCGCGATGGCGAGCAGTCGGCGCATGGGCTTCCCCTGTGATCCGACGCTAGCCTAGCTCAGTCGGCGGCTCAGCCGCGAACCGGACGCAGCATGCGGCAGATGGCGACCATCGGTCGGTGCGGTCCGCAGGGGTCGGTACTCCCGACATCGTTGCGATGCGTGGCCGCAACGGTATCGAATGACGGTTGGCCTGGCCCCTGCGCCCGGCCACCCGCCAGTGCGAGCACCAGCCCGACCAGCATCGCGATGGATTTCGTGGTGACGCACATGGCCTTCCCCCCGGTTGACGATCCCGACGTTAGGCCCCGGCGCGTGAAGGAACAATAGACCGAATGGTGGGGCCGACGGTCACGCAGCGGTCGGCCAGCGCGGCGACGCCTTCCCGATGGGACACCACGATCAGCAGGCTTCGCGGCAGACGCCGCTTCAGCGCGGACAACACCGCAAGCTCCGACGCCGCGTCCAGCGCACCCGTGGCTTCGTCGAGCACGGCGACGGCGGGCTCGCGCAGGATGACCTGGGCAAGCAGAAGGCGCTGGAGTTCGCCGCCGGAGAGTCGACTGGACATATCGTGCAAGGCCGCGTCCAGCGTCTTGTCGAGGCCGACATCGCACAGGACCTCGTGCAATTGCTCGTCGGTGGCCGATGCCGCTGCCCATCGCAGGCAGTCACGCACGGTCGCCTGCCATGGCCGCACACTCTGGCTGACGTAGGCGCCGTGACGGACGTAAGCACGGTACGTGTCGTAATCGATGGCATGCCCGTCGACCCATACGTCGAAAAGGGTGGGTCGCGCCATGCCGGCGAGCACATCGACGAGGCTGCTCTTGCCGATGCCGGAATCCCCCTGGATGAGGACGAGCTCCCCGGGACGCACGATCAGGTCGACGAGGTCGATGCCGGGAACCGGCGGCGTGACGTGGATGTGCCGGAGGTGGACGCCGCTGGCGGGGATCGTCGGCAACGCGGCCGACGCGGGTGGCGTGTCCGAGGCAGCCAGATTCATGTAGCGCCGCCACAACGCAAACGCGGGTGCGGCCGAGCGCATCTGTTGCAAGCTCTGCCGCGTCGACACCAGGTAGGGCAAGAGTCGGCCGAGCAGCAGGCATACCGCGATCAGGGCGCCCTGATCGATGCCGTGCCAGCGCTGTGCGACGACGAAGAGCAAGGCGATACCGCCCACGGCCAGCAATTCGAGTATCAACCGACCCGACGCGATCAGCTCCAGTTGACGGGCGTAGCCGCGCGACAGGTCTTCGGATACCTCGCCAAAGCTGTCACGTTCCGTGGGTTCGCGACCGAACGAGCGGACGTGTCGTAGCCGCCGGGGAAAGTCTTCGCTGCGCCAGAAGAGGCGCGTGATGTCCGCGACGTAGCGACGGGCCACGTCGACCTGTTCACGGCCGTAGAAGCGCGAAGCGAGCATGGCGAGGGCGGCCAGCGGCGGCGCGACCAGGAGCAGCAGCGGCGATACCCAGAACGCAAGGGAAAGGCTGACCGCCGCGGTGATCCCGGCGACGAGCAACTGCTGCAATGCGCTGAACGCCTGCACGATGATCTCGACGTTGTGGGTAAACACGTTGGCGATCTCCGCCGAGCTGACGGCCGCGAGCGGCCCGATCTCGGCGGCGATCAGTCGTGCATGTACCTGGCGGCGCAGGCGCATGCCGTAGCGACCCGTCAGCCGCGCACCGAGGCACGCGGCTTGCCAGCGCAGCAGGGCGAAAGCGAGCGTCACCGCGGTAAACGCGGTGATGCGCCAGCCCACGCTCAGCGAGGCGTGAAACCAGCGACCGTCGAACGGCAGCCGTGCATCCGGCTGCACCAGCGGCACCAGCAACACGGCAGCGAGGGCACCGGCGAAGGCCGAGCCCAGGGAAAGCGCGACGTAGATACCGACGTTCCAGCGGTCTGCCGTGGGCAGCGTCGTCGCGAGCGATCTCAGCAGATCACGCAGACCGGCGCGCGGCGTCGCGACGTTCATCCTCATGCACTCGCGACGTGGCGTGAGGTCAGCAAGGACCGCAAGGCATCCACCGAAGCCCGCGGGTGCCGTCCACGCCGAAGGACATGGACGTCCATCTCCGACAGCCGATGGACGAACCGGTGCCAGCCGGACTGGCCCGCCGCATAGGGTTGGTCGGCGAGCAAGCGCGTGGCGATGTCGTCATGCGCGAGCGGGACGAGCATGTCGGCCTCGTCGGCAGCGATCTCCGCGGAAACGAAGACGGCACCGACGAGGGCCAGCGGGGCGGTCGCGACATGACCGTATCCCTGGCGCAGATCGGCCTCGAACTTCTCCACGCCGCTGCGGCGGCGGATCGTCGGCGAGTGCGCGATCCAGCGGCGCATCGGACCTTCGTCGATGAAGCGCAAGGCATCCTCGCGCACGTGCAGGAAGTTGCCGACGCCACGCGCTTCCATGCTGCGGGGATCGACGAAGATGGCGTCCTCGGCAACGAAGTCCATCCCCTCGAGCAGGCCGTGCAGGGCGAGCGTGGATTTGCCCGCGCCGCTCGCGCCGAGCAGGAGGACGCCGCGGCCGTCCGTACCGAGGCAGGCGCCGTGCAACGGGAGCAGGTCCATGCCGCGCGCGGCCAGCACGAAGACCGCGAACTCGATCAGTTCGTAGCGTACGTGATAGGGCCAGTCGAGCATGTCTTCGGACACGACCACCAGGGCGCGCTGGCGCCCGTGGTCGATGATGACGTAGTTGGCGGCATCGACGATGCCGCACAGCAGGCCCGCACCGGATTGCGTGAGCACCGGCGGCGGCTCGTCCCAGGCCGGCGCGGGGCGCCGTGGCGAGAGGCGAAGCTCGAGATGAAAGCTTGGCAGCGGTGACCCCGGCACGTCGCGCGGCAAGCCACCGTAGGCGGCCTCGACCGGCTCGAGCAGCGCCGGGTGGGTGCTGTCGAAGCGAAAACGGGCACCGAGAATGGTCTTGACCATGGCGAAGGGATAAGGCGAGCGCTCGAAAAAGGGATCGGCGCCAATGTCGCCAATGCCCGGAGGGGTGATCTGGGCCATGCGGCATCCCGGCAGTGAACCCGTGGGTGCGGGGCGCCTGCGGAAAGGTTGCGCATGAAGTGAAGGCAACCCTCGCGTTGCGTGCAGGCACTCACTGACCAACGCGACGATCGAGGCTTCCCCGACATGCTCAAGATCCAGGTCGGCCACTCCTACTTCCTTCGATACGACCCGAAGCAGTGGGAACGTGGCAAACCCTATCCCCCGCTTGCCACCATCCAGGTGGCCGCGCTGCTCAGGGAGATGGGCCACACCCTGTCGTTGTTCGACGCCATGCTGGCCGAGGGCGTGGAGGAATACGCCGGTGCGCTGCACGCCGCGGACCCCGACCTCGTCGTGATCTATGAAGACAACTTCAACTACCTGACCAAGATGTGCCTCAGCCGCATGCGCGACGCGGCATGCCAGATGATCGCCGAGGCGCGCGTGTCGGGTGCCCGGGTGATCGTCGCCGGCTCCGACGCATCGGACCAACCCGAGGCGTTTCTCGCCGCCGGGGCCGACGCGGTGCTTGTCGGCGAAGGCATCGCCGCGCTGGCCGCCCTGGTGGACCGGCTGCAACGCGCACCGGATATCGATACGGCGAGCTGGACGGCTGGCCTGGCCGGTGTGGCCACCCTCGTCGATGGCGAGACGCAACTGGTCCGACTCGGCGCGGTACCCCCCGATCCGCGTGTAGTCGGTCGTCCCGCCTGGGACCTCGTCGACATCGAGCGTTATCGCTCTCTCTGGCAGGAGCGCCACGGCTACTTCAGCCTGAACATGGCCGCCTCCCGCGGTTGCCCGTTCCGTTGCAACTGGTGTGCGAAACCCATCTGGGGCAACCACTACAAGCAGCGCAGCGCCGAGGACGTCGCCGCCGAGATGACCTATCTCAAGCGCACGTTCCGGCCCGACCACATCTGGATGGCCGACGACATTTTCGGTTTTCACGTCGGTTGGGTGAGCGCCTTCGCCGATCATCTTCGTGACAGCGACGGCTCGGTTCCTTTCACCATCCAGACCCGCGCCGATCTCGGCAGCGAGCGCATGGTCGCCGCCCTGGCCGACGCCGGCTGCGCGGAAGCGTGGATCGGCGCGGAAAGCGGCAGCCAGCGCGTGCTCGACCGCATGAACAAAGGCACGACGGTGGCCGAGCTGATCGCCGCCCGCCGTCGTTTCGGCGAGCACGGCGTGCGTGTCGGCTTCTTCATCCAGCTCGGTTACCTCGGCGAGCAACTCACCGACCTGCTCGCGACCCGCGACCTCGTCGCCGAAGCCGCGCCGGACGACATCGGCGTCAGCGTGTCGTACCCGCTGCCGGGCACGAAGTTCTACGAGGAAGTGAAGGCGCAGCTGGGCAGGAAGACGCATTGGCGCGACAGCAACGACCTCGCCATGATGTTTCGCGGTGCCTACGACTCGGACTTCTATCGCCATATGCGCGACCTGCTGCACCAACAGGTCAACCTGCGCCAGTCGCGCGAGACGCTCTCGCCGGCGACGCACCGCGACGTGCATGCCCAGCTCGAGACGCGCTGGAACACCTTGTTCGCCCATGAAGCGGAACATCGCACCGAGCAACCCACGCCGTCGCCATTCATGGCGATGCAGACCATCGCACTGCCCCTACTGTAGATGCCGTCATGATGCCTTCCCTGAAGCTCGTCCGTAGCGGTCTGCACCGCACCACCGAGGCACTCGCCGCGGAGCTCGCACTGGCCAGGCCAGGCAGCCGGCTCCCTGCGTGGACCGATCTCGAATGGCGACTGGCTTCCGCGGTGGCTGTGGCGCACGGTGTCTCGCCACTGCTCAGTCGTCTGTCCACCTGGAACAAACCCGCCTGGCGACTGTTCCTCGCTGCCCAACGCGAGCACGTGGAACAACGGCACCGTCGTATCGCCGCGCTGCTGGATCGCATCGACCAGGGCGCGCGCGATGTCGGTCTGGCCATCGTGCCGCTGAAAGGATCGGCGCTGCACGCGTTGGGCATCTATAGCCCGGGCGACCGCCCCATGGCCGACATCGACCTGCTCGTGCGCGAGGACGACGTCGGACCGACCACTGCCCTGCTCCTCGAACTCGGCTATGAGGAATCGTTCGCGCAGTGGAAGCATCGCGTGTTCAAGCCGGCCGACGGCCAAGCCTTCCAGGGGCTGGGCGAACACCGCGACACGCCGGTCAACATCGAACTGCATACGCGCATCCAGGAGCGCCTGCCGGTGTCCACGGTCGATATCACGGCGCGCATCTACCCTCGTCATCCGCGGCCGGGGCTCAATCCCTATCCCTCGCATGGCGCCCTGATGAGCCATCTTCTGCTGCACGCCGCTGGCAATGTCTGTGGCCGCAGCCTGCGACTCATGCACCTCAACGATATCTCGCTGCTCGCGACGCGCATGGTGGCGAGCGACTGGCAGGCCTTGTGGGATGACGGCCGCGTCGGCTCGGCGTGGTGGGCGCTGCCGCCGCTACGCCTTGTCGCACGCTACTACACGCATGCGGTGCCACCGATGATTCTTGGGCGCCTGGAAAGCGAGTGCCCTCCCCTCCTGCGCGCCCTGTCACGGCGCTGGACGCTGACCGACGTGTCCTGCTCGGACCTGTGGCTGCATGCCTTGCCCGGCGTCGAGTGGTCGCGCAGCCCGGGCGAAGTGGCGCGATGCCTGCGCAATCGCCTGCGACCCTCGGCGGAGAGCGTGAAAGAACGCGCCGACATGGTGCGTACGCAGGTGTGGCTACAGGGTCAGAGCTGGGTCACCCAGGGTCATCGTCGACGCATGCTCACCTGGCTCACGCGTCCGGTGCCGCGCATGGACACGTTGTACGTCGTGCGTGCGGCGCTCGAACCCGCGGCACCGCTCGCCTAGGCGACCGTACCGCGGCGCGCGAGCAGCTCGTGGTACAGGGTTTCGAAGGTTCGGGCGGTGTGGTCGGCGTCTTCGGCGAGCGCCCGATGCTGGGCTGCCGCCGCCAGTCGGCAACGTAGCGCCTCGTCGAGCAGGACACGCTGGATCGCCGTGGCCAGGCCAACCCAGTCACCCACGTCGACCGCGAGTGCCGCCACCGGAGACCACTCGGCAAGATGACCGACCGCCGTACCTACCGTGGGCACGCCGGCGACGGCGGCCTCGAGAAGCACCAGGGGGCCCGCCTCGTGCATCGACGACATCACCAGCAGGTCGGAGGCCTCCACCAACGGGCGGAGTTCCCGCTGCGTGCGGAACCCGAGAAAGCGCACATGGGCGTCGAGTCCCAGCTGTCGGGCGAGTCCATCCATACGGCCCTGCAAGGTATCGACGCCGACGATGTCCATCTCGAAGTCCACGCCGGCGTCGCGTAGCGCCGCCAGGGCGCGCAACAGGGTCGTCTGATCCTTCACCAGGTTGAGGCTGGCGACATGCATGAGCCGCGCGCGCGGCGCGGCACGGCGACGTGGTGCCAGCGGCGGCCATGCCGTCGTATCGACACCGAGCGGGATGCGCCGTGCTGCGATGCCGAGCACGGCAAGCGAGTCGACGATCGGCGTACTGGCCGCTGTCACGGCATCCGTCGCACGCAGTACCACCGCTTCGCGAAGCCGTCCCTTCCAGCGGCGCCGACCGCCGTAGCCGATGCCGTGCAGCGCGACCAGTTCGCCACCGGCGATGTGGACCAGGCTCGCAATGCGCAGCCACTTGGCCGCCGCGACGGCGACAAAACTGCACGAGCCGGAAAAGATCGCGTGGATCAGGGCGAACGGCGCCAGCCGGTGCTCGGCGCGAATCGCGGCAATCGCGCGAAGACGCGGCCAGCCGTCACCGATGTTGTGAACGGTCGCGCCCAGCAAGGGCCAGGTCGCCGGCAGCGGCTCCTGGTGGAGGACGAAGACATGCACGTCATGGCGTTGCGCAAGCCGTGCGACGAGCGCGAGAAAGACGGGAATGACCCGGTATTCGCCCGTGCGATCCATGCCGCCGGGGACGACGATCGCAATCTTCACGACCGGCCCTCCCGTCGATCGGCGAGCAGACGTGCATAGGCATCCGCCCATTGGCGACCCACGGCGGCGAAGGACAGCGTCGCGTCGAAGAACGCACGCACGTCCGCACGCGATGGACGGATCCCGGCCGCGCGAACCAGCGCTTCCGCCAGTCGCCCGGCATCGCCGCACGGCCACAGTTCACCGACGACGTTACCCGTGAGCGAACGGAACGACGGAATGTCCGTGACCACCGGGGTCACGCCACAGGCCAGCGCCTCCAGCAAGGCGAAGCCGCAACTCTCGCCGCGGCTGCCCGAGACGAACAGATCGGCGCTGCGCATCAGCATCTCGATACGCGCGTGCGGCTGGTTGCCGAGCAGATGAACACGGCCATGCAGGCGCGGGTCGCTCTCGATCCGGTGACGCACCTCGTCCAGCAAGGGCGCACTGCCGAAAGCGCAGTAAAGCTGGATGCCCGGCAGGCGCTGCGATGCACGCGCGATACCCTCCAGTACGGTCAAGGGATCCTTGCCATGGCTGAGGTGTCCCACCCAGAGCACGCACGGATCGCCGCCCATGCCTGTTTCAGCGCGCGCCGCCATGCGATCGCCTGGATGGAAGCGACTGCTCGATTCCGGAATGGCGAACAGGCGGGTGCGCTGGGCGAACAGACCCGCACGCGTGAATGGCCCGGCCAGACCCGACGACGTGAAGGCGATACCGGACGCCGCCGCGTACCACATGCGCCAGCGCGCCCGTCGCCACCAGCGTGGCGGACGGTCCGCGTGGTCCTGGATGAGGATCGGCACGCGCGGCAGGCACTGGGCCACGGCGAACGCATCGGCGGCAAAACCGAGACTGTGCACGTGAACGACCTGACTACCGATATCGGCGACCAGGTCCGCGAGGAAGCGTCCGCGCGCCGCCAGGGAACGCATGCCTCCCAGGTCGACGAAGTGATAGTCGATGCCATGTCGGGTGAGCACGCAGGTGTGGGTCGCCACCTGGATCACCGAGACACGGGTTCCCGAGGCGGCCGCTGCTTCGGGAATGTCGGCCAGCGAGGGCCAACGCTCGAACAAGGCGTCGGGCGGGCAATCCGCCGGCGCGCGGAGGAAGTTGATCTGGGCGACATGCACGGACGTATCCCGCCTAGAGACCGGAGACCTGGGGCATGCGCAGGCGCACGAGCCGGTTCGCGAGGTTCAGCTCCCACGGCCGGTCGTACTGACGACGGCGATAGCGCCACGAGGCCATCGCGCTGAGCCCGCGCTTGGCCCACGAGGGCGAACGCAAGTCCTGCACGGTGGGGAATCGGCAGCGCAGCACCGTCACGAAATCCTGGATATGCCGACGCAGCTCGTCGGTCAGCCAGGGCGCGTCGGCATGGCAGGCATAGTCCACCCAGCGGCGCTCCGTCCACTCTTCCGGCGACGAGGGAAAGACCACCGGCTCGCCGTGCAGATCGAGCAACGGCATGGAGGCGTGCTTGCCGCGATCCTTCTCGTGCTTGCTGCTCTCCGGCAACGGCGTGTAGATGTAGACGATGATCTCGGAGGCCGGATTGATGCGCTTGAGCTCACGGATGAACTCGAACGTGTGCTCGGTTTCCTCCAGCGTGTTCTGCGGCGGCGCCACCATGAAGGACAGCTCGGGGATCACCCCGTTCTTCCGACAGAGTTCGGCCACCTGCAGTGTCTGGTCGGGTCGGGTGCCTTTGCGGATCTCCTTGAGCATGGCCCCGCTCGGCGACTCCGCGCCGACGTATGCCATGCGCAGGCGACTCTTGCGCACCAGTTCCCAGGTGCTCTCGGAAAGGTTCAGCAGCGCGTCGGAACGGGCGTAACACCACCACGGCATTTCCAGCTTCGCCATGACTTCGAGCAAGGGAATCATGTCCACTTCGCGATCGAAGAAGTTGTGGTCGAAGAACTGGATGGAGTCCGCGCCCAGCTCGTACTTGAGATAGCTGAGGTCGCGCTCGAGGCGTTTCGCCGTAGGCAGTGCGGTCATGCCGCCGAACATCGCGTTCACGCCACAGAAGGTGCAACGGAAGCGGCAGCCGATGGCGGCCTGGTGCGCGGCGGTGCGCTCGCCGAGGAAAGTACGTGCCAGGTAACGACGCGGATCGCCCAGCTTCTCGTAAGGCAGCACGATGCCGCTGTCGCCGAGCGAAAAGCGTCGGTTGGGGTTGTGCACCACCGAGCCATCGTGTTTCCACGACAGGCTGCCGATGTTGGCGATGGCCGGGGCGCCCGGACGCGCCAGCGCTGCCACGAGTTCCGGCAGGCTTTCTTCGGCCTGGCCGCGAATGGCGTAGTCGACATACGGGGCGGAGAGGGCTGTGTCCGTGTAGAGCGTCGGGAAGTAACCGCCCCAGATGATCGGCAGCTGTGGATACCGCTCGCGGATCACGCGCGATACCTCGATCGACGGCGCGATCTGCGGCCCGCCCATCACGCTGACGCCGATCGCGTCGAACCGGTCGCTCTCGATCGCCGCCAGTGTCGCGCCGATGAGGTCGCGATCGACATTGCCGTCGATGATCTGACTGTGCCCGTTGCGGTCGAGCGCGGCTGCCAGGTTCAGGAGTGCCAGGGGGAATCGTGCGCTCGAACGCGAGGTGATCGTCGGGTTGATCAACAAGGTCCGCGGCGAACCGCCGATGTCGGGCGTCGATGTATCGAATAGGTTCACGCAATGCGCCTCAGCTGGAAGACGATGGCCACCGGGAGTTCAAGGGCCATCGGATCGAAATGCGCGCCGACGGGGATATCGGCGGGATCGAGCATTGGCTCCTCCACACGCTCGATCGCCAGACCGAGCGTGGCGCAGGCCGCGTGCCAGTGACTGTAGAGGTGCCGTGTATGGCGCACGGCGTAACGCTGGCCGCCGGCGCGGAAATCGCGCTGCCAGCCGAGGGCATGCCCGATCGGATGCACGTCGCTGCACAGGATGCGCCCGCCGGGGCGCGTGGCACGACGCAGCTCGCCCAACGCGGGCGCGAGCGCCTCGAGGTGGCCGATGGTCAGGCCGCAGACCGTGAGGTCGGCCATGGCGCCGGGCAGCGGCAGGGCAGCGAGGTCGCCCTGGCGCAGGTCGACGTGCGCCGTGTCAGGATAGTCGCCGAGGGCCTCGCGCGCACGTTCGAGCATGGCGGGGGAAAGGTCCACGCCCGTGACCCGCGAGGCACCGCGGCGAAGCGCGTGAAGCAGGTAGCGTCCGCTGCCGCAGCCCGCATCCAGCACCTGCCGACCACGCAGCACCTCGGGCATCAGGGCCAGCATCGCGCGTTCCTCGGCCATCATGACCGGGTTGTGCGCGTGTGCCGGATAGTTCGACGACCACAAGGCATAGGCGTCGAGGGGATCCAGCTCGGGCAAGGGTGAGGTCAGTGACACCGGGCCTCCACAGCGAGATCGAACTCGCCTTCGTCTTCGGAAAAGGACAGGTCGAGGCCGGGCTCGAGAGCGACGACAGCGGGATCGACCAGGTCCCGGGCGATCAGTTTCGGCTGGCCATCGAGCTGCACGGGCACGACATCGACGCCCGCCGCGGCGAACCAGCCGGCGAAGTCCGGATCGGCGACACGTGGCACGCCATCGCGGACCACGGCACGGATATCGCTGCGCGCGACGCCGACCAGGGAGTCCGCGGCCAGGCCGTCGCGATCCCTCACGATCACCAGGTCCGCCGGCGCACCCGGGGCAAGACTCCCCCGCAGGCCAAGACGGAAGATGCGCGCGGCGTCGGTCGTGACCAATCCAAGCAGGGCCGTGTGGGAAAGCTCGCCACTCGTCGCGGCGGCACTCAGCTCGTCCAGGAGGTCGCGCCGGCCGCTCAGCCGCGAGTCGCTGCCCAGCGCGAGGCGCCCCGCCGCATGCAGGCGACGGGGATCGAGCGTACGACCCAGGAGCGCCTTGTTGCTGCCTGGACACCAGACCACGGCTGCATCGCGGGCGACGACCCGCTCGATGTCGTCATCGCCCAGGCCGACGCCATGGACCAGCACCGTGTTGCCGCCGAGGCAGCCAAGCGCGTCCAGGCGCGCAAGCTCGGACGCCGCGACGGCGTCCGTGCCTTCGGCCAGGTGAATGATCCACGGTCGGTCGGCCGGTGTGGCGACGTAGCTGTCACGTACGGGCGGCCCGAAGTCCGGACCGTCCAGCGCATAGCTCCATCCGTGATCGCGCAGCAGCGACACGGGGAAGTCCTCCGCGTCGAGCACCGGATGCCACGGATCGTGGTGGACGACGAAGGTCGTCCCCGCGAGCAGGTTCTTCAGGGCGCCATGGCGGAGCCGTACGGCTTTCGGCACGCGTAGCGCGGCGATCACGTCGGCATCCTGGAAATGCTGCTGGAAGGCGGCGATCCATGCGTAGCTGTTCGGGAACGGTCCCGCACCGAGCAAGGCGGGCACCGCATTGACCTGAAGGTGTTCGTGCGCATTGATCAGGCCGGGGAAAATGCGGTGCCCGTGAACGTCGACGCGAAACGCGTCACCGACAGATGTCGCGGCGACACGACCCTCGCGCAGTGGCAACGGCGCTCGCGACACGCCGTGCGGCAGCGTGGTCAGGCCACCCTCCAGCACCGAGCGCATTGCCGTCAGTGACGCGGACATGCCGTCAGCGCCGACGCATCACGATCAGGAAGTGGTCGCCCATGTCGCGCAACAGGGGCCACTTGCCGAACCGATCGTCGAGCCTGCCCAGGCGCTCGTAGCGCGCCGGGTTCCGCTCGTAGCGATCGACCATGTACGGCGGCGGCATGAACAGGCTCAGCGCACTGTAGCTGGCCAGCTGGAAGTGATCGGTAAAGGGACGATAGAACTCGCGCGGCAGGTAGTACTTCGTCCAGATGGTGTGGCGATTCATGCCGACGGCCGTCGCGCCGCGCGCCGCGCGCACCGCGGCACGACGGAAGCGTCCGCGCAGGGCGTAGTGCACCGCTTCCCACGGACAGATCCGGCCCATCACCGAGAAGACCATGACACCACCCGGGCGAACGAGGCGCGCGCACTGGTTGGCCACGTCCTCCAGGTCGGGTGCGCAATTGAGTGGACCGAAGTTCGAATAGACGCCGTCGAACGTGCCCTCGAGCCGATCGAGCTGCTGCACGCCGAGATGGCGTGCGCTCAGTCGTCCGCCCAACGCCGGGGCGCCTGCACGGGAATCCGTGCGCGCGACCATCGACGGCGACCAGTCCGTCGCCACGACCTCGTGGCCGCGCCGGGCGAATTCGGCCGCGTCGATGCCGGTGCCGCAACCGATGTCGAGCAGGCGCGCATCGTTGCCAAGTTCGGCCGTCACGGTGTCCCACAGCGTCTGGCGCATGCGCTGGATGAGGGCGTTGTTGCCGCGCGGTCCGTCGTAGTCGGCGGCGACGCTGTCGAACGCCCGCTGCGTGTCCAGCAGACGCGCGGCGTCGATCGGTTCAGGCGTCGATTGAGCACTCATGGCGGTCGTTTCCGGGGGGTTCGGATCAGTGAGTGCCGAGCGGCGACACTTTGGTTGAACGACGCCGCAGCGCATTGCGCGCGATCGCCGCGACGCCGCCAAGGAACAGGCCTAAGACCACGCCGATGCCGAGGGTCAATACCCCGTTGGGAAAGACGCGACCTCCCGACACGGCGATCGGCCAGGGCATCGACGTCTCATAGGTGTAGTTGGGTGCCAGCCGCACCAGCAATTCGCTGTGCGCCTGTTGCAGCGCGCGGATCTCTTCGTTCTTGCTGGCCAGCAGGACGCCCGCGAGCGCGGCCGCCGTCCGGTCGGCCGACGCTGTCGTGGTCATGAGGCGATCGCGGTCCGCCAGCCCGATGCGCAGGTTGCTCTCCAGTTCCTCGAGCCGGTCATGGGCGAGTTTCAGCGGCAAGGCATCGATGCCCCGGTGGATCGTCTGCAAGGTGTCGACCGACGCCTTGGCCAGGTCGTTCGCCTGGGCAGCCGAGTAGGCGCGGACAGTGAGCTTGAAGAAGTTGGCATAGAACTGGGGATCGGTCTTCATGCTCGACCGATACAGCGCCGCCTCGGCCGACTCCGGGGCCAGCCCAAGGCGACGGATCACCTCGTCCTGGAATTCCGCCGACTGCACGCGAGCGGTCACGCGAAGCATCGGTTCCGTCTTGATATCCTGGCCGGGCGGCGCGGAGGCGACCTGGCCGACCTGGATCCAGGCATTCGCCTCCCATTGGCTGCGCGTCGTGTGCAGCCAGGCGAACGTGAGGCCGAGCACCACCGCGAGTGCGGCGATGAACCAGCGCCACTCGCGGCGGAAGATGTGCCACAGGTCGATCAGGTAGATCTCGTTCTGTTCCATGCGTGGGGCTCGATGGGATGGAGAAGGTCCAGCTCACGCCGGCTTGGCAGCAAGGCCGCGAAGAGCTGCATGAACAGGCAAAGCACGATGAAGACGGCATTGGTCCAGATGAAGGCTTGTGGCGCGAAGGGCGACATCACGCAGACATAGGCCACGCGCAGGAAGATCAGCAGCGAGAACAGCGACATCGAGGCACGAAGACGGCGCACGCTCCACAGCAGCAGCGCGTAGAGAAGCAGCATCGAGGCGACAGCGCCCACTGGCCCGAAGGCGAGAAGGAACGGCAGGAACTCGGTGCCGACATTGATGTTGGCCGCGTCGAACGGGATGCTGGCCGTCGCCGGCGGCCCGCTGAGCGGGACCAGCTGGCTGATCAGGATGCTCGTGTCCGCATAGCCCTTGGCCACCATCGACGCGAAGTTGTACGGCCCTGCGCTCATGTAGAGCACCAGCCACTTGATGCTCTGGGGCGAAGCGAGGTAAAGCGCGCTGAAAGGCAGCTTCACGTTGTCCAGCGAACCGGAGCGCACCGCACCGAGCACGGAGAACACGGCGGCGCCGATCACGCCGATCACGCTCACGGATTTCCATGGCAGGGGGCGATGCGGATCGCGCCGGAACAGGATCACGAGGGCGAAGGAGAACAGCGCGGCGAAGATCCGGTTGCGGTCGATCACCAGCACCGGAAAGACCAGGCCGATCGCAATGAGCGCATTGCGCAGGCCACGCTGGCGTGCACAGAGCACGCCGATCGGCGGCAAGGTCCAGCACAGCGAGGAGATGTGCCGGACGTGCTCGCGACCCGGCTCCATCGTCGCGTAGGAGGCAGGATTGTCGATCAACGGTATGGGGAACAGGGCCAGGTCGAGCCCGCAGAAGACAACCACCACGGCGGCGAAGATGAGCGCGACCAGGGCCTCGCGACTGCCGATGTAGTGCCGTGCCCGAAAGCGTGCTACCGACGGCAGGCGGATACCCGCGAAGGCGTCGACGAGGACGATGCCCGCGGCCCCGATCACCAGTAACACCATCCCCTGCAGATAGCCCGCCGGGAAATCGTAGGCAAACCAGGTGATCGCGCAGGCGAACAGGAAGGGCCAGGCAATATACGTCGAAGGCAGGCGCAGGAAGCGTTTCATGCACCCTCCGCGTGGACGTGGGCAGTGCGGTGCAAGCGCAGCTTCGACAGCAACAACAGGGAGGCGTAGGTGGCCAGGTGCAGGGCGACACGCGTGTGACGTCTCTGCAGGAAGGCGATCTTCGCGGCGATGAACTGGGCCTGTGCGCGGAGCAAGGTGCGGTAGGGTTCGTCGAACAGGCAGACACGGCTCATCGCCACCTCGCGCGATTCGGTGAGGTTCACGATGCGCGTGGCCGTGTGCCGGGTCTTGCTGAAATTCGCGCCATGCAGGCGATACGCGCAGACGGTGACATCGATGAAGCCGATCGCGTCGCGGGCCGCCAGGCGCAGGAACATGTCCCAGTCGTCGATGCGCAGGCCCTCGGTCCAGCGGGCGACGGTCTCGAGCACGCTCTTGCGCAACAGGGTGACCGGACCGCCTATCGCCCAGTGGCCGATCACCGCGCGACGGATACCGTCGCTGGAATCGTAAAGCCGCTTGTCCGCGCCATGCAGGTCGCACATGCCGCTGTCATGGAGCCGGTTTCCCTCGCCGTCGATCACGATCGAATCGCCGATCACCGCGCCCTTGTTCCGGTGCGACAGCAGATAGCCCACCTGCGCCTGGAGGCCGCCGGGCAGGAGGTAGTCGTCGCTGGCACCGATACGCAGGAACTCGCCGTGCGACCGTGCTGCGAGCTCGTTGAGCGTTGCCGCGATCCCGCGATTCTCCCGGCGGACGAACTCCACGGGAATCTCGCTGCCGTGTGCGGCCACCCACTGCGCGATCCGCTCGGCGGTATGGTCGGTAGAGCCGTCATCGATGATGACGATCTCCTTGGCCGGATAGGGATCCTCCAGCACGCTGTCCAGGCAGCGCTCCACGAAACCCTCATGATTGAAGGCGGGGATCAGCACCGATACCAGGGGGGTACGTGAGCCTTGGTCAAGGTCGGCGGTCATGTGCGCAGCCCTCCGAGGTAATGACGGACCACCAGCAGGTTGAAGAGCAGGTAGCCCACGTAGTTGATGGCGAAGGCGTACATCGCGCCGACCAGGCCGAAATGCGCCGTGCACAGGTAAACGAGCAGCAGGTAACTCAGGCCGAAGGCGATCTCAGAGACCACGAACAACCGGGTCATCGCCTTGGCCAGCATCACGTAGGAAAGGACGAACGAGGCGATCTTGACCACATCGCCGATCAGTTGCGGCGCGTAGAGCGCTTCGGCCGTCGTGAAGTCCGTACTGAAGAGGATCCGCGTGACCCAGCTTCGCGCGACGTAAACCAGGGCGGCGAGCACGATCACGGCGGGCAGGATGTGCCGGTAGGCGTTACGCAACTCACCGACCAGTGCGCCGCGCTCGCTGATCGAGGCGAGTTTGGGCAGGTAGTAGATATTGATCGCGGCGGTGAGGAAGAGCAGGTAGGCGTCGGATACCTTGCTCACCGCCTGCCAGTTGCCCACCTCTTGCCAGCCGAAGCGGAGCGCAAGGTGATCGCGCACGGCGATGTTCACCAGCGGCGGCAGCACGGCCGAGCTGATCGTCATCAGCGAGAAGGCGGCCAGCCGGCCGTTCATTTCCCGGTCGAAACGCAGTCGCGGCAGGCTCTGCCGGAAGTACGGGCTGCGCCACCATGAGGGCAACGCCACCGCCAGCCACGCCAGTTGGCCGAGAACGAGGGCAAGCAAGGCGCCGTAGAGCTGGAAACGTCTGGCCAGCCAGGCCGCCATGGCGATGCCCAGCACCGAGCCGATCACCTGGATGAAGGCCAGCCGCCGTACGTCCATGAAGCCATTGATCACGGCCAGCACGTAGTTCACCGCGGCGATGCCCAACTGCGCCAGCGCCAGTATGCGAATGAGGCTCTCGAAGCTGGCGTCTCCGAGTATCCAGATAGCGAGTTGCCGGCTGAAGACCAGGGCGGCGAGGCCCATCAGGCACGAGGCGCACAGCGCATAGGAGAGCGCAGCCGCAAGCAGCCGCGAAAGACGTTGCGGGTCGCCGCGGTATTCGGCCACATACTTGACGATGCCCGCGCTGATGCCACCACCGGCGAGCACGGCCAGGAGCGACATCAGGCTCATGAACTGCCCCAGCCTGCCGACACCTTCCGGTCCGGCGAACCATGCCACGAGTTTGATCACGACAAGCCCGGCCAGCAGGCGCGCGGCGGTGCCGATGGCCGAATAGAAGCCGGCACGCGCCAGGTTCATGTCGGCGACCTGAAGCTCATGCACGCGGCGACGACGCGCTCGACACCGTGATCATCCAGGGTCGGCCCGATCGGCAGGCTGAGGACCTCATCGTGCAGACGCTCGGTCAAGCGCAGGTCGTCCCGCAAGCTGCCCGCATACGCCGGTTGCTGATGAGGCGCCACGGGGTAGTGGACCTGGGCGTGAACGCCCTGTGCCCGCAGGTGTGCCTGCAACGCGTCGCGATGCGCGCTGCGCACGACGAACAAATGCCATGCGTGGCGTTCCTCGGCGGACACCGACGGCAAGGCGATGTCGGGATGATCGATGGCGGCGATGTAGCGTCGTGCGATCGCGCGACGACGGTCGACATCCGCATCGACGTATTTCAGTTTCACACGCAGCATCGCCGCCTGCATCTCGTCCAGTCGCGAGTTCACGCCCTGGTAGAGATGTCGATACTTTTCCAGCGAGCCGTAGTTACGCAGGGCAGCGACGCGCTGCGCCAGTACGGGATCGGCGGTAACGATCGCGCCCCCGTCGCCGAGCGCGCCCAGGTTCTTGGCGGGAAAAAAGCTGAAGGCCGCGGCGTCGCCGAAGGCGCCGGCACGTCGGCCGGACCAGGTCGCACCGTGTGCCTGCGCGGCGTCCTCGATCACCAACAGGCCGTGCCGACGCGCGATGGCCGTGATCGCCGGCATGTCGGCCAGTTGGCCGTACAGATGCACCGGCATGATCGCCCGCGTTCGCGGCCCGATGGCCGCCTCGATGCGCGCCGGGTCCAGATTGAAAGTCTGCGTGTCAGGTTCCACCGCGACAGGAACCAGTCCGCTCTGCGTAATCGCAAGAAAACTCGCGATGAACGTATTGGCCGGCACGATCACCTCGTCGCCTTCCGCAAGGCGGCCCAGCGTCCGATAGGCGCGAAGGATCAGTACGAGCGCGTCCAGGCCATTGCCCACACCGACCGCATGAGGCAGGCCGCACCACTGGGCAAACTCAGCTTCGAAGGCTGCCACTTCCTCGCCAAGGACGTACCAGCCCGAGTCGATCACCCGCGCAGCGGCGGCCTTCAGCTCATCGGCATGGCGTGCGTTGATGGCACGCACATCGAGGAAGGACACGTCCATTACGCAGCCGGCATCACAGGGCCAGTCCTTCCACATAACGCACGCCGTGCACTTCGCGCAGGAACTGCGCGTAGTCGGTGATGTAGTCGGCCGGGTCGTAGAACTGGTCCGCAAGCACCATCAGCACGCAGTCGTCGCTGAAGTCATAGAGCTCGCGCCAGACCATACTGCCAAGCAGGAGGCCCTGCGTGGGGTCGTCGAGCACGACGGTCGCCGGGCCCGTGCCGTCGTCGAGCAGGAGCGTCACCGAGCCGCGCACCGGCACCGCCAGCTGCGTGAGGTGGCGGTGGGCATGCTGTCCGCGGTGGACGTCGGGCGTGTTGGCAAAGATGTAATACACGCGGCGAATTTCGAAGGGCACGTTCCGGTTCTGCTCCAGGGAAACGAGCATGCCCCGGCTGTCGCCGTGCTTCTGTAACTGGATGCGCTCGATTTCCATGGGTGTCGGCCAGGCACTGTTGCGTTGATGGCGGTGTACGAAAACTGAGTGCCGGGCCTGCCGCCAAAGGTTGCGGCAACCTTCCGCCACCCGGACGGCACTCAATCGCATTGGCAGCGATGCGAAGGGCAGCTCGGGCATGGGACAGAACAGGGTGTTTCCATTGAAGGGCAGCCCGTTACGGGGTCACCCGTCGGCGGACGAGGGCAGTCAGGCCCCCGCGCCCCTGCCCCGCCGGATGCGCATCCTGCATTGGCTCACCGTGATCTGCGTGGTCCTGGCTGCGGCGTTCATCCTCACCCGTGACCAGCTCGACGGTCGCGCCGTGCGCCTCTGGCTGCTCGAAGGACATCGTCATTTCGGCCTGTTCGTGCTGGCCCTGTTCGTCATTCGCGTCGTCGTGCGAATGAGGGTCGGCAAGCTGCCGCCGGCGGGCGATGCACCCTGGCCGATGCGCGTCGCCGCCGGCCTCACCCATATCGCGCTCTACGCCTTGCTGGTCACCCTGCCCCTGCTCGGCTGGGCACTGAGCAGTGCGGAGGGCAAGCCCGTGCACCTGTTCGGCGCCACGTTGCCCAATTTCGTGGCCGCCGACGAAGACCTCGCCGACAGCTTGCAGGCCTGGCACCTGGATGCCGCCTGGGTGCTGCTCGGCCTCGTGTGCCTGCATATCGCCGCCGCGCTCTGGCACCACTTCGTCATGCGCGACGGCGTGCTCCGCCGGATGTGGCCCAAGCGTCGTCGCCGATCAACCTGAGAAAACAAGGAGTGTCATGTTGCCCCCTCTGATTCGACGCGTTATCCGCCGGGCACGCCCCGCACACCTGGGCTGGGCTGTCGCTGCGCTGCTGATGCTCGCGAGCACGTCGGTACAGGCGATCCCGGCCTATGCACGGCAGACGGGCTCCGCCTGCGCGGACTGCCACGCCGGCTCGTACGGGCCGCAACTCACGCCGTACGGCATGCGCTTCAAGCTCAATGGCTATACCGATACCGATGGCAAGGGCTTCAAGGTCCCGGTGTCGGGGCAGTTGAAGGAAACGTATACGAACCCGGCCACGGGCAAGAACTCGACCGACCTTTCCGAGGGCGATCTCTACCTCGCCGGCCGACTGACCGACCAGGTCGGTGGCTTCGTGAAGATCGAGGCCGATCGCACCGGACACGACACGTACAACACGCGACTGAGCAACGTGGACCTGCGCTTCGTCGCCAAGGAACTGAAGCTCGGTGGCAAGGACCTCACGCTCGGCGTGAGCGTGAACAACAGTCCCGGCTTCCAGGATCCGATCGCCGCCCTGCCCAACGCATCGTTCATCTCGCCGGTGGGTGTCACTGGCACGTTCCTCAGTCTGGCCGCGCCGAATGCGCCGACCGACCGCGTCATCGGCACCACGGTGTATGCCCTCTACGACAAGAACTGGTATAGCGAAGTAGGTACGTATCGATCGCTGCCCACCTCGACGCAGGACCACTTCGGTTACAACATCGCCAGCGACCCGGGCAAGTTGCACGACACCGGCTACTTCCGCTTCGCGTACATGAAGGACATGAAGACGCAGTTCTTCTCGGCCGGCGTCGTGGCCCTCACGACGGATCGCTCGCTGCCTCGCTCGGGCCCCAGCGACAAGCTTACCGACCTGGGCTACGACCTGACCTACCAGTACCTCGGCAATCGCGAGCACATCCTCCAGCTGAGCTACGTCAACATCCTCGAACAGCGTCACTACGGCGCGGACCTGTTCGGTCCCGGTGGCGTGATCGCACCGGATCGCGGCGATGTCCGCGACCAGACGCTGACCGCGACCTACACCTTCCACCAAAGCTACAGCCTCGCGGTATCGCACATGCTGAGCACGGGTACGCACGACAGCGTGCGCTATCCACCTTTTGGCGATCCGGATGCGACGAGCAACATGATCACGTTGTTCTGGGCGCCGTTCGGCAAGGACGATTCGTACACCACCATCGCCAACCTCAAGCTCGCTGCCACCTGGTACCGCATCACGCGGTTCAACGGTCGCGAGTACAACATCTTCGGCGCTCCCCCCGGCGCCCAACCTACTCGTGCAGGAGATCTGAATGCTTTCTCCCTTTCCGCCAGCCTCGCGTTCTGAGGTTCATCGCGGCCGGTGGCTTGTCGGCGCCGCGGTCAGCGCACTCCTGCTCGGCTGGCTCGCGGCGTCCCCGGCCGCACGGGCCGGTGACGCCACCGCAGGAGCCGATGTCTTCAAATCCGAGTGCGCCGAGTGCCATACCGTGAAGGAAGGTCGCAACAAGAAAGGCCCCAGCCTGTTCGGTATCGTCGGACGCCAGTCGGGAAGCATCGCCGACTACAGCTATTCCGATGCCCTGCATCAGGCGAACTGGGTCTGGACCGCGGACAAGCTCCATTGGTACCTGTCCCAACCGGCCAAGCAGGCCAACCCAGGCACGAAGATGAAATACGATGGACTTACCGACGCGAAACAGCTGGACGATCTCCTGTCTTACCTGAGCAGCGTGCACTGACTCCATCCGAATGAAGACGTGATGCGGCAAAGCGACCCCAGGTCCATACGCAGGGGGATTCGGTCGGCACGGTGGCTCGCCACCTTGCCGACGCGCCGCTGTGCCTGTTTCGCCCTGGGCGTCACGCTGCTGCTGGGCCTTCCCGGCGGGGCGCCGCACGCCCAGTCGTCGAGCGTCGGCGGGGTCCTGGCCATCAGCAACCAGCTGGTCGATCGCGGCCTGGCGGTCACGCCGAAGACCCCGGTTCTCCAGGGCGCCCTCTCATGGACGACCCCTTCGGGCTGGTCGCTCGGCCTGTCGGCGAGCACCGAGACGCGCTCACCGGGACGGGTGGTCGAGGCCCTGGCCCAGGCTGCGTACGCGTGGTCCCTGTCCACCAACTGGCAGATGCAGACCAGCCTGCTCTATTACCGCTACGGCAACGACTCCCATTGGCGGAACTACGACCGCGTGGAGCTGGGAGCCAACTGGATCTATCGCGATGTCCTCACGCTCGGCATTTCCGAGGCCCGGCTGATCCACACGGGCGGCCGCGGCCCACGTGGCGCGGCGGATATCGGTTTTCGCTGGCCCATCGCCCTGCATCTTTCGGTGTCCGCCGGCATCGGCACGGCCCAGTACCTGATCCCGCCCTACTACCGGGACTACCCTCGATACCAATACGGGCACGCTGGACTGGTGTGGGAGAATGACGGCTGGCGGGTCGAACTCAACCACTTCATCACCGAGCACGCGCCACGGCCCCGTGGGTCCCCTGCGGTCTCACCCTGGAATGCGACTGTGTCGAGGACGTTCTGAGCCGGCGCAACCTTTCCCCTCCAAAGGGGTACTCACGCTGGCCTCCCGACTTGCTCCAACCATCCCCATGAATGACGCGGATACCGACGCCGACACCACCGATCGCCTCCTGTTGCAACGGATGTCGGTGGGCGACCGCACAGCGCTCACCGTGCTTTACCGTAGCTATCACGGGCGGTTGTGCCGCTTCCTGTCGCGCCTAACCCGGCGCGCGGACATCATCGAGGAAGTCATCAACGACTGCCTGTGGATCACCTGGCAGAAGGCCGGCAGCTTCCACGGCGACTCGCGTGTATCCACCTGGATCATGGGCATCGCCTATCGTTGCGGGCTGAAAGCCCTGCGCCAGCACGGCAGCGAACC
Source organism: Luteibacter rhizovicinus DSM 16549 (assembly GCF_001887595.1). NCBI lineage: Bacteria > Pseudomonadati > Pseudomonadota > Gammaproteobacteria > Lysobacterales > Rhodanobacteraceae > Luteibacter > Luteibacter rhizovicinus. Next base: position 837,328 of record NZ_CP017480.1, read on the forward strand.
GGTCGACGAAGACTCGGTTCCGGAAGATCGCATTCCCTCCCACGACCCCGATGAAGACCGCGAACTGCGCGACTGGCTCGGCAAGGGCATGGACCGCCTCACGGTGGACCAGCGGGTCGTGATCGAACTCGTCTACGGCGTCGGCCACAGCCTGGACGATGTCGCCGTCATCATGCAGTGCCCGGTCGGCACGGTGAAAGCACGCCTGTTCCACGCTCGGGTGAAACTGCGCAACGTGCTCCCGGGTCTCGCCGGCGCTACGTCCGTTACGAAGGAGAATGCGCCATGAGGATGCCGACGGATACCGGCCGCGATTGCGCCCGCGCCTGGGAAGCCATGCCCTGGGTGCTCCAGGACAGTGCACCGCAGGAACAGACCGAGTGGCTGATGAGCCACCTGGCCGAATGCGATGGCTGCCGCGCTGAATTCGAACAACAGAAGCGCCTGCGCCTGGCCATGTCGCTGCCGACCGACGTATCCATCGACCCCGAACTCGGCCTGCGCCGCCTGCTCGCCCGCATCGATGCACCCGAGGTGGAAACCTCACCGGCGCGGGCCGTTGGCGGCAGCTGGCTGACCCGCGCCCTGGTCGCCGCCGTGCTCATCCAGGCGATCGGGCTGGGTGCGTTGGGTGCGCGGTTCTGGGCCGAAGGCACACCGCCACCGGCCTATCGCACGCTGAGCCAGCAGGCGCCGTCGGTACCGGCGGGCGCGATCCACGTCGTTCCCGACGCGGCGATGAAACTCGCCGACTGGAACGCCCTGCTCCGCTCGATGCAGTTGCAGGTGATCGGCGGCCCGAACGATGTGGGTGCGTATACCGTGATGCCTTCGGGTGGTGCCGCGACGTCCCCCGCCGTCGTGCAGCGCCTGCGCGTGGCCCACGGCGTTCGCCTCGCCGAACCGGTCAACACCCATCCATGAAGATCGGCGTCATCGCACTGTTCGGTCTGCTTGCCACGTTGACGGCGTGCGCCCCGGCGCGTCCGTTGCCGTCGACGGATGCCAGTACGAAAGCCACGCCGGGCGACTCGGTCGAGCGCATGGACAGCCAGCGAGACATCGTGCTCGCCGTCGCCAATCCACTGACACCGGCGGCGACGCACGCCGGCTCCAGCCTGCTCGGCTACATGCCTTCCGCGCACTACGGCGCCGGCGAGCGGGCGATCGCCCAACTCACGGACCTGAAGCAGCGCTACGGCCTGCAGGAAGTCAGTGGCTGGCCGATCAAGGCGCTGGATCTGTATTGCGTCGTGCTCCACCCGGCACCGGGGGTCGACCGCGACGAGCTGATCGCCGCGTTGCAAAAAGACGCGCGCGTGCAGCTCGCCCAGCCGCTGCAGGATTACTCGGTGTACTCCACCGATACCAACACCGCTGACGACCCGCACAAATACAACGATCCCTACGCCGACCTCCAGCGCGGGTTCGTGGAAACCGACGCCGCGCTGGCCCACAACTCGAGTCAGGGTGAAGGCGTCCGCGTCGCCATCGTCGATACCGGCGTGGACATGAGCCACCCGGACCTGAGCGGACATATCGGCGATACGCGGAATGTCGTCGATAACGATACGTCGGCGTTCGACCGTGACAGCCACGGCACCGAAGTCGCCGGCATCATCGCCGCCATCGGCGACAACCATCAGGGCATGGTCGGTATCGCACCCAAGGCCAGGCTCAGTGTCTACAAGGCCTGCTGGTACCCGCCAGAGGCCCGCGGCGGCGCGCGCTGTAACTCGTTCACCCTGGCCAAGGCACTGGCCGCGGTGAACGATACGGACGCGCGCATCGTCAATCTCAGCCTGGGCGGCCCCGCCGATCCCCTGCTCAGCAAGCTGCTCGCCAAGATTCTCAGTGAGGGCCGCATCGTCATCACGGCGATGCCACCGGACCGCAAGTTGAGTGGCTTTCCCGACGGCGCCCCCGGCGTCATCGTGGTCCGCACCAGTGCCACCGATGCCGCACCCCCCGGCGTGGTCAGCGCACCGGGCAACGACATCCTGACGACCCAGCCCGGCGGCGGCTACGACTTCAGCTCGGGCTCCTCCATGGCCACGGCGCACGTCAGTGGCATCGTCGCCCTGATGCTCTCGCTGGCTCCCGGGCTCGATCCGGCGTCGGTCCACGCGATCCTCCTGCGCACCAGCGAGCAGAAGAAAGGCATGCTCGAGGTCAATGCCGCAGGCGCTGTCGCCGCCGTGAAAAAGACCAGCCGAACCGCCCGCTGAGCGGTCCGCACCGGCCTGAACGCGTCCGCGCCGCGGATCGCGTAAAATCGCCCCATGCGCATCGGCCCCTACTCCATCGCGCCCGGCGTGGTGCTCGCGCCCATGGCTGGCGTCACCGACAAGCCCTTCCGCCTCCTTTGCAAGCGCATGGGGGCTGGCCTCGCCGTGTCCGAAATGACGACCGCCGACCCGCGCTTGTGGAACACGACCAAGTCGCTGCGTCGCATGGACCACGACGGCGAACCGGAACCGGTCAGCGTGCAGATCGCCGGCTACGATCCTGGCATGCTTGCCGAGGCCGCGAAGTACAATGCGGACAACGGCGCGCAGATCGTCGACATCAACATGGGCTGCCCGGCGAAGAAAGTCTGCAATGTCTGGTCGGGCTCGGCCTTGTTGCAGGACGAACCGCTGGTGGCGCGCATCCTCGCCGCCGTGGTCAAGGCCGTCGACATCCCCGTCACCTTGAAGATCCGCACCGGCTGGGACCGCGACAACCGCAACGCGCTGACCATCGCCCGCATCGCCGAGGACGCCGGCATCGCCGCGCTCGCCGTGCACGGGCGTACGCGCGCCGACAAATACGAGGGCGACGCCGAGTACGCGACCATCGCGGCGGTCAAAGCCAGCGTGCGCATCCCGGTCATGGCCAATGGCGATGTCGTCACCCCGGAGAAGGCACGCGAGGTACTCGCGGCAACCGGCGCCGATGCCATCATGGTCGGCCGCGGTGCGCAGGGCCGTCCGTGGATCTTCCGTGAGATCGCGCATTTCCTCGACACCGGCGAACACCTCGCCGCGCCGACGCCCACCGAGGTCCGCGACATCCTTTGCGGCCACCTCGAGCATCTGTACGCGTTCTATGGCGAGAAGATGGGCGTGCGCATCGCCCGCAAGCACCTGGGCTGGTATGCCAAGGATCGCCCGGAGAACGCGGCGTTCCGTGATGTCGTCAACCGCGCCGAAGACGCCGCCACGCAGATGCGCCTGACGCGCGAGTATTTCGACGCGCTGGAAGCGGGTCTTACCCTCGCCGCCTGAAGCTTGCGCCGCCGCTTGCGTGGAGGTTCGTCGCGCATACCCTTCGGTGCCCACCCTCGCTGGGGAGCTTGAGGCAAAGAGCCTTCGGTGCCCACCCTCGCTGGGGAGCTTGAGGCAAAGAGCCTTCGGTGCCCACCCTCGCTGCTCAGACAGGTCCTCCGCGTTCCGTAAAGGAAAGGCCGCTAACGCGGCCCATGTATCTATTTGGCCTGCGGCCGCTCCACTTGTGCGGAACTCGCCTCGAGGGTGGACACCGAAGGCTCTTCCCATCCCTGAGGTTCGTGCGGGTCGAGCCGACGAAGCAACGCCGCTTGGGCTGCTGGCTCGGCGCCACCGTCAAACGGCCAACCTCGGCGCGCCGGTCGCGATCGTCTTCGCGAGGGCAGCGCCACGGCGACGAAGCCGCTCACTGAGCGAGATGTACGCACCAGCACGATTGCGGTGACGGCCGGCGTTGGCGGTCGCATTCACACCAACGGCTCGCCTTCCCGCTGACCGTATCGTCGTGAGAGACCTTGGTGTCCACCCTCGAGGCGAGTTCCGCACAAGTGCAGCGGCCGTAGGCCGAATAAGTACACGGCCGCGCTAGCGGCCTTTCCCTCACGGAACGCGGAGGACCTGTCTGAGCAGCGAGGGTGGGCACCAAGGTCTCCTCCGCGAGACGCCCAAGTGTGAGGAGCGACGGCGAAGCCGAGCCGTCTGCGCCGGCGATGAGGATGCGCCGTAACCTGGCTATCGCCGATGAATCGGCTCCCACAGTAAAGCGCTAGGCGGCGGCGAGGACGGCCTTGAGCTTCTCGCGATCGAGTTCTTTTTCCCACGCGCAGACCACGATCGCGGCGACGCCGTTGCCGACCAGGTTGGTCATCGCCAGCCCCGTGCCGAGGAAACGGTGGATGCCGAGAATCAGCACCATGCCGGCCACGGGTACGACGGGGACCACGCTCAGCGTCGAAGCCAGCATCACCAGGGCCGCGCCGGCCACACCGCTCGCGCCCTTCGACGTCAGCATGCCGACGATGGCTACGGTGATCTGCTGCTCGAGCGTGAGATCGATGTTCAGTGCCTGGGCGATGAACAGGATCGACATGGTCAGGTAGATGTTGGTGCCGTCGAGGTTGAACGAGTAGCCGGTCGGTACGACCAGGCCCACCGTTTCCTTCGGGCAGCCGAGCTCTTCCATCTTCCGCATCAGCGGCGCCAGCACCACCTCGGACGAACTCGTGCCGAGCACGATCAGCAACTCGTCGCGGATGTAGGCACAGAACCGCAGGATGCTGAAGCCGGCGATGCGTGCAACGAGGCCGAGCACCAGCACGACGAAGATGATGCAGACCACGTAGAAGCTGCCGATCAACTCCATCAGCGGCACGAGCGATACGACGCCGTACTTGCCGATGGTGAACGCCATCGCGCCGAACGCGCCGATGGACGACACCGCGGTGATGTAGTGAACGATCTTGAAGAACACCTGCGCGCCGGCCTCGATCACGTCGTAGACGGGCTTGCCGCGATCGCCCGTCGCGGCAAGCGCGCAGCCGAACAATACGGAAATGAGCAGGATGGAAAGTACGTCGCCCTTGGCGAACGCACTGATGAAGGTGTTCGGGATGATCCCGAGCAGGAACTCGATCGACTCGATGTTGTGACCCTGGGCTACCAGGTTGCCGATCTCGCCGGACTTCAGCGTGGTGGGATCCACGTTGAAGCCGGAGCCAGGATGGAAGATGTGCCCGGCGACCAGGCCGAAGAACAACGCCACCGTCGAGATCATCTCGAAGTAGAGCAAAGCCTTGCCACCGACGCGACCGACCTTGCGCATGTCGCGCATGCCGGCGATGCCGGTCACCACGGTGCAGAAGATGATCGGGCCGATGACCATCTTGATCAAGGCGATGAAGGCGTCGCCGAACGGCTTCATCTTCACCGCGTAGGCGGGCGACAGGTAACCGAGGATCACGCCGATCACCACCGCGACCAGCACCTGGATGTAGAGCTGCCGGTAGAAGGGCTTGCGCGGCTTCGGCGGCGGGAGCGTGCTGGCGGCGGTGGGTAAGGACATGAGGATGCTCAGTTGAAGTCGTACAGGCGCGCAGGATTATCGACAAGGAGGCGCTTGCGCAGCGTCTCATCGGGACAGAAGCGGAACATCAGGTCCACCAGGCCGCCGTCGTTGGGCATGTCCTTGGAGATGTTCGGGTGCGGGAAGTCCGTTCCCCACAGCACGCGGTCCGGCGCGGTTTCGATCAGGGTGCGGGCAAAAGGAATCGCGTCGTCGAACGGACGCTTGCCGACGGAGACGCGCTCCGCCCCGCAAACCTTGACCCAGGCCAGGGGATTGTCGCGCATCAGCGCCACGAGCAGGCGGAATGGTTCCTGTTCGACCCCTTGCGCTGCCTGGACGCGGCCCATGTGGTCGATGACGAAGGGCACGCGGATCTTGCCGAGCACGTCCTGGAGCTCGACGATATCGTTGGCATCCAGGTGCAGGACCACGTGCCAGCCCATCTCGGCCACACGATCGAGCACACGCCAGAACACGCGCATGTCGGGGCGGCCGCCCAGATGCTGCACGAAGTTGAAGCGCACGGCGCGGACGCCGCCGGCGTCCAGCGCCGCCAGGCCTTTTTCGTCGATGCCATCGTCGACGATGGCCACGCCGCGGTAACGCCCCTGGCCACGGGCGATGGCGTCGAGCATGGCGGTGTTGTCGGTACCGTGGCAGCTCGCCTGGACGATCACGCCACGATCGAAGCCGAGGAAATCGTGCAGCGCCACGAGATGTTCATAGGGCGCATCGGGCGGCGTGTAGCTACGGTCGGGTGCATAGGGGAAGCGATCGGCCGGACCGAAGACATGGCAATGCGCGTCGCAGGATAACGGCGGCATGGCCTGTTCGGGTTTCGTGGGATTCGGATCGGGGGGCAGACAGGATTTCATCGTTCACTCGTTCGGCAGGTCGTCGACATAGCGCAGCCCGGCCTCGGCCAGACGCGGACGCATGTCATAGATATCGAGGCCGAGTTCGCCGTCGGCGAGACGCGCGCGCTTGGCTTCCTCGTTGAGCACGCGCTTGCGCGACGCGGCGATGGCCGTATCGACGGTGGCGAAGGGAACCACGACGATGCCGTCGTCGTCGGCGACGATCGCGTCGCCGGGCCGGATGTACTGGCCGCCGATGACGACAGGCACGTTGACCGAGCCCAGCGTGGCTTTGACCGTGCCGCGCGCGTGCACCGCACGCGACCAGACGGGAAAGCCCATCCGGCGCAGTTCGGCGGTATCGCGCACGCCAGCGTCGATGACCAGGCCGGCGACGCCGCGCGCCATGAGCGACGTGGCGAGCAGGTCGCCGAACATGCCGTCGTCGTTCTCCGTGGTGCAGGCGACCACGAGCACGTCGCCCGGGCGGCACTGCTCGACGGCGACATGCAGCATCCAGTTGTCACCGGGTTGGGCGAGCACCGTGACCGCACTGCCGGCGATGGCGACGTCCTGCTGGATAGCGCGAATCGGCGGCTGCAGCAAACCCGTGCGCCCCTGCGCTTCGTGCACGGTGGCGACACCCATCGCTGCGAGTGTCGCGGCCTGGTCCTCGCTGATCTCTGGTCGGTTGCGTACGACGATGCCGATCATGCGAGGGTACCCTGAGTCACGTGCGGGAACACGCGCTGGAAGGCTTCTGCGTAGGTGATCTTGAAGTCCGAATTACGGGCCGCCTGCGCGCCGCGCTGCAGGCCGACCCGGGTGTAGTACTCCCACAGGTGCTCCTGCGCGCGCATGGTCTCGAAGGCGGCGCGCTTCTTCTCCCACACCGAGGTGATGTCGAGGAAGAGTTCCGGCTTCCACTCGCACTGCTCGGGCTGGTGCGGCTCGAACAGAAACACCGGCGGTGCGCCGATCACCGGCACCTCGGGCTCGTGGCCGTGAGCCTGTGCGACGACGCGTGCCTCCTGCGCGATGTGGGTCGCCAGCGGGTGGTCGAAGTTGTACGGATCCTTCAGCGAGTGGCTCAGCACGAAGGACGGGCGGAGTTCGCGGTAGACCTTGGCCAGATGGAAGACGACATCGAGATCGGCGCGCATCGGGTAGTCACCGATGTCGAGGAACTCGACACTCGCGCCGAGGATGCCCGCCGCCTCTTCGGCTTCGGCGCGACGATTGGTCTTCACGCGATCCATTGTCATGCCGGCCTGGCGCCACAGCTTCGCGGACTCGCCACGCTCTCCATAGGAAAGGCAGACGATGTGCACGCGCCAGCCCTGCGCGGCGTGCAGCGCAATGGCGCCACCGGCGCGCCAGACGAAGTCGGCGGAATGAGCGCTCACGACGAGCGCGGTCTTCGTATCGGACATGGGTTACAGCTCCAGGAAAGAAATCAGGCGGCGGGACCGCGCCAGATCGAGGGGGAGACGGGTACGCTGCCGCGCATGAGCAGCCGCGCGGTCCGGAGCAGCGCGGCGCGGACCACGCGCGTGCCCTCGAGACCGACCTCGACGCTGAACTCACCGCTGGGATGTTCGATCGACACGATGCGCGTGTCGCCGTCGCCGGCCACCGCAAGATCGTGAGCGACGGTGCCCGGCAAGACCGCTGCCGTGGCAACCGTAACCGCCCCGAGCACGCCGATCGAGCTATGGCAATCGTGGGGAATGAAGGTGCGCGTGCCGATGGCCCCGCCGTGGCGTGGTGCGGAGACCAGGGTGATCTTCGGAATCGGCTTCTTGCTCACGTCCCCGAGATTCATCAGGGGACCGGCTTTCAGGCGCAACGCTTCGATGCGGGCCTTGAGGCCGGTATCGGCATCGAGCGTTTCCGGGCGTTCGTCACCGCGGACAGCGAGCTCGCTCGCCGCGATGATCATCACCGGCATGCCGTTGTCGATCAGGGTCACGGCGATGCCGTCGATGGTGTCGCGCAGATGACCTGTCGGCAGCAGGCTGCCGCTGACCGAACCTTCCGTGTCGAGGAAGCCGCAGCTCACCGGCGACGCCGGCCGCGGCACACCGTCGATACGCGCGTCGCCGTCATACATCGGCCGACCGAACGGCGTCTCGATGGTGATTTCGGCGATGACCCCGGTGTTGATCGTGCGAACGCGGCGTGTGGTCGTGCCGTGGTCGCCGACGAGCAATCCCGCTTCGATGGCGGCGGGGAGCGCCGCGGCAAGCATGTTGCCGCAGTTCGGCGTGGTGTCGACGCTGGCCTCGCCGATGCCGACCTGGGCGAACAGGAAATCGAGATCGGCGGCGCCATCGTCGGGAATCGACAGGATGCCGGCCTTGCTGGTGAGGGTGCGCGCGCCACCGAGGCCGTCGATCTGGCGCTCATCGGGAGAGCCCATGACCGCAAGGATCACCGCGTCTCGCGTCGTCTTGTCGTCGGGGAGGTCGGTGGCGAGAAAGAACGGCCCCTTCGACGTACCGCCACGCATGTACCAGCAGGGAATTTCATGAGCCATCGTTATCGCCACGGTCCAGAACCGGGACGATGGTCGTCCTGGCAGGCGGGACGAACAACGCGATGTGTCGCTTATCTGTTATGCGTAATCTTCATGGCTGGCGCTCTGGATTGCATATGTTGCAACGCAACAACGGCGAGAGCGCCGCGGTAGAAGTTGGTGCACCGATAGCGTCGGCGATTGCGTGGAGATTGGTCGCGCAGAGCCTTCGGGGGGGTGGGCTTGAGGCAAAGAGCCTTCGGTGTCCACCCTCGCTGCTCAGACAGGTCCTCCGCGTTCCGTACCGGAAAGGCCGCTAACGCGGCCCGTGCCTATTTGGCCTGCGGCCGCTCCACTTGTGCGGAACTCGCCTCGAGGGTGGACACCGAAGGCTCTTCCCATCCTTGAGGTTCGTGCGGGTCGAGCCGACGAAGCAACGCCGCTTTGGCTGCTGGCTTTTCGCCATCGCCAAACGGTCGACCCGGCGCGCCGGTCGCGATCGTCCGCGCGCGAGACGGCGCAGCGGGAGGAAGGCGCTCACCGAGCCGGGATGGTCGTGTCAGCACGACTGCCGTAACGGCTCGCTTCGGCGGCTACACCCACGCCAACGGCTCGCCTTCCCGCTAACCGTATCGTCGTGAGAGACCTTGGTGTCCACCCTCGAGGCGAGTTCCGCACAAGTGGAGCGGCCGTAGGCCAGATAAGTACACGGGCCGCGTTAGCGGCCATTCCTTTACGGAACGCGGAGGACCTGTCTGAGCAGCGAGGGTGGGCACCAAGGTCTCCTGCGCGCGACGCCCAAGTGTACGCAGCGACAGCGACGGCGAAGCCGAGCCGCCCCCCCAGCCCGAGATTGCGCGAAGAACGTTATTCCATGGGATCCAGGCGGCCTTCGGCAATCAGCTCGTCGACCAGCGTGAGGGTACGTTCGGTGATGCTGCTCATCGGCCGCTGGGTCGGAGTGGCCACGACCAGACGCGTGACGATGCTGGGCATCACGATGGGCACGGCACGCAGGTGGTGTTCGCCACGCCGTGCAAGCAGTGCATTGCGCGAGAGGACACCATAGCCGACGCCACGCTCCACCAGGTCGAGCAGGGAGCGCACGGCGTCGATCTCGAGACGGATGTCGAGCGACACGCCGTAACGCGCCGCATCCGCCTCGATCAGCTGCCGCACGGAATGCAGGGGCGACGGAATGATCAGCGGGTACTGGCCCAGCGTTCCCAGCGGGACGCTGTCGGGCAGCGCGCGTCCGTCGTGCGTGCTGCCGATCAGGTAAAGCTCTTCGGAATGCACGTGGCGGAAGCGCATGTTCGCGTTCACGGCCGGGTTGTACAGCAGCGCGCAGTCCAGCCGGCCCAGTTGCAGCCACTCCAGCAGGCTTGCGCTCAAGGCCTCGACCACGCTGATCTGCGCGGCGGGATAGCGCTCGCGGAAGCGCATCACCAGCTCGACCGTCAACAGCGAACCGATGCTCGGCGGCACGCCGATGGCGAGCTTGCCGGCCTGCACGCCACGTGCCTGCCCGAGTTGCAGGCGTGCCACTTCCACCTGGCGGAGGATGCCGCGCCCGTGTTCGACGAGCTCGCGGCCCGCCTCGGTGGCGACGACGCCGCGGCCGTTGCGTTCCAGCAAGTGGGTGCCCAGCTCCATCTCCAACTGCCGCACCTGGCGGCTGAGCAGGGACTGGGAGACATCCAGCGTCGCGGCGGCACGGGTGAGGCTGCCGAACTCGACGATGCGGATGAAGCTCTGCAGATGTTTCAGGTCCAAGGTTGCGTCGCGCACCAGGTATCCAGGGTGGTCCGATTATGGCGCGAATACCGCGCGGGCGGCGTCACTGACTGCCCGGGCCGCCCATGTTCACCATGACGCGCAGGCCGATCACGATCGCGTTGGCCGGCACGCGCTTCACGCCTACCGTATTGCCGAGGATGTCCGGGCTGACGATGTACTGCAGATTCGGGACCAGGCTGACCACCGGGAACAGCTTGTAGCTGTAGTTGAGTTCGGTCATCCATTCGTTGCGTGCGAAGTGATCGTTCGTGCCGCTGTTCTTGTGGATCAGGTCGTCTTCGTAACCGACGGCCTTGCGGCTGAAGCGGAACAGCGTGCCCTGGAAACCGAGCGAGTCGTTCGGGCGGGCGGCTGACAGGCCGGTCCACAGCAGGCCGAACGTGGACTGCAGCGTGTAGTTCTCGGCATTGTCCAGCGGGCCTGTGAGCGAGCCGAACACCGCGAGATTACGTGTATTGCTGTTGGGATCCGGCTTCCAGACGACTTTGTCGGCGAGTACGTAGACACCGTAGCGCCCGCCGTCGTAGTTGCGCGCCGTGCCGCCGACGAGGCCGCGATGCAGGCCCTTGGTGTTCAGTTCCGGATCGGTGAAATCCGCGGAGTTGTACCAGCCGCCGATCTTCAGGTGCTTCGGGTAGGGGTCGTTGGCGAAGCTGGTTTCATAGCCGGCTTCGACCGGAATCATCACGCCGGTCGCGTTGTTGATGCCCAGGTCCAGACCGTTGTTGTTGCGTCGCTCGGGATTGATTTCGAAGGCGCCGATCGACAGGTAGCGCGCATCCGGCTGGTACTTCACACGCGCGCCCCAGTTCACGTACGGGAAGCCGCTGAAGCCACCCGTGGTGTTGGTCAGCTGGTACGGACAATCCGGGGCGCTGACGAAACGACAGCCATACGTGGAGCGCGCGAACTGCCAGGTCGCATTGAGGCGACCGGCGAGCACGTTGATGTGACTATCGGAAAACTGCTGCTCCCAGCTGAACTGGGCGAGCTGCCACTGGCGCTTTGGATACCAGTAGCCCTGCACTTTCTGCACCACGCCGATATCGTCGGCCGCGACGCTGTGGCCGTAGTAGCGGGCGAAGGTGATGTGCATCTTGCCGCCATCGATGCCGGCGAGCTTGCCCATGTCCAGATCCGCGCCGCCGACCGCGCCACCGCCGTTGGTCGCGCCCAGGCGCTCGCCACCGCGCACATTGCCGGCCCAATCGTTGGCCCAGACAAAGCGCAGCGAAATCCCGTCGTCACGCAGCCGGTCTACCGGGCCACCCGTGTCCTTCGGCTTCTCCGGCGTCGTCTGGCGAGGTTCCTGCGCATCGGGAGTCGTCTGCGCGACGGCAGCGGAAGCGGCGACCGCAAACAAGGCGGCAATGGCGAAGCGATGGATCATCGGTGGAAGCCCCTGGAGAAACCGCCGGATGATGGCGGAGCGGGGCGATGCTGTCGGCCGGGAGGTCGCAGAACAATGCGATCGGGGAACTATCAGGTATGCACAGAACGCATGGCTTGCATTACGTCATGAATATTGTGCATCGCAACATGCGATCAGGGCCTCCGAGGCAGGCCCTGACGCAATCAGGCCATGCGCGATTGCGGCGGTGGCACATGAGCCGCGGCGCACAAGGATTCAGGCAAGCCGACTTCCCCGTAGGCCTCCAGATAATGCCCAAGGGTCGTGGCGAAGGTCGGGTCGGATGGCCAGCGCTCGTGCGTCGCGGACATCGCCTGGCCCTGAACGTAGGCGAGCAGCTCCACGCATTCGTGGCGGTATCCCAGGGAGAGGAAACGAGCCGCCGCCCGGGTCGACTCACCCAGGGGAGCAGCCGAGAATCCCGAGGCCCGGGGGTCTTCGACCCGTAGACCAGCGGCCGAGCAGGCCAGCTTCAGTGCGAGCGCTTCGCGCAGGACGGCGTCGAAATCCGCCGCCTTATACCGGCAACGGTCGCTCCACCAGGTCCAGTAGTGGATGGTGTCGCCCAAGGCATGCATGGCCGAGGCAACCAGCGAGGCGCCGCCCTGGACCGGCCGCTCGCTCACGACGAGCGCGACGCTCTCACCCGCCGTGAGTCGAAACGCCTTCCCCGCCACCCCCTCGTCAAAGGCCAGCAGACGCGAACAGGCCACATGCCAGCCCGGTGCGGGAGCCGCTTCAGCGGCGATAGTCCACAGCGCGCAGGACAGCTCGAAGGCCACCTCCCCCTCGGTGCACGTAACGATCCGCACGAAGCGACCGGAAGAAATCGCCTCGGCCTGCCCCGGTCTTCCCTCGGCCAGGGCCATGAAGTCGACCACGCGGAGCTCCCCCGAGGCCGTGTGGGCCGTGGACTCCAGGACATTGGTGCCCGGGACGTAGGCGGCCACCCAGGCGGGATCGCCGTCCACGGCGAGCGTCATCAGGGACTGCTGCGGGTCCACCGGCCGGAGCAGGCCGGCGTCCCGGTTCAGCGCGAGCTGGACCACCGACGCATCGGCCCGCACCCGGCCGAAGCCGCGCAGATCGCCGACGGGCAGGCCGCAGGCGGTCTGCCGTTCCAGGGTAATGGCGGCAAGCTCTTGTTGGGACACTAGTGTTTTCCTGGCGTCGTGGGGAGGAACGCCGAGCGGCGCGCAGGTTGCAGGGCGGGCCGACAAGGCGGTGTGAATCCCGCGCGAGCAAAGCGACGACGTACTGTGCGATTTACTTACGCCTTCCCGTTTAGGATTAGGCCAGGTGCAGACATCGAGACGGCAGTCATGAGCGAAAAAGACCTCCCCCACGTACCCGGCGTCAGTGACTACGACGGCGCTGCCGGCGGGTGGGGCGCCCTCGGCGCCGTGGCCCGCGCCGTCAGCGGACAGCTGGCCCTGGGTCGCGAGACCATCGCCCTGCACCGGATGAACCAGCCGGCCGGATTCGACTGCCCCGGCTGCGCCTGGCCGGACCCCAAGGAAACCTCCTCCTTCGAGTTCTGCGAGAACGGCGCCAAGGCGGTGACCTGGGAAGCCACGGCCAAGCGGGTGAAGCCGGAGTTCTTTGCGAAAAACACGGTCGCCGACCTGTGGAACCTGACCGATTACACGCTCGAGGGCTTTGGGCGAATCACCCACCCGATGGCCTACGACCGTGCCAGCGACACCTACCAGGCGATCGAGTGGGACGAGGCGTTCCGTCGCATCGGCGAAGCGCTGCGCGCCCTGCCCGACCCGAACATGGCCGAGTTCTACACCTCCGGACGTGCCTCGAACGAAGCCGCGTTCCTTTATCAGCTGTTCGTCCGCGAATACGGCACGAACAATTTCCCCGACTGCTCGAACATGTGCCACGAAGCGACCAGCGTCGGCCTGCCGAAGTCGATCGGTTCCGGCAAGGGCACCGTGCTGCTCGAGGATTTCGACCATTGCGATGCGATCTTCTGCATCGGCCACAACCCCGGCACCAATCATCCGCGCATGCTGTCGACCTTGCGCGAAGCGTCGCTGCGCGGCGTGCCGATCGTGGTGCTCAATCCGCTGCCCGAGCGCGGCCTGGAACGTTTCACCTCGCCACAGCACCCGGTGGAAATGCTGACCAACAGCTCGGTGCGCATCGCTTCCACCTATTACAAGCTGAAGATCGGCGGCGACGTGGCCGTGCTCAAGGGCATGATGAAATACCTGCTTGCCGCCGACCGTGCAGCGACCGGCGCCGGCCAGCCCGGCGTGATCGATCGCGCGTTCATCGAGGCGAACACCACCGGCTACGAAGCCCTGGTCGACGACATCGAGGCCACGAGCTGGGACGCCATCGAGGCGAAGTCCGGACTGAGCCGCGCCGAGATCGAAGCCGCCGGCGACATCTACGCCAAGGCCGAGCGCACGATCGTCTGTTACGGCATGGGCATCACCCAGCACGCTCACGGCACCGAGAACGTGCAGCAGATCGCCAACCTCCTGCTCCTGCGCGGCAATATCGGGCGCCAGGGCGCGGGGATCTGCCCGCTGCGCGGACACAGCAACGTGCAGGGCGACCGCACCGTCGGCATCACCGAAAAACCCAACGACGAACTCAACCACGGGATTCGCAGCACCTACGGCTTCGAGCCGCCGGTGGAACACGGGCACGATGCGGTCGCCGCGGTGATCGCGATCCGCGAAGGCCGCTCGAAGGCGCTCGTCGCACTCGGCGGCAACCTGGCCGTCGCCATGCCCGATACCGAAGAGACCTTCGCGGCGATGCGCGGGCTCGATCTGGCCGTGCACATCGCGACCAAGCTCAACCGTTCGCACCTCATCCTGGCAAAGCAATCCTTCATCCTCCCTTGCCTGGGCCGCACCGAGCTGGACGTACAGGCGACCGGTCCGCAATCGGTCACCGTCGAGGATTCGATGTCGATGGTGCATGCGTCTGCCGGAAGCCTGAAGCCGGCGTCCGAACACCTTCGTTCGGAGCCGTGGATCGTGCGCGGCATCGCCAGGGCGACCCTGCCGCAAACGCGGGTCGACTGGGATGGCCTGGTCGCCGATTACGACCTGATCCGCGACGACATCGAGAAGGTCTTTCCGATCTTCTTCGACTTCAACCAGCGCGTACGCCAGCCGGGCGGTTTCCGGTTGCGCGTGGCCGCAAGCGAACGCGATTGGGCAACGCCCGACAAACGCGCGCAGTTCCTTCTTGCTCGTGGCCTCGACGAGGATCCCCTGCCGGATGAAGACAACCTCATGCTGACGACGATACGCTCGCACGATCAGTACAACACCACGATCTACGGGTTGAACGATCGCTACCGCGGCGTCACCGGCAGGCGCGATGTGATCTTCATGCACGCCAAGGATCTCGCCGCGCGCGGTCTCAAGCATGGCGACCGGATCGACGTGGTCGCTACCGGCGTCAATGCCGCCGATGGCAAGCGGCGCGCGGTGGATGGCTTCGTCGCGGTGGAATACGACATCGCGGAGGGATCGGTGGCGATGTACTACCCGGAAGGCAATGCGCTGATCGCCCTGGAAAGCCACGACCGTCGATCCGGCACGCCAGCGTACAAGTCGGTGCCCGTACGCATCACGCGCTCCACCGTGCAGGGCGCCAAACGCCCGAAGCGGCAGGCCGCGCATGCCGTCTGACCGACACGTGCCCACCGGCACGGCCACGCGGCCGGTGCTGCGCGTGGAACGCGGCATCGCGAGCGCGGACGACGATCGCCTGGCCGAGGAGGTGCCCGTCGCCATGCATGTCGACGGCGAGCCATTCGCGGTGATGATGGCGACGCCGATGGATCTGGAAGACTTCGCGCGTGGCTTCGCCCTGACCGAGGGGCGGGTCGGTTCCATCGACGAGATCGAACGGATCGACGTACAGGAAGTGCTCGAAGGCATCACCGTCAACATCCGTACGGCAAAAACCTGTGGGAGCCGCTTCAGCGGCGATGGGAGCTTGCCGAGGGAATCACCCGATCGCTCCGCAGGGATCGCCGATGAAATCGGCTCCTACAAGGAGCACGCCTTGCCGCGCCAGTTGCCTGGACGTAGCGGTTGCGGCATTTGTGGAAGCCGGGAACTCGAAGACGTGGTGCGCCGCCCGGAACCCGTGGGCCTCGGCCCGACCATCGGCGTCGACGCCATCGAGCGGGCGCTCGAGTCGCTGCGCGCGTTACAACCGGTCAATGCCTTTACCGGCTCCGTCCACGCCGCCGCCTGGGCGCTTCCCGACGGCGCGATCGTCTGCGTACGCGAGGATGTCGGCCGACATAATGCGCTGGACAAATTGATCGGCGCGATGAGTACGGCACACATCGACGCCAACGACGGTTTCGTGGTGATCACGAGCCGGGCAAGCTACGAAATGGTGACCAAGGCCGCGGTCGCCGGGATCGCCATCGTCGTCGCGATCTCCGCGCCGACGGCGCTTGCCGTGCATCTGGCCAGCGATTGCGGCCTGACGCTGATCGGGTTCGCGCGGCCGGGGCGGTTCAACGTCTATACCCGGCCACAACGGATCATCTGACCGGTTTCAGCTTCGGCGACGGCGCAGGCTGTCCTTGACGTCGACGTCGAAGCGCACGGTTGTCGCCACCGTGTCGTGGCCGGGGATGTCGAACACCAGGCCATCCTTGCTTGGCAGACGTGACTCCAGCGCCGATAGTTCGCTCATGGGTACCTTGAGGCGCCACTCATGGGCATTACCCTCGAGCGTGCAGGTCACCGCGTCGGTCGCGTCGACCGAGTAGCGCATGACGAAGGCCTTGCCGAACGCCGTCGAGCCGAGCAAGGCAATATTGCCGAGCAATTCGCCCAGTTCTTCTTCGTCGATCCTCACGCGGACCGTATCGTTCTCCAGCTGTACCCTCATGCGTTCGCCTCGCGCCATTCGTCGGGAGTGTTGCAGTTGGCCAGGAAGAGCGGATCCAGCCCGTCCAGGGGCAGTGTGGTCGTGCCGATGCGCGCCTGCAAGGCGGACACCGAGCGTTCGCGACCGGTCAGTGTCATCAGCGTAGCCAGCGCGTCACGCGTGCCGGCGTTCAACGTGAGCCGCATCGGCAGGGGATGACCCTCCCAACGCGTCGCCGGCAGGCTTCGCTGCGCAAGCAAGGGCATGAGTACCTCCGCTCCCAGCCGTGGCATGTCGACAGGCACGACAACCAACTCGGCGTCGGGAAGGACTGCAGCGGCACTGGCCATGCCGCCCACGGGACCCGTGCCCGCCCAGCGGTCGGGAATACCGCCGGGACGCGAACCACTCACGGCCACCAGGTCGACACCCAGGCCGCGCAGCGTCCGTGCGGTACGGTCGAGCATCGTCACGCCATCGACTTCCATCAGCGCCTTGTCTTCGCCCATCCGCGACGACAGGCCGCCGGCGAGAATCAGGCCGATGATCATGAGGCGTCCGTGGGATCAAGTGGCCACGTGTCGACCGAGTCCACACGCCCCTCCACGGCCGACCACCAGACATTCGCTTGGGTATACGGCAGGATCCGATAGGCCGCCTGCGCGGGCGTCATCCTGACGATCGGATGTCCGCCCTCGTCATGGGCGAACTCACCGAGACCGAAATACTGCAGGCCCTCGCGCGTCGAGGGAGCGACGTCCAATCGCGCGCGGCGTGGCTGCTCCGGCGCCAGCCCTGCCATCGCCCGCAACACCGGAGCGACAAAGAAGCGGTAGCCGACTGCCACGGCGATCGGGTTGCCGGGCAAGGCAACGACCAGCGGACCACGGTCGAAGCACGCGGCCAGCAACGGCTTGCCCGGACGGATGGCGACCTTGTGGAACAGCTCGCGCGCGCCCAGCGAGGCGAGCGCGGCAGGTACGAAGTCGAAGCGCCCCGCGGACACCGCCCCGGTGGTGACGATCAGGTCGGCATGCGCTGCCAGCGCATCGCGAACCGCGAGATAGAAGGCGTCGCCGTGATCCGCGACCCGTGTGCGCCCTGTCGCTTCGACGCCCCAACGGGCGAGGCTCGACGCCAAGAAGGGGCCATTGGAATCGTGGATACCAGCCAACGGAAGAGGTCCGCCCGGATTGAGTTCGCTTCCCGTGTTGATGATCGCCACGCGTGGCCGTCGCACGACATCGACCTGCGCGATGCCAAGGGCCGCCAGCAACATGATCGCCGCGGGATCCACCCGCCTCATCGCGGTCAAGGCGACCGTCCCGGCATCAATGTCGCTGCCCGCACGACGCACATTCTGGCCGCGACGTTCATCCGCAACGAAGCGCACGCGATCGCCCTGGCGCTCAGCGCGCTCCACGGGCACGACGGTATCGAATCTCGCTGGCATGCGTGCGCCGGTGGCGATCTCGCAGGCCTCTGCGTCGGGATAGTCGTCAGTGTCGTCGCCGGCGGCATGCATGGCGCCGACGAGATAGGTGGAGCCTGCGGCGATCGCCTCGCCGGGCGCCCGCACGGCGAAGCCATCCATGGCGGCATTGTCGAAGCCCGGCAGCGCATGGGGGCTGACGATGTCGCTGGCGAGGAAACGCCCCGATACGGCATCGATGTCGACACGCTCGCTCTCGAGCGCGTCGGCTTCGCCCAGTAACAGGGCCAGTGCGTCGGGGTAGGAAATCATGGGTGGAGCGTAACAAAGAAATGTAGGAGCCGATTCATCGGCGAATAGGGAATGTGGGAGCCGATTCATCGGCGAAAAGCCAACGAAGCGGCGAAGAAGTAACGCCCCATCGCCGATGAACCGCCCCCACAAAACCAGTGTCATGCCAGCTTGCGTGACGCCTCCTGCACGGCGGCCGGGCGGTAGGCGTGGAACGCCACCGTGGCCGAGGCGCGGCCCTGACTCAACGAGCGCAGTGCCGTGCTGTAGCCCTCGAGCTGGGCAAGCGGCACGTCGGCTTCAATCTCCGTACGCTCCTGCGTATCGGTCAGGTTGACGATCTGGCCACCACGACGCTGCAGGTCGCCCAGCAGATCGCCGACCGCTGATCCCGGCGAACTCACCGAAACGCGCATCACCGGCTCCAGCAAGACGGTACCTGTCGCTTCCAGCGCCGACTTCACACCGATCTGCGCAGCACGGTGGAAGGCCATCTCGTTCGAGTCCACCGCATGGGCCTGGCCATCCGTGACCACGACATGCGCACCGACTACCGGGTATCCACGCGGACCTTCGAGCAGGGCCGACAAGGCACCCTTCTCCACCGCCGGCTGGAACGACTTGGGAATCACGCCGCCGGTGGTCTTGTCCTCGAAGCGATTGCTGTCCTCGCCCGTCGGCGTGACCGAAAGCACCACGCGTGCGTACTGGCCACTGCCGCCGGTCTGTTTGGCGACCTTGCCTTCCACGGAGCCCGACGGCGATGCCGGGGTTTCCTGGTAGGCCACGCGCGGCGATCCAGTACGTACCTGCACGCCCCACTCGCGGCGCAGGCGTTCCACCATCACTTCCAGATGGAGTTCGCCCATGCCCCAGACCAGCGTCTCGCCGGTGTCCGGGTCGGTGCCCACGCGGAAGGACGGATCCTCCTGCGCCAGGCGCGCGAGCCCGTTGCCGAGCTTGAGCAGGTCGGCCGAACGTTCGGGCGAAAGCCGCCACGACAGCACGGCTGGCTGGGCCTGGATCGTTTCCAGACGCAGCGGATGCTGCGCATCGGCCAGCGTTTCGCCCGTTGCGACATCCTTCCAGCCTGCGATCGCGACGATGTCACCTGCCTCCGCGGCTTCGACCGCTTCGGTATCTTCCGCACGCACGACAGCGAGACGACCGACGCGCTGCACGCGATCCGTACCGCTACGCCAAACCGCGTCGCCCACATGCAGGCGACCCGAGTACACGCGGACGAAAGCCAGCGGACCGTGAGCCTGGTTGACCACCTTGAACACCAGCGCAGCGAGCGGCGCGTCGGCATCGGGCGCGACGGCGACGTCACCGTCGTCGGTGTGCGCGACGACAGCGGGACGATCGAGCGGCGAAGGCAGGTAGGCGACGAAAGCATCGAGCAAGGGCTCGATACCGACGTTACGGAACGCCGAGCCCGGCAACACCGGCGAACCGGCGCGCGCGAGGGTGCCGCGACGCAGCGCAGCCGTCAGCGTGGCCGCGTCGATCGGCTGATCGGCGAGCCAGAGTTCAGCGAGTGCTTCGTCACGGTCTGCCACGGCGGCCACGAGTTCGGCGCGCGCGTCCGCGTGGGTCGCGCGCTCCGCAGCGTCCCAGGTGTGGATGCTCGGCGTCCCGGCATCGTCGAAGCGCCAGATGCGCTCGCCAACGAGGTCGACCAGACCGGTCATGTGTTCACCTTCGACGATCGGGCGCGCGACCACCCACGGATTCGCACCGAGCTTGTCGCGCATCTGCGCGACGACGGCATCGAAGTCCGCACCGGGGCGATCCATCTTGTTGACGAAGGCCATCAGCGGCACGCCATGACGGCGCGCCTGGTGCCAGACGGTTTCCGATTGCGGCTGCACGCCGGCGACGCCGGAGAACACGGTGACCGCGCCGTCGAGCACGCGCAGGGAACGCTCCACCTCGATGGCGAAGTCGATGTGTCCCGGCGTGTCGATCAGGGTCAGGCGATGCGGCTGGCCGCCGTCGGGCGTCCAGTTGGCGCGCACGGCCGCGGCGCCAATCGTGATGCCACGCTCGCGCTCGAGTTCCATGTGGTCGGTAGTGGTCGCGCCATCGTGCACTTCACCGGTGCGATGGATCGTGCCGGTCTTGTAGAGCAGGCGTTCGGTGAGCGTGGTTTTGCCGGCATCGACGTGCGCAATGATGCCGAGGTTGCGCCAACGGCTGACGGGAATGCGGGTTTCGCGCGGGGTGGTACTCATGGCTAACGGTTCCTGATGGGGTCGCCAGGGGCTCGATACATCGTCGAGCGAGGCACTCCCCGATCCTGTTACCGCCGCCCCTGGCTGAGCGGGACGGTCAGGATCGAGGGTCGCGGCTGTTCTTCATGGCACGTTGCTCCGGTGAGGGCTTGCAAGATTGAATAGAGAAAATCGGGACAAAAAAAAGCACCCTTGCGGGTGCTTTTCGTAGTCCTCGAGGCCGGCGCGTCGTTACGGGAACGACACTCCGCCAGGCATGGGACGCGCGCACCCGCGACGCGCCCATGGGGCGATCAGTGTGACGAACATCAAATCATGCTTGCAGCGGAACATGGCCGGGCTCTCTGGGTGAGGGGGAGATGCTACGCCCGGCCGGTGAGGGCCGGCAAGGGCGTCGCGTCTTCGCTGGACCCTAAGTTAGGGAGGGTCTGGCGTGTTTCAAGGGGGGCGCATTGTGTGGGAGCCGCTTTCTGTGGGAGCCGCTTCAGCGGCGATAGCGCCGGTCGAAATTAAAGAAGTTTCATTTCCCGTATCCCCCGAAGGGATCACACTTCCCGCAGCCCCCACCCGGAGTCCCCCATGCGCTATGTGAAACTCGGCCGCACCGGCCTCGACATCTCCCCGCTCGTCCTGGGCTGCATGACCTACGGCGTGCCCGACCGCGGCAACCACGCGTGGACGCTGGACGAAGAAGCGAGCCGCCCGTTCATTCGCAAGGCCCTCGATCTCGGCATCAACTTCTTCGACACCGCGAATGCCTATTCGGACGGTACGTCGGAAGAAATTGTCGGCCGCGCCCTGAAAGACTTCGCGCGACGCGATGAAGTCGTCATCGCCACGAAGACGTTCTTCCACTGGCGCAAGGGACCGAACGGCGGCGGCCTGTCGCGCAAGGCGATCTTCCATTCCGTCGACGACAGCCTCGCGCGTCTCGGCACGGATTACATCGACTTACTGCAGATCCATCGTGCGGATCACACCACGCCGATCGAGGAAACCCTCGAAGCGCTGCATGACCTGGTCAAGGCAGGCAAGGTGCGTTACCTGGGCGCCTCGTCCATGTTTGCCTGGCAGTTCGCGAAGATGATCTACACCTCGCGCCTGCACGGCTGGACCGAGTTCGTCAGCATGCAGGACCACTACAACCTGCTCCAGCGCGAGGAAGAGCGGGAGATGATTCCGTTCTGTGAGGACCAGCGTATCGCGGTATTGCCGTGGAGCCCGCTGGCACGTGGCCGCCTCACGCGCGACTGGGACCAGAGCAGCAACCGGCAGGAAAACGACGTCTTCGGAAAGACCCTCTACAACGCCACCGAGGATTCGGATCGCGCGATCGTCGAGGCCGTGAAGAAGGTCGCTGACGAACGCGGTGTGCCACGCGCGCAGGTCGCCCTGTCCTGGGTCGCCCATCGTTCCGGTGTCACCGCCCCTATCGTCGGTGCGTCGAAGCCGCATCATCTGGACGACGCCGTGGCAGCGATTGACCTGGTCCTCTCCGAGGAAGAAACAGCGACCCTCGAGAAGGCCTACGCGCCTCACCCCGTCGAAGGGTTCGAGTAATACCGGCCGCCCGCTGAGGTAGGAGCCGATTTATCGGCGATCCCGCGGCAGCGGGCCAGGGTGAAGCAAGCACCCTATCGCCGATGAATCGGCTCCTATCCGACGCACGGGTCGGCCTTGACATGTGTGTATATGCACGATCATGATCGACCCATGACCTCCCGTATCGACCTGTGCAACTGCTTCGCCGCCCGTCAGGCCGCCCGTGCGATCACGCGGACCTACGAGCGGCATCTGGCGCCCTCCGGGCTGACCAGTTCGCAGTTCACCCTTCTGGTGCTGCTGGAAGATCGTCCCGGCATCGGCATGCGGGAGCTGTCGGAGGACATGGTCATGGATCGCACCAGTCTCGTTCGCGCCCTGAAGCCCCTGCAAAGGGACGGTCTCGTCGCGGTCGCACCGTCGGTCGACGACTCGCGTCAGAACGTCTACCTGCTCACCCCGGCCGGTCATGCCAAGACCGCGCAGGCCGGTGAGTTGTGGGCGACAGCCCAGGCCGAGTACGAGGCGAGGTTCGGCAGCGCGACGGCCACCGCCACGCGCGAGACCATGCATCGGATCGGGCAGATGGCCTGAGGCCTTGACGTCCCCTTTTTTACCTAGACATGTGCATACGCACGCCAAGCAGGAATCATCGTGATGACTAGCAGCAATCCCGGCACGGCCCTCGTCACCGGCGCGTCCAGCGGCATCGGCGCCGTGTATGCGGACCGTCTCGCAAAGCGCGGTTTCGACCTCATCCTCGTGGCCCGCAACAAGGAAAAACTCGACGCCCTGGCAAAGCACATCACGGCATCGACCGGCCGCGTGGTGCGTGTTGTCGGCGCCGACCTGACGCGCGACGACGATCTGGGCCGCGTGGAAACGGTCATCGCCGAGACCACGGACCTGAGCCTGCTGGTCAACAACGCCGGTGTCGGCGCGATGGCTCCGCTGCTCCAGGCGGACATCGGCAAGATGACCGACCTCATCGCACTCAACGTCACCGCGCCGACGCGTCTTGCCTATAAAGCAGTGCCGGGGTTCGTCGCGCGCGGCGGCGGCGCGGTGATAAACATTTCGTCGATCGTCGCGGTCGCTCCCGAGTTGCTCAACGGCGTGTATGGCGGGAGCAAGGCCTTCATGCTCGCGCTCAGCCAGTCGATGCATCATGAGCTCGCCGACAAGGGCGTCCAGATCCAGGCCGTGTTGCCGGGTGCCACCGCGACCGACTTCTGGCCGGTAGCCGGCACGTCCATCGATAACCTGCCGCAGGAGTGGGTGATGAGCGCGGAGGACATGGTCGACGCCTCGCTGGCCGGCTTCGACGCCGGTGAGCTGGTGACGATTCCCGCCGTCGAGTCCGTGGCGCTGGTCGATGGGCTCGAAGCGGCGCGACGTGCGCTGTTCCCGGAGCTGTCGAAGTCGGTGCCGGCGTCGCGCTACGGGGTTAAGGCCCAGGTTGCTGCGTAATCGCGAGCACCCGTCGCCGCTGAAGCGGCTCCCACACAGGCCAACCGCCATGTGGGAGCCGCTTCAGCGGCGATCCCGCGGCAGCAGGCCTAGTGATACAACCGCCGCGCAATCGCCTGCTCGATAACATCCGCCGCGACACGCGCCCCATCCTCCACGCGAATCACCGCCGCCGCACGCTGTGCACGCGCCGCAACACCCTCGTCCATCAACAGCGCACGCAACTTCCCTCCCGCGACATCGGCGCGATAACGCGAGGCCGCCAGCACGTCCCCCACGCCCAGACGAACGACGCGCGCCGCGTTATCCGGCTGGTCGAAGCCATGCGGCACGACCAGTTCGGGACAGCCTGCACGCAACGCTTCCTGAGTCGTGCCGATGCCGCCGTGATGAACGACCGCCGCCGCGCGTGCGAACAGCGCACCGTGGGGTGCGTACTCCACGGCAACCACACCGTCCGGCAGGACCGCAGGCAGTCGCGCACGCATCTCCGGCGATCCCGTCAGCAGTACCGCGCGTCGACCCAGGGCCGCGGCGGCCGCCATGCTCTCGCGGAGGAAGCTCTCCCCCGCATGCACGGCCGCCGAGCCCAGCGTAAACACCAGTGGCGCGTCGCCGTCATCCAGAAAGCGACGGAGGTCGGCAGGAAGCGTGTCGGCAAACGGCGCGTAGCGGCAATAGCCGGTCACCACGGTGTGAGCCGGCGAATCCGGTGGGGGCCGACCCAACAGCGGCGAGTACATGGCGAGGACACCGTCTCGCGCGTGCTGTCCGCGATGAAAGGGATCGCCCCAGACCGACACCGGGGCCAGCCCGAGCGATTGCCGGAAGTGCCGTACCGCCTTCGTCCAGGGCGAGGTCACGGTCTCGCCAAGGCGCCGCACCCATGCGCCTCGTCGGGGTGACGCACGCAGGAAGCGGTCGAGCCAGTCGATCCCCGTGGCGGGGGGATCGAACGCCGAGAGGAACACGGCAGGCGACAGCGCGGCCGATAACCAGGCGATCCGCCGGGTCTCGCCAAGGATCTGCCCGGCGAAGGCCAGCGTCGAGGTCACGATCGCATCCGCGTCGGCACACACGGGTGCGAGAGCCTCGTAACTGCTCGCCACATCGGCCGCGGCCAGGTCGCGCACGACGAAGCGGGGACCGCGCCAGGGATGAAAGGCGCGCGCGGCGAAGGCCGCCTTGTCCTCGGGCTCGGCAATCCCGCTGGCGAGGACGAAATCCAGCCCCGCCTCGGCGACGGCGTCACGATGGATCCCGTGGGCGCCGATCGTCACGCGATACCCGCGCTGGCGCAGCTCCCGCCCCACGGCGAGGAAGGGAAAGAGATCGCCCTGCGATCCCACCGTCGCCATCACGATATGTCTTCCGGTCATGCAGCGCTCCAGGGAGGTCGGCCCATGGTCGCCGTCGGGATGTCGAGGCGATGCATCGCCACCGATTGACTTTGGGCGTCCATACGGCTAATTTTCCGCTCGTCAGCGGTCTTTATCTCTTTATTCGAATAGAAAGATAAAGCTAAGAGGGAAGCCGGTGTGAATCCGGCGCTGCCCCGCAGCGGTATGTGGAGACAAGCCCGTCACAGGCACTGGATCGGTAGCGATCCGGGAAGCGACGGACAAGGCGGCACCGTTACGGTGCCACATCCACGAGCCCGAAGACCTGCCGCCGACCGGAACGAACGCGCCGTCATGGGCGCGAACGCTCCGTCCGACCTGGATCGTCGTCCCGCGAGGGGCGGCATCCGGTTCGCCCGCGGGGGCGAAGGTCGACGGCTAGCCCGCATGACGCCCCCTGGCCTGTCGCGCCCCGCGCGGCAGGAGCGTGTGCGTCGGCGCCCAGCCGCCCTTCCCTCCTCTTTGCCACGAAGAGGAACATCCATGCCACACGTAACGTATCCGGGCTTCCCCCGCATCGGCCGACGCCGCGAACTCAAGCGCGCCCTCGAGAGTCACTGGAAAGGAGACAGCGGCGCCGACGAACTGCTCGCCGTCGCGCGCGAACTGCGCCAGCGCCATTGGAAGCTTGCCCGCGACGCCGGCGCCGACAGCGTCCCGGTCAACGACTTCTCCCTCTACGACCATGTCCTCGACGCCGCCGTGCTGGTCGACGCCATCCCCCCGCGCTACCGCGACCTCGCGGCGCGCGACCCGCTGGCGGGCTACTTCGCCATGGCCCGCGGCCACCAGGACGGCGATGTCGACCTGCATGCCCTGGAAATGACCAAGTGGTTCGACACGAACTACCACTACATCGTGCCGGAGCTCGAGGCGGGACAGCGCTTCGCAGCGCGCCCGGACAAGGTCGTCGCGGAATACCTTGAGGCCCGCGCGGCCGGTCACGTGGCGCGCCCTGTCCTGCTCGGACCGGTGAGCTTCCTGCGCTTGTCCAAGACCGTCGACGGCAGCGACCCGCTGGCCTTGCTCGACACCTTGCTGCCCGCATGGCTCGGCGCCATCGACGCCCTCGCCGACGCGGGCGCCGACTGGGTGCAGGTCGACGAACCGACCCTCGTGCTCGACCTCGATGCGGCATGGCGCGAAGCGTTCCGGCGGACCTATGCCGCGGTCGCCGCGCACGGACGCGTTCGCATCCTGCTCGCCACCTATTTTGGTGAGCTCGGTGCGAACCTCGAGCTCGCCACGTCGCTGCCTTTGGCCGGCCTGCATGTGGACCTCGCCCGCGCACCGGATCAGCTGGATGCCGTGCTCGATGCCTTGCCGGCCGACCGCGTGCTTTCCGCCGGCGTGCTCGATGGCCGCAACATCTGGCTGAGCGACCCGTCGACCATCCTTCCCCGCGTGGACCGCCTGCTCGCGCGTCTCGGCAACGACCGTCTCTGGCTGTCGACCTCCTGCTCCCTGCTGCACGTGCCGATCGATGTCTCCGAAGAGAAACACCTCCCTGCGCACCTGGCCGGATGGTTGTCGTTCGCCCGGCAGAAGATCGCCGAACTGCGTCGCTATGCGGACGCCGTCGCCGGCGACGACGCCGCGCGGAAAACCCTCGCCCGTCAGCACGAGATCGTCGCCAGCCGCCAGGCCTCCGGCGACGTCGTACGTGCCGACGTGCGCGCCCGCGTACGTCAGCTGACGCCGCAGTTCGGCCAGCGTCGTTCGGCCTTCTCGTTCCGCGCCGACGTGCAGCGCGAGCGCTTCGGCCTGCCCGACCTGCCGACGACGACGATCGGCTCGTTCCCGCAGACCAACGACCTGCGCATCGCGCGCGCCGCGCACCGCTCGGGCAAGCTGGACGACGACGCCTACGCCGCCATCCTTCGTGACGAGGTGCGTCGCGTCGTGCGTTTCCAGGAAGAAGCCGGTATCGACGTGCTGGTGCATGGCGAACCCGAGCGCAACGACATGGTCGAGTACTTCGGCGAGCAGCTGGACGGCTACGTCTTCACCTCGCTCGGCTGGGTGCAGAGCTACGGCTCACGCTGCGTCAAGCCACCGATCATCTATGGCGATGTCGCGCGTCCCGCACCGATGACCGTCGCCTGGTCGGCGTACGCGCAGTCGCTCACCGACAAGCCTATGAAGGGCATGCTCACCGGACCGGTGACGATGCTGCAGTGGTCCTTCGTGCGCGATGACCTGCCCCGCGCCGATGTCTGCCGGCAGATCGCCCTGGCCCTGCGTGACGAAGTGCACGATCTGGAGAAGGCTGGCATCGGCATCGTCCAGATCGACGAGCCCGCGCTGCGCGAAGGCCTGCCGCTGCGTCGCGCGGACTGGGATGCCTATCTCGCCTGGGCCGTCGACGCCTTCCGCATCACAGCCGGGGGCGTCAGCGATGCGACCCAGGTGCACACCCACATGTGCTACTCGGAATTCAACGACATCATCGAGGCGGTCGCCGCGATGGACGCGGACGTCATCTCGATCGAGACCAGCCGCTCGCGCATGGAGCTCCTGGACGCTTTCACCCGGTTCCAGTACCCGAACGGCATCGGCCCTGGCGTCTACGACATCCACTCACCCCGCGTCCCGACCGAAGCCGAAATGGCCGACCTCCTGGCCCGGGCCCTCCGGGTGCTGCGTCCCGACCAGCTCTGGGTGAACCCCGACTGCGGCCTGAAGACCCGCGGCTGGCCGGAGGTCTCCGACGCCCTGAGAGGCATGGTCTCAGTGGCCAGGGCGGCCCGCGAGAGACTGGCCGTGACGGTCTGACATCGAGGCGGCTCTTCTGTGGGAGCCGCTTCAGCGGCGATGAGCCTCCCCGCCCGCGTCAGCTCTCACTGACGCGGGCGCAGGGGAAACCCAGCGGCGCACCCACCCCATTCCCTGACGGAACGAAAGCGCACAACCTCATAACCTACGGCCTTCCACAGGAAGGAGCGTGAGATGAGGAAGAAAGGAATCGCCCTGCTGCTTGCCCTGGCAAGCACGCAGGCTATCGCGGGGGAGCGCCCGTATGTCCACGATCTGGATCGTCGTTTCGACCAGTACACGTGGGTCACCACCCACAACGCGTTCAATACCTTATTGCCCTCCAGCCAGAGCAGGAGCATCCCCCAGCAGCTTCGCGACGGCGTGCGCGGCTTGTCGCTGGATCTGCACGAGTACCAGGGCAGGGTCAGGGTCTGCCACGGCTCATGCGCCCTCGCCGGCCGGCCGCTGGCCACCCATCTCAACGATGAGATCGTCCCCTTCCTTCTGGCCGATCGCCAAGCCATCGTCACGATCCATCTGGAGGACTACGTTTCGCCGTCCGCGCTACGCGCCGAATTGGCAAGAGTCCCTAACCTGGCACGCCTGACATTCAATCCGGACACCTGGAATACCCCTGGCTGGCCGACGCTTCGACAGATGATCGCAGCGAATCAACGATTGCTGATCTTCGATCTGGAATCAAAAAATGCCGGCCGCTACGCCCTCCCCAGCGGCGTGGCGACCATCATGTCCTCCAGGGGCGGTACGTCGGAAAACTACTGGGTGCTGGGCAAGACTATCGGTACGCACGATACCTCGTGCAGGAGCCGCTGGGCCGGTACATTGGAACCGGGACAGGTACAGTTTCGGGGGAAATCATGGCCCCGCCTGTTCGTCATGAACCATTTCCATGAAACCGGGGAATCGCTGCATTCAAGGACGGACAACCGCTACGACAAGCTGATGGACCGTGTGTACGGCACCTGTGCACGCGCCGCTCGTCGCCCGCCAAACTACATCGTCATCGACCACTATCAGCAAGGCGATGCCTTTGAGCTTGCCGGTGTACTCAACCAGGGCGGCATCGTCCTGTACGAAGGCAGGAACGCGACCCAGAACATCGTGTGCGGCATCCCCGGCGGCGAGGCGACCACCATCAACTTCAAGAGCGGAAACCGCCGGGGGTGCGAGAACGACGAGGCCCGCTCGGCTCGTCTGTTCGGTTTGCGTGCCGGCACGACCTTCACCGTATTCGATTCCCCGGATGGAAAGCGATCCGACGACTACACGACGGTTCGCGTCCTCAAGGACCTCGGAAGCCGCACCGTGACGATTCCCTCGTTCCATACCTCATACAAGGACGGCTACGTCGACGTCCAGGCCCGTTACCGGAACGGCCTCGACGGCAAGGTGTCACGCGTGAACGTGGTGCCGGCGACCACCCGATAGGTGCCAGCCGCCCGCCGGGTCGCCGCCGAGACGCGGCCCCGGCCCGCCGCCGCCTGAACATCCATGCAATCGTCACCCCCGGGGCGTACCCTTCCCCCTGCAAACCCGGCAAAGGCCGTGTATCATGGCGCGCCCCCATTTATCTCTTTATCCGTAAAGAAGGATATATACCCACGATGAGCAACTTCCTCTTCACCTCCGAGTCGGTCTCCGAAGGCCATCCGGACAAAATCGCCGACCAGATCTCCGACGCCGTTCTGGACGCCATCCTGGCCCAGGATCCTCGCGCTCGCGTGGCCTGTGAGACGCTGGTGAAGACCGGCGTCGCCATCGTCGCGGGTGAAATCACCACCAGCGCCTGGATCGACCTCGAGGCGCTGACCCGCAAGGTCATCCTCGACATCGGCTACGACTCCTCCGAAGTCGGCTTCGACGGCGAGACCTGCGGCGTGCTGAACCTCATCGGCAAGCAGTCCCCGGACATCAACCAGGGCGTGGACCGCAAGAAGCCGGAAGAACAGGGCGCTGGCGACCAGGGCCTGATGTTCGGCTACGCCACCAACGAGACCAGCGAGTACATGCCGGCGGCGATCCATTACGCCCACCGTCTCGTCGAGCAGCAGACCAAGGTCCGCAAGAAGAAGAACTCGCCGCTGCCGTGGCTGCGCCCGGACGCCAAGAGCCAGGTCACCCTGCGCTACGAGAACGGCGAAGCCGTCGCCATCGACGCCGTCGTGCTCTCGACCCAGCACGATCCGGACGTGAAGCAGAAGGACCTCATCGAAGGCGTGCGCGAGCTGATCCTCAAGCCCGTGCTGCCGGCGAAGCTGCTGCACAAGGGCACCAAGTTCCACATCAACCCGACCGGCAAGTTCGTCATCGGTGGCCCGGTGGGCGATTGCGGCCTGACCGGTCGCAAGATCATCGTCGACACCTACGGCGGCTGGGCCCGTCACGGTGGTGGCGCGTTCTCGGGTAAGGATCCGTCCAAGGTCGATCGTTCGGCCGCCTACGCCGCGCGTTACGTCGCCAAGAACATCGTCGCGGCCGGCCTCGCCGACCGTTGCGAGATCCAGGTCAGCTACGCCATCGGCGTGGCCGAGCCGACCTCGATCTCGGTGACCACCTTCGGCACCGGCAAGATTCCCGACGAGAAGATCGAGAAGCTGATCCGCAAGCACTTCGACCTGCGCCCGTTCGGCATCATCAAGATGCTCGACCTGGTCCACCCGATGTACCAGCAGACCGCCTCGAACGGTCACTTCGGCCGCAAGCCCTACGAGGTCACCGACAAGAACGGCAACACGTTCACGGCGTTCTCGTGGGAGAAGACGGACAAGGCCGAGATCCTGCGCGATGCCGCTGGGCTTGGTGTGAAGGCCGTTCGCGCCAAGTAAGCAAACGCGCGTCTTAAACCATAAGAAAACGGGCGCCCTCGGGCGCCCGTTTTCGTTCGCATGGTTCGATCTATGCCAAAGTGCGGCAACCCGGCATGCAAGGGTTCCACGGCATATCATCGGAGCACGCCCATGGTCCGCTTTCTCTGCGCCACGATCCTGCTCGCTGCCATGAGTCTGCCCGCGCTCGCGGATGTCCGACCCTTTCCGACGACCTTCCGGATCCAGGACATCGCCACCGACGGCGCCACCATCCACGTTCGCGTCGGCGGCACGGGCCCCGCCGTCGTGCTGCTGCACGGCTTCGGCGACACCGGGGACATGTGGGCACCGCTGGCCGAGAATCTGGCCCGGGACCATACCGTCATCGTGCCCGACCTGCGAGGCATGGGCATGTCGTCGCATCCGGACGGCGGCTACGACAAGAGAACCCAGGCGGGAGACGTACGCGCCGTCCTCACCCAGCTCGGTGTCGACCGCGCCGTCGTCGTCGGTCACGATATCGGCACCATGGTGGCCTACGCCTATGCCGCACGCTATCCAGACAAGACCGTGCGCCTGATCGTGATGGATGCGCCTGTTCCGGGTATCCCACCCTGGGACCAGATCGTGCGCAATCCCTTGCTGTGGCACTTCGATTTCGGGGGGCCGGACATGGAGCGCCTGGTCGCAGGGCGCGAACGTATCTATCTGGATCGTTTCTGGAACGAGTTCGCGGGTGACCCGCCGAAAATCGACGAGGGTACGCGGCAGCACTACGCCCAGATCTACGCTCGCCCCGGCGCGATGCATTCGTCCTTCGCCCAGTTCCGCGCCATTCGCCAGGATGCCGACGTCAACCAGGCGTCATTGGCGACGAAACTTCCCATGCCCGTGCTCGCCATCGGTGGCGAAAAATCGTTCGGCGCGAACGAAGCCATCGTCATGCGCAATGCCGCGGGCAACGTCACCGGCCTGGTCATCCCAGGCGCCGGACACTGGCTGATGGAAGAGGCAACGGATGCCACCATCGCTGCGGTGCGCAATTTCGCCGACGGCAAGCCCGTCGCCGGCGCGACGACGCATTGAGCTAGCAGGCCCACAACCTAACGGCCAGCGGCAAAGCGCGCGCCTACCGCTGCCCGTCGCGCTGTCGAAGCCGCCTGGCCGCGACGGTCACGGCGACTTCATGGCCTGGATGCGACACCTGAAGGGTCGCTACAGGAGATGACGCCATGCACCGCACCTTACCCCGCATCCTCGCCACAGCCTTGCTCGCCGCCGCCCTGCCCATGGCTGCCCTGGCCCAGCACACCGATTCCAAGGGTGGCACGCCGACCGACGCCGGCTTCGTCACCAACGCCAGTGGTGCCGGTCTCGCCGAGATCGAAGCCGCGAAGCTCGCCGACACCAACGCCGGTTCGGACAAGGTGAAGACCTTCGCCCACCAGATCATCGCGGATCACACCAAGGCGGGCGAGGAACTGAAGACGCTTGCCGCAGGCGACCGTGGTTACGCCACGGCCGAATCGCCGCCGCCGGCGAACCAGAAGGACATCGACGCGCTGAAGATGCTCAACGGTGCGGCGTTCGACAAGGAGTTCGCGAAGGTGATGGTGGCCGATCACCAGAAGGCCGTGGCGATCTTCGAAGTCGAAGTGGAGAAGGGTTCGAACAAGGATCTTCAGGCGTTTGCGAAGAAGACCCTGCCTACCCTTAAGGAGCATCTGAAGATGGCTCGGGCGTTGAATACCGGGAAGTAGCTGCGGGAGTTAGCGCGAGCGCCCATCGCCAAAGGCTATCGATAGCGGCGCGTGCTTACGGCAACGTGGTCACCACTGCATTGGTGACGTGCGCGCTGTCGTCGGCGACGCCCACCGCGTAAGCACCACTCTTCGAAACAGCCGAAATGCCGTTGCTCGAACCACCGCCGAACAACGCAATGGGTGAGAGCGTGCCCGGCGACGCCGGGTTCCACACGGCGGCCTGGGCATTTTCGCTTGCGTTCTGGCCGCCTACGGTGACCAAGCCGTTATCGCCCAACCCTGTCGCGCCGACCGTGGTGCCACTGTGCAAGGCTGGAATTCCAATGAAGCTCGTCGCCACGCCCGCCTCATTGATGACCAGATAAGCGGCAGTCGACTTGCCATCCGCCGTTTGATAATGCAAGACGATATTGCCCTGCGCGTTCATGAAGTCGCCAACACTCTTCACAGGGGTGCCTGCGACCGAAAGAGATGGCGCCGTCGCCGTCGATGCTGGCGATACCCAGTAGGCCACGCGTGATGTCGGCGCTGTGGGGAAAATGCATGTTCCCATGATGCGAGATGACGCGTTCATTGACTGCACCACGCAATAGGAAGCCCCAGAAGCCTTCGTCAGTACGGTCTTCTGATACAGGCCCAGAAGGCCCGGCGTCGCAATGACGGGGCTCGCCGTGCCGGTGCCGCTCGGACAATTCATCAACACCGCCGGGCTAGCCTGCGCGGTGGGCTCCCCGACATCGGCGGGGACGCAGTTATCGCCCGCGGAGGAAACATCGATGGCCGTCGTCGAGCCCGTCCGCCAGATCACCGCCGTCGCGACGGCACTGCCCGAACCGCTGACACCGGCAATGTCGCCTGCCTGGTTATATGCCGTCGCTTGCGTGGTGACGTCAGCGAGCAATCCCAGGACGCCCGGACGAGGTAACAGCTTCGAAAGCACCCCATTGCCGGTGGGACCCGGATTCCAGACCACGGCAAAGCCGATGCCCGAAGCATCGACACAGCCACCGACGGCCTGCCCACCGTTGGATATTCCGCTCGCGTGGCACGAACGCCCCGCCGCCAACGACGGAAGCGACAGCTCCTGTCCGGCCTGCGCAAGCCAGGCGACAGCCGGGCCGGCGGAACTCGGTGGTGAACACGTGCCCACGCTGATGCCGGAGTCGTTGACGTCCGATGCGACGCATTGGGCGCCGGCATTGTGCCCGAGACTGGTCAGCGAGGACGCGTCAGCCATCGCGGAATGACACGCTAACGCAACGACAAGTGACACTGACGCAACGTGCGGGAGAAGACGTCCGAATCCGTTCATGTCGCGAGTCCTGTGTTTCCATCGATAGTGGAGTTCACGCTAGACCGAACACGGCTATCGGGGAATATCGCCTTGGTTGTAGGCGGCGCCACCGACCGCAGACGTCATCGCTTTCGAATCGACGCGTTACAAAGCGCCGTTCCGATATTGCATAAGAGTTTTATGTGGCCCCATCTCTGGACCGCTCTGACGACAGTCAGCAGCTTGATTTCCGGAATGATCATGAGGGCGTGTCGCCGCTCGAGAGCTTTTCGCGAGAGATCAACCGTACCGGCTCGTCACTGCCGCAAACGCGTGACACCCCCTACAACGTCCGTTCTATAGGCGGCTGACGATGCGCGGCCTATGGTGAAGCTACGAACATCTCATCGTTTCCAAGGACCATACATGAGAACTTTGTCCATACCGGCGCGGGCCTGGATGGCTTGCCTGATCGCCGTCTTGTTCGACGCGACGTCGATCGCGTCGCCAGTCGCCACCGCGACAGGACTGGCCCGCTCCGACGAATGGGAAATGGGTGTTCAGAGCGCGAAGGCGACGTCGAGCAAGATGCTTGCTCGACAGGCCGGGACTTCTGTAATCATCGACATCCAAGTACATGTGACCGCCTTGTCATTTGTATCCCTAGACAAACTTGGTATCACAGGCGCGGGCATCTCGAGCGAAGAGAAGAAACGACTTCAAACGCAATATGATGACTACAATGAGAAACACAACCTGAAGCCCTTCGGAGGACTGCCTCGAGCGTGCAAAGATCAGAATTGCAACGAAGATGTTTTTGGCATCCTGTATCGATAGCCAGACCCTGATCCGGAGCGTGCCCGCCAGTCGCGATGCATCAACCCGCGTGACACCGAACGAATCCACGCAACGTCAACCCGGGTGACGTCACGAATTCGACCGGCCGCGGCATGCCTTCATCCCCCGCGATGAAGACGAACGAATCGCCTTCCAGCACATAGCTCGCCGGCAGCAACTTGCCGGCGTCGTCGCCCATGCTGTCGATCCAGGTGATCGAACGCGGCGTGGTGCTCGGGTCGAGGATGAAATGCCCGGCAAGCAGGAGCTCACCGTTTGGCAGGTTGACGGCGAAGGTGTCGTCTTTGATCGTCGTGATCGCGCCGTTGCCGCCGTGGGCGTCCGGTGGATCGATGACGCCGTTTTCTTCGAAGCGGGTCTGGATCCAGTTGCCCTGGAGGTTTTCTAGTTCGCTCATGATCTTCCTTGAGAGGTGCTCCCTGGCATTTTATCGCCGCTGAAGCGGCTCCCACAAAGAGCCGGCTCTCACAAGAAAGCGGCCCCCACACACGGTGCAGGCTTATGCCCTGTGTGGGAGCCGATTCATCGGCGATGCTCCTTGGCGGGGGATCAGCCATTGCGGTTGGAGCCGGAGAGCACGTCGACCCAGACGGCGAGGACGAGGATCACGCCCTTGATGATCATCTGCCAGGAGTTGTCGACGTCCATCAGCTGCATGCCATTGTCGAGGCTGGCCATGACCAGGGCGCCGATCAGAGCACCGTAGACCGTGCCCGAACCACCGCGCATGGACGTGCCACCGATGAAGCAGGCCGAGATCGCGTCCAGCTCGCCGCCCGTACCGGCGGACGGGGAACCCGAACCGGTGCGCGCTACGGTGATGATGCCGGCGAAGGCGCACATGAGACCCATGATGGCGAACACGACAAGCTTGACGCGTGCCACGTTGACGCCGGAAAGGCGCGTGGCTTCCATGTTGCCGCCGACGGCGTAAATGTGCCGGCCGAACACCGTCTGGGTGGACACGTAGGTGAATACGGCGAGCAGACCGAGCAGGATCATCACCGGGATGGGGATGCCATTAGCGTCGTTGAGCATGCGCACGAAGCCGAAGATGAAGGCACCGACCGCCACCATCTTCGCGATATCGACCCACAACGCGGCCTGCTGCAGACCGAGCTTCCCGCGGCGCACGCGACGTCGCGCGGTCAAGGCGACCATGGCCAGGAAGATAAGGCCGCCGATCCACACTGACACGCCGGGCGGCACGAAGCCCTGGCCGATCGTGATGAGGTTGTCCGGCGCGGGAGCGATGGTGGAGCTGCCCGTGATGTAGAGCACGATGCCGCGGAAGGCGAGCATGCCGCCGAGGCCGACGATGAACGAGGGCACGCGCAGCTTGGTGACGATGTAACCGTTCAGTCCGCCGATCAGCAGGCCGAGGACCAGCACGGCACCGATCGACGGCCAGGTTCCCCAACCCTGGTTGACCGTGAGGATCGCGACCACGCCACCGAGCAGGCCGAGCTGCGAGCCGATCGACAGATCGATTTCGCCGGCGATGATGACGAAGACCATGCCGCAGGCAAGCATGCCGGTGATCGCCATCTGCCGGAACAGATTGGACAGATTACCCGGCGTGACGAAGGCCGCATCGGTCTTGATGTGGAAGAACACCCAGATGATCGCGACCGCGATGAGCAGCGCGAGGATCTTGTAACGGACGAACAGTTGCTGGATTTGCTGCGACTGCATGGAGGAGCTTCCTGGTATCGCGTGAAGTGGTGGGAGGATCAGGCCGCGTGCGCCGGGCCTTCGGCGGCATGCGAGATGGCGGCGGCAAGCACCTGCTCCTGCGTCAGCCCGACGTTCTTGAAGTCACCGCGCAGCTTACCTTCGCCGACGACGAGAACGCGATCGCTCACGCCGAGCACTTCGGGCATTTCCGAAGAGACCATGATGATCGCGACGCCCTTGGAGGCCAGCTCGAACATCAGCTTGTAGATGTCGTACTTGGAGCCGACGTCGACGCCACGGGTGGGTTCGTCGAGGATCAGCACCTTGGGACCGGGCAGCAGCATCTTGGTCAGCACGGCCTTCTGCTGGTTGCCTCCGGACAGGCCCATGATGGCCAGCTCCGGGCTGGCCGTCTTGACACGCAGGCGCTTGATCTCGGCTTCGACCACTTGCAGCTCGGCCTGACGATCGATCTGGCCCGCGTGCGCATAATGCGACAAGGTGGCCAGGGTGATGTTGTCGCCCACGCCCAGGAGGGGAACGATCCCCTGGCGCTTGCGATCTTCCGGCACCAGCGACAGGCCGGCCTTGATCGCCTGCTCGGGGCTCTTGATCTTGATCGGCTTGCCTTCGAGGACCAGCTCGGCTTCGGAACGACCCGGGTAGGCACCGAAGATCGCCGAGACCAGCTCGGTGCGTCCCGCACCCACGAGCCCTGCGATGCCGAGGATCTCGCCGCGACGCACTTTAAAGGAAATGTCGTCGACGCGCTTGCGGTTCGGATTGGCCACGTCCCAGCAGGTGACGTGCTTCGCTTCGAAGATCACCTCACCGATGTCGTGCTCCACCTTCGGGAACAGGTTCTCGATATCGCGGCCGACCATCGCGGTGATGATCGAATGCGTGGTCATCTCGCTCATCGGCTTGGTGACGATGTGCTTGCCGTCGCGGATCACGGTCACCGTGTCGCACACGCGCGCCACTTCCTCGAGCTTGTGCGAGATGTACACGCAAGCCACGCCCTCTTTCTTGAGGTCCTCGATGATCGACAGCAGGGTGTCGGTCTCGGAGGAAGTCAGCGAGGAGGAAGGCTCGTCGAGGATCAACAGGCGCGCGTTCTTGGCCAGGGCCTTGGCGATCTCGAACAGCTGCTGATAGCCGCCGCCATAGTTCATCACAGGTGCCGCGACGTTGACGTCCTTGAGCTTGAGCCGGGCAAGCAGGGCATCGGCCTTCGCATACATCGCGTCGAAGTCCATCACGCCGCCGAACTTGCGGATCTCGTTGCCGAGGAAAATATTCTCGGCCACGGAGAGCTGCGGAACCAGCATCAGCTCCTGATGGATGATGACGATGCCGGCATCCTCGCTGTCGCGCACCGAATGCGCGCGCAGGGGCTTGCCGTCGAAAAGAATCTCGCCTTCCCAGGTGCCATAGGGATACACACCGGACAGGACTTTCATCAGGGTCGACTTGCCGGCGCCGTTTTCGCCGCACAGGCCGACGCATTCGCCTGGCCGAACCGCCAGGTCGATGCCATTGAGCGCGCGCACGCCGGAAAATTCCTTGACGATCTGCCGCATCTCGAACAGGTATTCGCTCACCGATATTTCCTTTAGCAGGACGACGCCCCACCATCCGGCGGGGCGTCGTCGATCTTACGCTAACGCTTCGCTTACGGGCCGACCTGGGCCTGGGTGTAGAAACCGTCCTTCACCACGAGGTCGACGTTCTGCTTGGTCAGCAGGGTCGGGGTGAGCAGGATGGTATTGATGTCACCCTTGCCGTTGTTCATCTTGGAGGTGAACTGCGGCGCGGTGCCCTGGGCAAGGTCGATGGCCAGGTTCGCGGCGTCCGTGGCGATCGTCTTGATCGGCTTGTAGACCGTCATGGTCTGCGTACCGGCCTTGATGCGCTTGATCGCGGCGAGATCGGCATCCTGGCCCGACACGGCGACCTTGCCGGCCAGCTTCTGGCCGTTCAGGGCAGCGATGGCGCCACCGGCGGTGCCGTCATTCGAGGCGACGATGCCCTGGATGTTGTTCTTGTTCGCGGTCAGCGCGTTCTCGATGATCGACTGGGCGTTCGAGGCAAGCCACTCGTTCGTCCACTGCTGGCCGACGATCTTGATGTCGCCCTTGTCGACCAGCGGCTTGAGAACCTTCATCTGGCCTTCGCGAAGGATCTTCGCGTTGTTATCGGTCGGCGCGCCGCCGAGCAGGAAGTAGTTACCCTTCGGTGCGGCATTGACCACGCCCTGGGCCTGCATCTGGCCGACCTTGTCGTTGTCGAACGAGATGTACGCGTCGACATCGGCGTTGAGGATCAGGCGGTCATACGAGATCACCTTGATACCGGCCTTCTTCGCTTCGGCGACCACGGTGGTGAGCGTCTTGGCATTGAACGGCACGATGACGATGACGTCGACCTTGCGCGAGATCAGGTTCTCAATCTGCTGGATCTGCTTCTGCTCGTTGGCGTCGGCGGACTGCACCGAGACGGTGCCACCCTTGGCTTCGACGGCAGCCTTGAAGTAGTCGCGGTCCTTCGTCCAGCGCTCGACGCGAAGATCGTCGATGGAGAAACCGATGACCGGCTTTTCCTTGCTTGCATGCGCCTGCGGAGCGGCGAAAACGCCTGCGGCGATCATCGATACGGCCAGCACCGTGTGTAGAGCCTTCTGCTTCATGCTTATCTCCGTGCTTATGGAATCGCCCTTCAGGAAGGGCGGAAATCGTCGCCGCGAACGGCGTCGGTAGTCAGGGACTTCAACTGTTCGTAGGTACGGCGGAACAGAGGGTGGCGCGTTTGCAGAAAATAAGCATGACGCGCTGCATCGGGCTCGTACGTCGCCGTCACCGCAGGCATCGGGCAGACCTCCTCCAGCGTGGCCCGCGGATCCACCGCGAGATGGGCCAGGCGGGCCGCACCGAGTGCCGGGCCGACCTCGCCACCGCTGCGCAGGACCAGTCGCTTGCCCAGGATGTCGGCCAGCATGCGAATCCAGTACGCACTGCGTGAGCCGCCGCCGATGACCGTGATCTCCTCGGCGACCAGGCCGGTGGATTCCACCGCGAGCAGGCCGTCCAGCAGACCCAGTCCGACACCTTCGAGCGTGGCGTTGGCCAGATCGGCACGATCGGTCTCGGGGCCCAGTCCGGTAAAGGAACCGCGGGCATGGGCGTCGTTATGCGGCGTGCGCTCACCCGTGAGGTAAGGCAGGAACATCGGGCCATCGGGCTTGAGGCCACGCGCTTCCGCTTCGGCGAGCAGGGCCGGTACGTCTTTCTGGCCGGTCAGGCGTGCCGTGAAGTCCAGGCAGCTGGCGGCGTTGAGCATGACCGACATGAGGTGCCAGGTATCGGGCAAGGCGTGGCAGAAACTGTGCACGGCCTGCTCCGGGCTGGAACGGAAGCCGTCGGACACCGCGAAGTACACGCCCGAGGTGCCCAGCGAAAGCATGGCCTGGCCGTCACGGACGATGCCGACACCGACGGCACCCGCGGCATTGTCACCGCCCCCGGCCGCCACCGGCACCGTGTCCATGCCCCAGCGATCGGCCAGTTCCTTGCGCAGCCGGCCCGCGGGCTGGCTGCCCTCGAACACCTGCGGCATGTGCGAACGGTCCAGCCCCGTGGCGGCCAGCATGGCGTCGCTCCACTGACGTTTCGCGACGTCCAGCCAGAGCGTACCGGCCGCATCGGACGCATCGGTCATGTACTCGCCGGTGAGCAGCAGGCGCAGGTAATCCTTCGGCAGCAGGACCTTGGCGATGCGGCTGAATACCTCGGGCTCGTGCTTGCGCACCCAGGCCAGCTTGGGCGCGGTGAAACCCGGCATGGCCAGGTTGCCGGTGATCTCGCGAAAACCGGGGACCTTTTCCAGTTCGGCGCATTCGACGTCCGAGCGACCGTCATTCCAGAGAATGGCCGGCCGCAGGATGCTGTCGGACGCATCGAGCAGGGTGGCGCCGTGCATCTGCCCTGAAAGGCCGATGGCCGCCACACGGCGGGCATCGGTCCCTTTGAGAACTTCCGCAACGGCGGCCTCGGTCGCCGACCACCAGGTCGCCGGGTCCTGCTCGGACCAACGCGGCCTGGGATGGGATACCTCGAGCGGGCTGCCGGCGCTGGCGCGCACCTCTCCCGCGTCGTCGACGAGCACGGCCTTGACCGAGGAGGTGCCGAGGTCGATACCGAGGTACATGCGTTCCGAAGCTTCCATGTCGGGTCTCATATCACCCATAGATATAGCGGTTGACGATGTTCTCGAGCAACTCCTGGCCACCCGACACGTGCTTCGGATGGATGTCACGGGAGAGTGCCTCGTCGGCCAGCGAAGCCAGCGTGAAGCCGCCCTGCAGAATCTTGCTGCCGAACTCCGCGTCCCAGCCGGCGTAACGCTTGGCCTTGAAGTCGGCCAGGGCATCGCGCTCGATCATTTTCGCGGCGCGTTCCAGGCTCAGCGCCAGCGCGTCGATCGCACCGATGTGACCGTGGAAGAGATCTTCCGGCGCGCTGCTCTGGCGGCGAACCTTGGTGTCGAAGTTGTAGCCGCCCGTGGTGAAGCCGCCGGCCTTGAGGATCTCGTAGGTGACCAGGGTCAGCTCTTCGACGCTGTTCGGGAACTGGTCGGTATCCCAGCCGTTCTGCGGATCGCCGCGGTTGGCGTCGATCGAGCCGAACAGGCCCAGGGCGATCGAGGTGGCGACCTCGTGCTGGAACGAATGTCCGGCCAGCGTGGCGTGGTTGGCTTCGAGGTTGGTCTTGACCTCGTTCTCCAGGCCGAAGTCCTTCAGGAAGCCGTAGACCGTGGCGCTGTCGTAATCGTACTGGTGCTTGGTCGGCTCCTGCGGCTTCGGCTCGATCAGGATCGTGCCCTTGAAGCCGAGCTTGTGCTTGTGCTCCACCACCATCTGGAAGAAGCGGCCGAGCTGGTTGCGCTCACGCTTGAGGTCGGTGTTGAGCAGGGTTTCGTAGCCTTCGCGGCCACCCCACAGCACGTAGTTGGCGCCGCCAAGGCGATGCGTGGCTTCCATGGCGTGACGCACCTGGGTCGCCGCGTAGGCGAACACTTCCGGCTGCGGGTTGGTCGCGGCACCGGCGGCATAACGCGGGTTACTGAACACGTTGGCCGTGCCCCAGAGCAGCTTCACGCCGGTCTCGGCCTGCTTCTTCTCGAGCACGTCGACCATCGCGGCGAAGTTGTTCTTGTACTCGGCGAGGTTGGCGCCTTCCGGAGCCACGTCGGTGTCATGGAAGGTGTAGAACGGGGTACCCAGGCGGCTGAAGAAATCGAACGCCGCATCGGCTTTCTCGCGGGCCTTTTCCATCGGGTCGCCGGCGGTGTGCCAGGGGCGGTCGAAGGTACCGGCGCCGAACACGTCCGAGCCCGGCCAGACGAAGGTGTGCCAGTAGCACACCGCCAGACGGAGGTGCTCGGCCATGCTCTTGCCGAGGACCTGCTTCTTGGCGTCGTAGTGGTGGAACGCCAGCGGGTTGTCCGAGCCGGCGCCTTCGAAGGCGATCTTGGGGATGTTGGAAAAGTACGACATAACAATTCCTTGACAAACGTGGGGACGAATCCCGTCGATGCTGACGATCAGGGGCCATGCGGCGCAATTGCGATTTCAAGCGCCGTTCCCGTGGTTTTCTTTGCCGCGGTGCGTCATGGCCGGTTTAACGCATGGCGTGGTAATTTCTTCGGCCATGGCACCCCATCGCATCGCCCTTCTGTTCAACGCGAACAAGGTTTATGACCGCCAGGTCATCGCCGGCATTGGGCATTACCTCAACAGCACGCGCGTCGAGTGGGATCTCTTCATGGAAGAGGATTTCCGCAGCCGCATGCGTGACATCGGCCAGTTCCGCGGCGACGGCGTCATCGCCGACTTCGACGACCCGGAAGCCCATGAAACGCTGGTCGACCTGCACATCCCGGTCGTCGCCGTCGGCGGGTCCTACCACGATCCGGCGAACTACCCGGACGAAGTGCCGTATATCGCCACCGACAACGCCCGGCTGATCCGCCTCGCCTACGATCACCTGATCGAACAGGGCCTCACCCGCTTCGCCTTCTACGGCCTGCCGCCGCACCCGACCAGCCGCTGGGCGCATGAACGCGAACACGCCTTCCGCGCCATCGTGGCGGAAGAATCGGTCGAGGGGCTGGTTTACCAGGGCTCACCGACCAGTGCCGGCGGCTGGGGCCAGGCCGTCGAGGAACTGGTCACCTGGCTGGCCGAGCTACCCAAGCCGATCGGCATCGTCGCCGTCACCGACGCGCGCGCCCGTCAGTTGCTGCAGGCGTGTGTGATGGGCGGCATCGCCGTGCCGGAGCAGATCGCCATCGTCGGCATCGACAACGACCCCATGGCCCAGTTGCTCACGCGCATCCCGCTCACCTCGGTGATTCAGGGTGCGGAAGAAATGGGTCGCACGGCCGCCCATCTGCTGCACCAGATGCTGCGGGGGATGGACTGCGCCGGTACGCGCGTCCTGGTCCCGCCGGTGGGCATCAACGTGCAAGCGTCGAGCAAGTTCCACCCGATACGCAGCCCGCACGTCATGCGCGCCAGCCATTACATCCGCCAGTACGGTTGTCTCGGCATCAAGACCGAACAAGTCGCCGACTACGTCGGTGTATCGCGCACGGTGCTCGAAGAACACTTCAAGCGTGAGCTCAAGCAAACCGTGCATCAGGTGATCCTCACCCACAAGCTCGATACCGCCTGCGACCTCATCGCGAATTCGGATGTACCACTGGCCGATATCGCGCTGCGCTGTGGTTTCACTTCGTTGCAATACATGTATGCGGTATTCCGGCGCGAGTACGACTGTACGCCGCGCCAATACCTCGACCTCCATCGCAAGACGGCGGCAACCTGACCGTTGCCCGCAGGGACCGCTTCATCCATGCCCGTATCCAATGCCACCGCCTGGGGACAGCTTCCCGACGGCCGACCGCTCCACCGCTGGACCCTGCGCAACGCGAGCGATGCGCAGATCGACATCACCGATCTCGGCAGCACCCTGCTCTCCTGGCAATCGCCCGATCGCCAGGGCCGCAGGGGCGATGTGTTGCTCGGCCATGCCACCGCGCAGCAATACCTCGACTCGAATGCGTACATGGGCGCCATCGTCGGCCGCTGGGCCAACCGCATACGTGGGGGCCGTTTCCGCCTCGACGGCATCGACTACAAGGTGGACCGCAACGATGGCGGCAACCATCTGCATGGCGGCCAGGACGGCTTTCACCTGCAGCGCTGGGACGTGGAGGCGGACGGTGAATCGCTGGTGATGCGGCTGGTCTCGCCCGAAGGCGACGGTGGCTTTCCCGGCGAAGTGCACGTGGAGCTCCGCTGTCGTTTCGACGACGACGGCACGCTGGACCTGCAGTACGAGGCGACCTCGGATGCGCCGACGCCGCTGAGCCTCACCGCCCACCCCTATTTCAATCTCAATGACCGCCGTCCGGATATCCGCGACCACGTCATCCGGATCGATGCGGACGAGTTCCTCGCCATCGACGCGGGCGCGATCCCCGTCGGCCGACAACATGTGGCGGGCACGGCGTTCGACTTCCGCGACGCCGCACCGATCGGCTCGCGCCTGCACTGGCCTGACCCGCAGCTGCGCCTGGTCGGCGGTTTCGACCACTGCTACATCGCGCGCGGGCCGACCGGCTCGTCGCTGAGAACCGTGGCGATGGTGGCCGAGCCGTCCAGCGGCCGTCGCCTGACCATTGAGACGGACCGTCCAGGCCTGCAGTTTTACAGCGGGCAGAAGCTCACCGGCCAGCCCAGCCGCGACGCGGAGCCGTATGGACCGTTCGCCGGCTTCGCCCTGGAAACCCAGGCCTTTCCGGACCAGATCAACAGTCCCGAGTCCGAGGGCGCGATCCTCCGGCCCGGCGTGACCTGGCGCCAGCACACGCGGTACCGGGTCGATACAGCCTGAAGGACCTCCCGGGCAGGTAGAATGGGCGGATGTCCCTTATCCAACTGCTCAACGTCGACTACAGCGTCGGCGGCCCGCTCCTGCTCGAACAGGTCAATCTTTCCCTCGATGCCGGCGAGCGCGTCTGCATCGTCGGGCGCAACGGCGCCGGAAAGTCCACCCTGCTCAAGCTGATCGCCGGCGAAATCCACGCCGACGACGGTGAGATCCGCCTGCAGGGCGGCACCCGCATCGCCCGCCTGACCCAGGAAGTGCCTCAGGACACCACCGGCAGCGTGTTCGATGTCGTGGCCGACGGCCTTGGCGAGTTGGGACACCTGCTCGCCCGCTATCACCACGCGCTCGAAGAGGGCGACATGGATGCGCTGGGCGA
This sequence comes from Luteibacter rhizovicinus DSM 16549, assembly GCF_001887595.1. Lineage (NCBI taxonomy): Bacteria > Pseudomonadati > Pseudomonadota > Gammaproteobacteria > Lysobacterales > Rhodanobacteraceae > Luteibacter > Luteibacter rhizovicinus. The sequence continues at coordinate 881,979 of NZ_CP017480.1, forward strand.
AGTCCAGACGAAGATCGAGACGCTGAACGCCTGGGACCTCGAGTCCCGCGTGGAGCAGGTCATCGAGCGGCTCGAACTGCCTGCGGACACCGACTTCGCCGACCTCTCCGGCGGCATGAAGCGCCGCGTGCTGCTCGGCCAGGCACTCGTGCGGGATCCGAACCTGCTCCTGCTCGACGAGCCGACCAACCACCTCGACATCGAGGCGATCGCCTGGCTCGAAACCTTCCTGAAGAACTTCAGCGGCAGCATCGTCTTCATCACCCATGACCGCAGCTTCCTGCGTTCGCTGGCCACGCGCATCGTCGAAATCGACCGCGGCAACGTGACCAGCTGGCCGGGCGACTATGACAACTACCTGCGTCGTCGCGAAGAGCGCCTGCACGCGGAAGCCCAGGCCGTCGCGCACTTCGATCGCAAGCTGGCCCAGGAAGAAGTCTGGATCCGCCAGGGCATCAAGGCACGACGCACCCGCAACGAGGGTCGTGTGCGCGCGCTGAAAGCGCTGCGCAACGAGCGCGCCGAGCGGCGCGAACAGTCGGGCACGGCCAAGATCACGCTGGCCGTCGCACAGGCGGGCGGACGCAAGGTCGTCGACGCCAAGCACGTCACCCAGGCCTATGGCGGCCGCACGCTGCTCGACGACATTTCAACGACCATCATGCGCGGCGATCGTGTCGGCATCATGGGTCCCAACGGTGCGGGCAAGTCCACGCTGCTGAAGATCCTGCTCAGCGAACTCAAGCCGCAGCAGGGTGAAGTGACGCTTGGCACCGGCCTGCAGATCGCTTACTTCGACCAGCACCGCTCCACCCTGGACGACAGCCTGAACGCACTGGACAACGTGGCCGAAGGCCGCGAGTACATCGAACTCAACGGCCAGCGCAAACACATCATCGGCTACCTGCAGGACTTCCTGTTCTCGCCGGAGCGCGCGCGTGCGCCGATCACCCGCCTCTCCGGCGGCGAGCGTAACCGCCTGCTGCTGGCCAAGCTGTTCGCCCAGCCGTCCAACCTGCTGGTGATGGATGAGCCCACCAACGACCTCGACGTGGAAACGCTGGAGCTGCTCGAAGAGCTGCTCGGCGACTACACCGGGACGCTGCTGCTGGTGTCCCATGACCGCGACTTCATCGATAACGTCGTGACCAGCACGCTGGTGCTCGAAGGCAACGGCCAGGTCGGCGAATACATCGGCGGCTACAGCGAGTGGCTGCGCCAGAAGCCGATCATCGCCGAAGCGCGAGCCGCCAACGCGAAGAGCGCGCCTGCTCCCGTTGCCGCGCCCGCGCCAGCGTCGACGCCCGTCGCGGCAGCGAAGAAGAAGTTGTCGTTCAAGGAACAACGCGAACTCGATCTGCTGCCGGCGAAGCTGGAACAGCTCGAGGCGGAGATCGCCAAGCGTACCGCGGCGATGAACGATCCGAAGTATTTCCAGCAGGATGCCGCGACGATCACGCGTGGCAACGAGGAGCTGGCCAAGGTGCAGGCCGAGCTGGATACGGCGTTTGCGCGGTGGGAAGAGCTGGAAGGCTGACAGGGTGTCGCTAGCACCCTATCGCCGATAAATCGGCTCCTACAACCGAAACACTTCCACGACCCGCGCCAGCTCGCCCGCCTGATCCTCCAGGCTCTTCGCCGCCGCAGCCGCCTCTTCGACCAGTGCCGAATTCTGCTGGGTCGAATCGTCCATGCGCGACACGGCGTGGTTGATCCGACCGATCTGCTCGGACTGATCGTTTGTCGCACGGCTGATGTTGCCCATCAGGTCGGCCACGTCGCGAATGCGACCGAGCACGGTCGTCATGTTGCGACCCGCTTCGGTCACCAGGCCGTGGCCGGCATCGACCTGCTCCACCGACTCGGTGATCAGCGACTCGATCTCCTTCGCCGCCGTCGCACTGCGCTGGGCGAGGTTGCGAACCTCCTCAGCCACCACGGCGAAGCCCCTTCCCTGCTCACCGGCGCGGGCGGCTTCGACGGCCGCGTTCAGCGCCAGGATATTGGTCTGGAACGCGATGCCGTTGATGATGCCGATGACGTCGGCGATGCGCTGGGCCGAAGCCTGGATGCCGTTCATTGCCTCGACCGCGCCCTGCATGGCGCCTGCCTCCTGCTGCACGGCGATGCTGGCGTGCTCGGCCAGGGTGCTGGCCCGCGCCGCATTGCCGGCGTTGTCGCGCACGGTGCGCGTCAGCTCGTCCAGGCTTGATGCCGTCATCTGTAATTCGTGCGCCTGGGTTTCGGTGCGCGTGGAGAGATCGGCATTGCCCGCGGCGATCTCCGACGTGCTTCCCGCCATGCTCGCCGCCGCCTTGCGCACGGATCGTGCGATGTCGCCGAGGCCGTCGCCGATGCCATCGATGGAACGCATCAGCTGGCCGATCTCGTCGCCGCGCGTAGTCTCCAGGCGTGCCGTGAGGTCGCCCTCGGCCAACCGCCGGGCAGCTTCGACCGCATGTGACAGAGGCCGCGTGATGCGCGCGCGGATCGCGATGAAGAGCAGCAGGCAAAGCACGCCTACCATGCCGATGGCCGTACCGATGGCCACCATGCGCAGATGCCTCACCGGTCCGTAGAGTTCATCCATGTCCACCGTGCCGGCGATCAACCAGCTCCAGCCCGGATCGGTGGCATACATGGCCAGGCGATCCACCGTGCGGCCGTCCACGCTCGCGCGGTAGCGCAACTCGCCGTGCTTGCCCGACAGCATGCGACCGAATACCGGCTGGCCATCGACGTCCATCACCTTCAGGGCGGCGCCATCGGCCCTGGCCACGGCATCCTTCGTCATCGGGTCGACGATGAACGTGCCGTAGCGCTTGCCGGCGCTCGCATCGACGACGGAGTAGTAGCCGCTCTGGCCGATGTGGATCGAGGCGATTTCCTGCGAGAGATTGGCCATCTCGCTGGCGATCTCGACGCCGACGAACCACGCGCCCACGACATTGCCGGATGCATCGTGGATCGGCTCGTAGCGGGTGATGTACGGGCGATCGAACAGGACGGCGGGGCCGCCATACGACTTGTTCGACAACAGCTGCGGAAAGGCCGGGTGGGCATGGTCGATGGAGGTACCGACCGCACGCGAGCCATCTTCCTTCTTCAGCGACGTGCTGACCCGAATGAAGTCCGGCCCGTCGCGGACGAACAGGGTCGCCACGACATGCGCACGCGCGGAGAACTCGTCGACCTGGGCGAAATCGCCATTGATCGCCTTGCCGTCGTGCAACAGGGTGGGAACGGTGTGCCCACCCATCATCACGCGGTGCTTGTCGTCCACCGAGAAGCTGCCGGGGTAATAGCTCTCGAACAGGCTGAGGAAGCGATCCGACTCGGCGAGCAAGGCGCCGCTGAAGGTGTTCACCGTGGCGATGATGGCCCGGTTGCCTCGCTCGAGATCGTCACGGGCTCGCGTCTCCAGCTCCCGCGAGACCATGGTGGTCACCACGATGGTCAGTACCGCGACGCCAAGGGCCACGATGCCGACCACGAGCAGGGTAAGCCGCGCGCCCACGCTCATGCTGCGCGTTGCGGCGCGATGGAAAATGCTGTTCATACGGAGCCTTGTGCCAGGTCATCGGGCACCGCTTGCGGGTGCCCCTACACCGGCGTTTTCGGCAGAGCGGCGGCAGACTTTAGGCGTTGGCGCGCATTCTCTTTGCCCGATGAGACGGCGCATGCAGCGCCGCCTCACCTTTTGTATGGCAAATAGCTCAGCCCGTGTTCTGCAGGCCCTGCGATACGCCGTTGACGCAGGCCACCAGGGCGCTGAGCAAGGCGTCGTCCTTGCCGTCCGTCGCCCGCCAGCGCTTGAGCAGGTCGACCTGGAGCAGGCTCATCGGATCCACGTACGGATTGCGCAGACGGATCGACGTCGCCAGGCGAGGGTCGCCGGCCAGCAGTTCATCGGCGCCCTTCAGCTTGAGCACCCAGGCCACCGTCCGTTCGAACTCGGCGCGGATCATCGGGAAGAAGCGCTCGTGGAGCGGGCCCGCAAGCTTCGAGAACGCTTCGGCGATGTCGATATCGGCCTTCGCCAGGACCATTTCCACATCGTCCAGCATGGTCGAGACGAAGGGCCAGTCACGCGCCATCTCCACGAGGCGCTCCTCGCCGCAATCCTTCGCGACGACGTCGAGCGCGCTGCCCAGCCCGTACCAGCCGGTGAGTACGGCACGGCACTGCGTCCAGGAAAAAACCCAGGGAATCGCGCGGAGGTCTTCCACGCCTTTCATGCTGCGGCGACGTGCCGGACGCGAACCGAGCGTCATGCGCTCGATGACATCGATGGGCGTGGCGCCACGGAAATAATCGACGAAGCCTTCGGTGTCGACGAACGCGCGGTACGCCGTGCGACTCTCCGCGGAAAGCCGGGCCATCGTGTCCTTCCACGCCGGCTCGCGCACGTCGACCTCGCGCGGGCGCAGCGAGGCACGCATCACCGCACCAAGCGTCTGCTCGAGGTTACGCACGGCCAGAGCGCGAATGCCGTACTTGCGATGAATCACTTCACCCTGCTCGGTCACGCGTAGCACGCCGCCCACGGAACCACGGGGCGAGGCCATGAGGGCCGGGGTGATGCGCGAGCCGCCGCGGCTGGCTGAACCACCGCGACCGTGGAAAAAGGCGACGCGGATGCCGGCCTTCGATGCCACCTCGAGCAGGTCGACCTGGGCACGCTGCAGGCTCCACTTCGACGCCAGCGTGCCGCCGTCCTTGCCGCTGTCGGAATAGCCGAGCATCACCCACTGGCGATCGCCCCGGGCCTTCAGATGCTCGCGGTAGACGGGATCGTCCAGCAGTGCCTGCAAGGTCTCGGCGCCGCCGGCGAGATCGTCGATCGTCTCGAACAGCGGGGCGACATCGAGTGGCACGCGGCCGTCTTCGACCAGGCCACCGCGACGGGCCAGCGCCAGCACGGCGAGCACGTCGGCCGCGCTTTCGGCCATGCTGATGATGTAGAGGCCCGTGGCTTCCTGGCCGTAGCGCGTGCGCGAATCGGCCAGCGTGGCGAACACCTCGCGCAGCATCGTCGCGGCCTCGTGATCGTCACCGGCGACGAAACTCCGTTCTCCGGCGGCGTAAGGGCGTAGTGCCTTCACCCGCGCGGCCGTGTCGTGGTTCGCGAATTCCGCGTCATCGAGCAAGGCGGACAGGGCCTCGTCATGCACGCGCGCATCCTGGCGAACGTCCAGCCGGGCCAGATGGAAGCCGAACGTGCGTGCACGCCAAAGCAGGCGACCGACGGCATAGGCGCCGGCATGCTTGCCGCCATGGGTGACGAGGCTGGTATCGACCAGCGCGATGTCGTCAATGAATTCGTCGGCCGCGGCGTAAGCCGCCGGCTTCTCCTGCAACGTCGCCTCCAGCCGCGCGGCGACGAATTTCAGGAAGCTGCGATACGGCATATCGGCGTGACGCGGACGAATGGCCGCCGCGGCTTCGGGAAGTTCCTCGCGATAGCGCTCCAGCCGGCGAACGAGCCGGTCATCGAGCGCCACCCGATCGTCGGTCTGGCTGAGCAATCGGCCCAGCTCCGCGACGTCCTCGAGATAACGTTCCAGAACCAGCGAGCGTTGCGCGCCCAGCGTCGCCGCAATGGTCTCCGCGTTGACGTTGGGATTGCCGTCCATGTCACCGCCGACCCAGGTCGCGAACCGCAACAGCCGCGGAATCGTGATGCCTTCGCCGTAGGTTTCAGCAAGCGCCTGCTCGAGGGCCTCGTACAGTGCCGGCAGCACGCGGTAGATCGGTCGCGCGATGTAGAAGCCGACGTGATCGAACTCGTCCTGCACGCTCGGCCGCACCGGCGAGGCCTCCGCGGTCTGCCAGCCGGCGGACAGCGCCATGAGGATGCGCGCGTCGTCGTCGCGCAGCTCCTGCGGCGTACGCGTCGGGTCGAACTCGTCGACCAGGGCACGCACGATCTCCTGCTCTTTCTCCAGCAGCGAACGACGCACGGCCTCGGTCGGATGCGCGGTGAACACGGGCTCGACATCGAGACGGCCGAGCAGCGCCGTGAGTTCGTCGCGACCGACCCCGTCCTTCTTGAGGCGACCGAGCACCGCGGCGAGCGATTCGGGCTGGGCTGCCCCGCCTTCCCGCTGGTAATCGCGGCGACGACGAATGCGGTGGACGCGTTCGGCGGTATTCACCGCCTGGAAATACGTGGCGAAGGCGCGCGCCAGGGATTCGGCATCAGCAGCCTCCAGGCCGGTGAGCGGCGCGGCCAGGGCGTCCACGGCCGCGCCACTGCGCCGGCGGTGGATCGCGGTCGTCCGCACGTGCTCGACGCGCTCGTAGAAGGCCTGGCCGCCCTGCTCGGCGAGCATCTGGCCGACCAGGGTGCCAAGACGGCGCACGTCTTCGCGCAAGGGGCCGTCGTGGGGCAGGAATTCGGGATCGCGTGCGACTTCCATCAGGCTCTCTGGTCGTGGTCGGAACCCTGAGAGTACCGAAAAAGATGTGTTCATCCCTGCATCCGGATTCCGCGATACAATGGGAGACCGTTTTGCCCGCCGAGGGGCGCTGCGACCATGGGGTCTCCCATAGGCCAGGCTCGGCGCGGCCTCCTGTACAACGGCGCCCCCGTAACCAATCGGAGCTACGCCCCATGAACGCCGTCACCAAAGACACCGCTTTCCAGGACTTCAAGGTCCGCGATATCACGCAGGCCGCCCTCGGTCGCCGCCGCATCCGCATGGCCGAAGAAGAAATGCCGGGCCTGATGCAGATCCGCGCCCGCTACGCCAAAGAGAAGCCGCTCCAGGGCGTGCGCCTCTCCGGCTCGCTGCATGTGACCAAGGAAACCGCCGTCCTCGCCGAAACCCTGCGTGAGCTGGGCGCCTCGGTCCGCTGGGCGTCGTGCAACATCTTCTCGACCCAGGACGACGTCGCCGCGGCGCTCGCCGAGGGCGAACTGCCGGTGTTCGCCTGGAAGGGCGAGTCGCTGGAAGAGTATTGGGACTGCACGCTCGACATGCTGACCCACCCGGGCGAACTCGGCCCGCAGCTGATCGTCGACGACGGTGGCGACGCCACCCTGTTCATCCACAAGGGTGTCGAACTCGAAGACGGCAGCGACTGGGTCAACACGCCCAGCGGCAACCACGAAGAGCAGGTCATCAAGGACCTGGTCAAGCGCACCGCCGCCGCCCGTCCGGGCTGGTTCAAGAAGGTCGCCGCCGAATGGCGCGGTGTCTCCGAAGAGACCACCACCGGTGTGCATCGCCTTTACCAGCTCGCCGAAGCCGGCAAGCTGCTGGTCCCGGCCATCAACGTCAACGACTCGGTGACCAAGAGCAAGTTCGACAACCTCTACGGTTGCCGTGAGTCGCTGGCCGACGGCATCAAGCGCGCGACCGATCTCATGGTCGCCGGCAAGGTTGCCGTCGTCTGCGGTTACGGCGACGTGGGCAAGGGTTGCGCGCATTCGCTCAAGGGCTTCGGCGCCCGCGTGATCGTCACCGAAATCGATCCGATCAACGCCCTGCAGGCCGCGATGGAAGGCTTCCAGGTCACCACGATCGAAGAGACCCTCGGCCTCGGCGACATCTACGTCACCACCACGGGCAACAAGGACATCATCACGCTCGAGCACATGGCGGCGATGAAGAACAACGCCCTGGTCTGCAACATCGGCCACTTCGACAACGAGATCCAGATGGATCGCCTCAACGGCGCCAAGGACGTCACCCGCGAGACGATCAAGCCGCAGGTCGACCGTTACACCTTCGCCAAGGGCAACGCCATCTACATGCTGGCCGAAGGCCGCCTGGTGAACCTCGGTTGCGCCCATGGCCACCCGAGCTTCGTCATGTCGAACAGCTTCTCCAACCAGACTCTTGCGCAGCTCGACCTGTGGGCCAACAAGGACAAGTACGAGAAGACGGTCTACCGCCTGCCGAAGAAGCTCGACGAAGAAGTCGCCCGCCTGCACCTGGCACAGATCGGCGTGAAGCTGACCGTGCTGACCAAGGACCAGGCCGACTACATCGGCGTGCCGGTCGAAGGCCCGTACAAGCCGGACCACTACCGCTACTGATCGATCGCGTCATCGTGATACCGGAAAGGCGCCCCTTCGGGGGCGCCTTTTTCGTTGGCGAGGCTTTTTCTCGATGCCTGTCCCGCTTTCGCGAGGACACGTCTGTACGGCCCGCACCCTACGGCGCGGTCGTCGGCAAGTAATCGTCCGGCCTGAAGGGTCGTCGCATTTGCCGGGTGGCGAAATCGACAAATGCGCGAAGCTTCGGCAGTGACTGACTTCGACTCGGATAGTAAAGAGAGAGACCGGGAACCTCTTCATAATAAGGCTCGAGCACGGTCTGCAGATCGCCACGTTCAAGATGCGACATCACAATCGAGTGCGGCAGCTGGAAGAGTCCGACACCTCTCAGCGCTGAGCGAACGCAGCCGTCGACATCGTTGATCACGAGAGGCCCGGCTACACCCACTGTGATGCGCTTACCATCGACGACAAATTGCCAATGATCGAGAGCTCGCACGGATTGACGAAGCAGGATGCAACGGAAGTTCTGCAAATCGTACGGGGATGCCGGCCGGCCGTGCTCCCTGAAGAACGCAGGGGAGCCGACGACAACGAAGCGCTCCGGTGGCGTTAGCCACATTGCGACCATGTCGATCTGGATGAAGTTTCCCAGTCGTATTCCCGCGTCGAATCCTTCTTCGACGATATCAATGGGGCGGTCGTCGCCGACGAGTTCGAGTTCAACATTGGGGTGAGCGTCGAGAAAGCCCGGCAGCAAGCGATTCACCAGCAACGGCACGATGGGCCTGGGCATATTGATGCGCAGGCGACCCGTAATCTCGCCACCCAGGCCGCTCGCGGCGTCCAATCCTGCGGTGAGCATGTCGACTGCCGGACGTGCATGGGCAAGCAGCCGTTCGCCCGCTTCGGTCAGCCTGACGCTTCGTGTCGTACGGGAGAAGAGCGGTGCGCCAATCCTTTCTTCCAGACCACGTATGGCTTGGCTGACCGCCGAAGGTGTGATGCCCAGATGCCTCGCTGCGGCCCGAAAGCCTCGGTACTCCGCCACCGTCAGGAACGTGACCATCCCGTCCAGATGGGTTCGGGCGATTGTTAAGTTCATCTACACGACCCGTTCCGAATGAGCCCCATATTCGAATAATAGCGCACGGGCTACCGTGGATCGTCAAACCACTCGAGGCGAACACACATGTTCTTGGTCATGGGAATCACGGGAAAAGTGGGCGGTGCAGCGGCAAGTCACTTGCTCGCACAAGGCAGGAAGGTGCGCGCGCTGGTTCGCGACCGTGCGAAGGCAGCAAGCTGGGTCGACCAGGGCGTCGAGTTGGTGGACGGGGACTGGAACGATGCAGCCTCCATCGAGCGGGCACTCAGGGGCGTCGACGGGGCGTTTGTCATGCTGCCTCCCATCTGGGCCCCCTCGCCGGATTTCAGGGAAGCCAAGGGTGTCATCGCGACGTATGTCCAGGCGCTCAGCAAGGCGCCGGTGCCGCGGGTCGTCGCGCTGTCGTCGATGGGCGCGGACCGAACCAGCGGGATGGGCCTGATCACGGCCTTGTCGCTTATGGAACAGGCTTTTCGCGAGCTGACCCTGCCGATTGCCTTTGCGCGAGCCGGCGGATTCTTTGAAAACTTCCTTTACGGCTTGCACGTCGCCCAAGGTGGCGCGTTGCCCGTCTTCAACGATCCGACGCATCGGAAATCGACCATGGTTGCGACCGACGACATCGGCGCCGAGATCGCATCGCTTCTCAGCGGGCCGGCGTGGCGGGGCCATAGGACCATCGAACTCGGCTCCATGGTGAGCGCAGATGATGTGGCGGCGCAGCTGAGCGAAGTGATGAAGCGCGACGTGAAGGCCGTTGCCGTCCCGCGCGCCGACTGGCCGGATACATTCGAGCAGTTCGGCATCCCGAAGGGTAAGTCTGGCCCTGCGGAAACCATGTACGGGGCCGTCAATGCGGGAGGGATGGACCTCGGGGTCGCGGGTACGGAGCACGTGCCGGCCACGACGTCCGCTCGCGACGTCTTCGCATCGGCTCAAAGGGTCACCCGGATCCATGCCTAACATTTCGTGGCGCGACGCCCTGCCCTTCGCGCTTGCGGCTTTCTTCGTCGCCGGTTCCCTGAGCAACATCGTCGCTCCGGGATCGATCTACGAGGAATACCTGAAATGGGGTTATCCGCCCTGGTTCCATTTCTTCACCGGAACGATGGAACTCACCACCGCCCTTCTTCTTTCCTGGAAACCGACTCGCCTGTCAGGTGCGTTGCTTGGTGGCACCGTCATGTGTGCCGCACTCGCGACCGTCGTCATTCGTGGCGAATACGCGCACGCCGTGCCGCCATTCGTCGCGGCGACGTTGTCACTCGTCGTTGGCTGGATAAGTCGCGGGCGAGGGGAGTAACGCCGGAGGCTGGTTGCGGCGCCAGGGCTTCACCCTTCCCCAGGAGGATCGTTCGACCATGATCCCTTTTCCTCGCTCGGCGAGCGCCACGGCGGCCAGAACAATGAGCATGTGAAGTCCGTTCGGCAAGTCGGGAGACCCGATACTCAGGGCTTCATCGGGCAGGTCGCAAGGGTTATCGATTTGGCCATCTTTCCATCTCGATGGAAAGATATATACTCCGGACATCGCTCCGGGAACCGTGCCCATGCCCGCTATCAGTTTCGAGTTCTTCCCGCCCAAGACCGACGAGCAGCGTGCCCAGCTCGACGCCACCGTCGGCCGGTTGAAGAAACACGCGCCGGACTATGTCTCGGTCACCTTCGGCGCTGGCGGCTCGACACTGAGCTACACCGACGAAACGGTGAAACGGTTGCGTGCCGACCACGGCCTGTCGGTCGCGCCGCATCTTTCCTGCATGGGCGGCACGCGGGCCGAGATCGCCGCCCTGCTCGACCTCTACAAGGCCACCGAGTGCCGGCGCATCGTCGCCCTGCGCGGCGACCTGCCCTCGGGCATGGCTTCGCCGGGTGACTTCCGCTACGCGGCGGAGCTGGTCAGCTTCATCCGCGAGCACAGCGGCAACCATTTCCATATCGAAGTCGCCGCGTATCCAGAAACCCATCCGCAGGCCGAGAACGCGCTGGTCGACCTGCGCCACTTCAAGGCCAAGGTCGACGCCGGCGCCGACGGTGCGATCACCCAGTACTTCTTCAATCCGGATGCGTATTTCCGCTTCGTCGACGACGTGACCCGGCTCGGCGTGAACATCCCGATCGTGCCCGGCATCATGCCGATCGCGAACTTCAGCCAGTTGCGCCGCTTCTCGGAGCAGTGCGGCGCGGAGATCCCCCGCTGGATCGTCAAGCGCATGCAGGCACACGGCGACGATGCGGCCGCCGTACGCGACCTCGGCGCCGAGGTGGTGGCCGAACTCTGCCAGCGCCTGCTCGACGGCGGCGCGCCCGGCCTGCACTTCTATACGATCAATCGGGCCAAGGCCACGATCAACGTGCTGGAGCGTCTCGCGGCGCGCTAAACGTGCGCGCCGTCACTCTCCGCTGAAGCGCGTACGCGGATGATGGCGCACCGCCCCCACTCGTGCCGCCACCGTGTATCGCGCCCTCGCCCTGCTCCTGCTCCTGCTCCTGATCGCCGTCCCTGCCGCCGCGCAGACGACGATCCACCGTTGCATCGGCACGGACGGCCGCCCCGTGTTCTCCGATCAGCAGTGCACCAGCATTGGCGCCACGTCGATCATGCCGCCCGCGCCGGCCGCCGCGAGCTCCACGGCCGTCGATACGCCCACTGGTCCTAACACCGGGCTCCTGTGTGCGAAGGACGTGGCCGGGCTTCGCGAGGGCATCGCCCAGGCCTTCGCCAACCGCGACGCCAACCGCATCGGCGGGCTGATCCTCTGGAGCGGCTACGGCAGCGGCGGCGCGATCGAGAACATCCGGAACATGAACGAGCTGGTCCACCAGTCCCTGCTGGCGGTGGAGGGCAACGAAGCCGGGGGGCTCGACGCCGTCACCGCCCGCCCCGGGAACGACGCCGCGACCCGGCGCGCCCACTTCAGCGTGGTGCGTGACTCGGGCTGTCTCTGGCTCCGCCCGCCGGCCTGACGCGTTGCGCCATGGCAGGGGCCGTACTGCGCGTTATCATGGGCGGTCCCCAGGAGAGCGTACCCATGCAGAACTACCCCGATTGGATCTGGCAGAACGGGCAGATCAAGCCCTGGCGCGATGCCACCGTCCACGTGATGGCACATGCGCTGCACTACGGATCCTCGGTGTTCGAGGGTATCCGCAGCTATGAGACGCCTGACGGCGCGGCCATCTTCCGCCTCACCGACCACCTCAAGCGCCTGTACATGTCGGCCAAGATCTACGACATCGAGATCCCGTACTCGATCGACGAACTCGCCGCGGCCTGCCGCGACGTGGTCAAGAAGAACGACCTCAAGGCAGCCTACCTGCGCCCCGTCGCCTTCCGCGGCCTGGGTGGCTTCGGCCTCTCCGCGGAATGCCCCACCGACGTGGCCGTCGCCACGTGGCCGATGGGCCCCTACCTCGGTCCCGAGGCACTGGAAAACGGTATCGACGCCTGCGTGTCGAGCTGGCAGCGCTTCGCGCCGAACACGATTCCGGCCGGCGCCAAGGCCGGCGGCAACTACCTTTCCGGTCAGCTGATTGCGCGTGAAGCGCGTCGCCTCGGCTTCGGCGAAGGCATCGCCCTGGCCTCGACCGGCCTGCTCAGCGAAGGCGCCGGCGAGAACCTGTTCCTGGTCTTCGACGGCGTGCTGCACACCCCGCCGGCCAGCGCGTCGATCCTCACCGGCATCACCCGGCACACCCTGATGACCCTCGCCCGCGAGGACGGCATCGAGGTAGTCGAGCGTGACCTGCCGCGTGAGTACCTGTACCTCGCCGACGAGATCCTGATGTGCGGCACCGCGGCGGAAGTGACCCCGATCCGTGCGGTCGACGGCAAGCAGATCGGCAACGGCAAGGGCGGCACGATCACCCGTCGCCTGCAGGAGCTGTACTTCGGCCTGTTCAGTGGCAAGACCGCCGACCGCTGGGGCTGGCTCGAAGCACTCTGAGTCCTTGAAGCAATCGCCGATGAATCGGCTCCCACACGAAGCGGCTCCCACAGGGAGAACCCGTGCTTCTGTGGGAGCCGCTTCAGCGGCGATGCTCTTAACGCTGCTTAGTTACAAAACCCACTCGGATACGAAGACGACCGATAGGCATAAAGCCAGCTCGTCTTCCCGCCGTCATTGGCGATATTCCAGCCATTGCCGATCGAGCCGATCGCCGTATTCAACGTCTGCGAGCGCGTGAGCACGGGCGTGGTGAAGTACTTATCCGCATCCGCGTCGACGCGGAACGACAGTTCGGCCAGCGCCGGCGTGGCCGCGCCATCGATGTACCACAGGGTCAGTGTGAACTCCGCCACCGACTCACCGATGTCGGACACCGGACCGTCGTACTCCTGTTGGGTCACTGTCACACCCGCGACCTTCGACAACGACGATGTCGACACATCGGACAGCGCGGATGCCCCCGGAAACAGCTTGATCAGTGCCGCGACCGTGGTCGGCGTGGTGGTCGCATCCTGCTTGGTCGAATGCGCGAGCACCAGGTTACCCGGCGTCACGTCAGTCTCGAGCTTGGTTTCCTTGTTCTTGCCCGCACCCGAGACGTCCGTCCAGTACGACAGCTCTTCGTCGGCGTGACGGAACTTGAACTGGATATCCGTATCGTCGCCCGCACGCGTGCGCACCGAGTAACCGCGCTTGTTCAACGGACAGGTGCCCGGCGTATCGTAATAAGCCAGCGTGTCGCGATCGCCGGCGGCGAAGTTGCCGGTGATCGTCTTATCGAAACCCAGGGTCGACAGACGCGCCGAGAGATTCGTCAGCAAGGTGGCGGCAGCGCTCGACGGATTGCTGGCAAAGCGCGTCGGGTCGACCAGCACCTTGTATTCCTTGCTGTCGACGTAGGCCGGTGAGTTGGCGTGACTGGCGACCGAACCCAGCATGAGCGTCGCCGATAGTAGCGAAAGAACCGTACGTTTCATCATGCGCATAACCCTTTATCGATGGTTGGAGGCGGCGGTGGAACGCATGCCCGGCAAAGTCAGCCGGTACACGAGGATGCGGTTATCGTTGTCGATGGTGGAATCGCAGTTCTGGCCATCCATGACGCAGTGCTTCGCGATGAAGTCGTTGTCGTTGCCGACCAAGAGGAACCAGTCGTCAGGGCGCTCCGGATCGAGCACGGGAACGAGATCCATGGCCTCCCACTTCTCCGACAACGGGGTCGTGCCCTTTCCGTCGGCGTCGAGACCAAGACCGAATCGCGCAAGGTCGGTCGGGTCCAGGAGATTCACCAGCGGCTTCCACGCGGCGGCGTGGATATCGCTACGCAGCCGTCCATCGCTTCCCAGTACCGACGTGGTCGATGTTTCGTAAACGGTTCCCGCCAGGTTGCTTGCTCGGTCGATATCGACCAGCAACACGCTTTTGTAGACGAAGGGTTTGCCGCCGTCCGCGCCAAGGCCATTGCCATCACGCGCCAGCATCAGGAAGGTGTGGTTATCGAGGACGCGGATCTCGCTTTGCGCGGCCGTCTTGTTCGGCGCGACGCCATTGCCCAGATCGTTATAAGCCGGCAGACGAACCACGTAGTGACCGACAGGTCGTTTCGGCGCGGCGTCGCGACTCACGTCATACACCAGCACACGGGTAAGCACCCGTCCGGATGCATCGCCGGGCGCGGTGTCCTGGATCAGCGCACTCTGCAACGCCACGAACAGACGCGTGCCGTCCGGCGACAACGCCATGCCTTCGACACCCTGGTTGTTGCGCCGACCGGTGGCCGGAGGCCTCAGTGAGGTGAAGTCCGGCTTGCCCGCGGCATCCAGCGGACGAACGGCCTTCGGCGGTACGACGGTACCCGTGAGCCTGCCCTTCGCATCGAAGCGATACACGTTGGCCGCGTATTCGTCGCCTACATAGAAGCCACCGTCACGGGTGAACTGCAACGACTCCGCATCCAGCGACACCTTGCCCGCACCGATCCCACTCGCCGGCGAAGGCAGCACGATGCCACGCTCCTTGCGCACCCCCTGCGCGGGCTCCGCACCGGTAAACGGCCTCCCGTCGAAATCACGCAGCTCGCGCCCACCATCCACCACAAGCGACACCATGCCCCCTGTGGGAGCCGCTTCAGCGGCGAAAGAAGATTGCGCCGAGGCCACGTTCATGCTGAACCGAAAACGGTGCAACCGCCCCCGGTAATCGAAGAACACATTGTGCTCGGGATCGTTGCGTCCGCGATCGGGCAAGGTCCACAGGACACCCGTATACGTATCCCCTTCCCGCTTCCAGCTACCCGGCTCGATCATCAGCGACGAAAACGACCCCAGGGTGTCGCCAAGGAAGTCGATCGTCCCCGCGGGCAAGGAGCCCGCGGCCACCAAGCCGTGATCGACGTACGTCTTGCCGCCGAGATCCACGGAACGCGGCAGCGGAGCGGTGGCGATATCCGCCACGCGAACATCGACGGTCTGCGCCGAAGCGCCGCCAAGGAGTAGCGTCAAGCCCAGACCGACGATGCGGCGGCCCATCAGAAGCGCACGTCCAGCGTGCCGAAGACCTGCAGCGGTGCCGAGGCGTGAAAGACGTACGCCGTACCGGCCGGATCGCTCGGAACGAATGCGCTGGAATCGAAGTTGCTGGCGTAGCGCTTGTCGGTGAGGTTGGTCACGTTCACCGAAAGACGCACATCCTTCGCGATCGACAGTGCGCCGAAGTCATAACCGCCCGACACGTCCCACGTCGTGAATCCACCGAAGCCCTGGTCGTTCGTGTACGTGTAATAACGCTTGCCGGTGTACTTGCCGCGCAGCGAGGCGAACCACGGACCCTGCGTCCAGTCGATCTGCGTCGCGAACAGCTTGGTCGGCGTATCGGTCTGGATCTTGCCGCTGGTGTGCTGCACGACGCCGGCCTGGACGTAATCGCTCGCGTAGGTCGAGCGATTGAACGAGGCGGAGTTGTACCAGCGCAGGTGACTGGTCGGCTGCCAGACGAAGGTCAGTTCGACACCGTGGCTGTTGACGCCACCGACGTTGTAGAAGCGGTTACCGCAGCTGGGACCGACCGGCTGGCGCGAGTCGCAGGGGTTGTACTGCAGCAGACGATTGTCGAAACGCACGTTGTACGCCGCCACGGAGGCGGCCACCTGGTCCGTCTCGATGCGGTAGCCGGCTTCGAGGCTGCGCGATTTCTCGGGCTTGAGGTCACCCTGTGTGTTCCAGATCGACTGCGCGACAGCCTGCGGCCCCAGCTTGAACCCACCCTGGAACATGGCGATGTTCTTGGAGAAGCTGGTGAAAACTTCCTGACCTTCGGCGAGCTTGTAGCGCGCACCGAACTGCGGCAGCAACGCCTTGCTCGCGCTGAGCGAGCCTGTGGCGAACTGGTTGTTCGAATTGGCGGGAATCGGCTTCACCGCGTCGCCAGGCAGTGCCTGCGCACGCGACGTGACGTGCGGGCTCTTCACCCCTACGTCGATCGTCAGCGTATCGTCGAGGAAGCGCAGCGTGTCCTGAAGGAAGGCTTGGCGCGTATTCCAAACCGTGCGCTGGTCGAACACACCGAGATCCGGCGTCGCGTCGATCGGACCGCTGAGATCGCGCGGGCCGGTGACGTAGCTGCTGTACCGCGATGCCGTAGACACATTGTGCTCGTACCAGACGCCGCCTTCGATGTGCTGGTTGGCGATATCCCAACCTGCGGAGAGGATCGCGCCCGAGCGATTGATCGTGTACAGCGTGTTCCGGAAGATGATCGGCAGCTGTTGCGGGGTACCCGGGTACGAATACGTGCCACTGTTCCAGTTATGGCCTTCGCCCGCGTCTTCGTGGTGATAGACCTGCGCGTGGATCGTGACCGAGTCGCTCGGGAAGAAATCGCCGGCGAGATAGTAGAGATCGTCGTTGCGCAGGATCTGGCCGGCGGTGAAAGCGCCGTCCGCATCGGTGTCCGCGCCGCTCTTGTCGCACAACTTCGTATTGAGCGTGCCGGCGTTGCAATACGCCTTGCCGATCGCTTTCTGCCAGTTAGGCGCGGAGCCACCCCAGTCCCATCCGAGGCCGCGCGCCAGTTCACTCTTCGACAGGTAGAAGTAGTCCGCCTGTGACGTGCGTGAGGTGTCCGCAAAACCGGTGAAGCGCGCCCAGTCGAGATCCCACACGGCCTTGCCGTTGAACTGCTTCGTGGTCGAGCCGTTGTAAGCCGTCTGATCGTTCCACAGATCGGACGTGGTCTTGGCGCCGGACAGGTACATCGAAAAGCCGTTGTACTCGCCCGTATCGAAGCGCGCGTACGTGCGGCGGTTGGCATCGCTACCGAGCGTCTGCGAGACGCGACCACCCATCGTCTTCGACGGGTCGTTCGAGGTGTAGGCGATGGTGCCACCGAGGTTGCTGGTGGACGGGGTACCCAGGTTGCCGATGCCTTCGGAAAGCTCCGCACCGGCGAAGTTTTCGGAGATCAGCGCGCGGTTGATCGAAAGACCGTTGTAGTTGTTGTATGCGCTGTCGCCCAGTGGCATGCCGTCGAGCGTGTAGCCCAGACGCGTGCCGCTGAAGCCGCGCAGGCTGAGCGTCATCGATTGTTCGTTGGTGCCCAGTGCATCGACCGACTGCGCGTTGACACCCGGCAGCGTGTTGAGAACCTTCTGAAGACTCGTTCCTGGCGGCAAGGCCTTCTGGTCCGACGGACGCAGGCGCTGAACCTGACGCGTTTCACCGGTACCGATCACGGAAACCGCGTCGAGATCCTGCACCTTGTCGTGCTTGGTGGTGCCGGAGGACAGGTCGGGCGGGACGATCGGACTGGTAGCGATGTCATTCGCGTAGGCGACGGAAGAAAGGGCCATGCCGAGGGCGATGGCCAGAACGGTCTGCTTGAACAAGGGGCTGCATCCTTACACTCGCGGACGCGTCGCGACACACCTCCCCTGAGGCTGTCCATCACGCGCCGTGGAAGCCTCGGATAGTCGTGCAGGAAAATGGCAGCTTAGTGACAGCTTATGTGACAGGACGGCTGGATGGCCGTCCTTCGATCAACGGAAGTCGATCGTGGAAATCGCGCCAGCCATGTCGGCACGCGGCCGCAGGGAGACATCCCAGTCGTAGAGTTCGCACAGGCGACGCACGATCGCAAGGCCGAGTCCGGCACCACCGCCGGTAGCGCTCTCGCCGCGAATGCCGCGCTGGAACAGCTTCTCGGCATCCTCCGGCTTGATACCCGGACCTGTATCGATCACGTCCACGCGGCCGTCGAGCACGCGCACGGTGACCTTGCCTTCCATCGTGTACTTGATCGCGTTGCCGATGAGGTTGGTAAGGGCAACCGAAAGCACCGATGCAGGTGCATTGACCGTTACCGTGCCATCGGAGATCAGTTCGATCTCGATCGGCTTGCCACCCATCTGCGGGCGCTGGCTTTCGATCACGTCCGAAGCGACCTTGGCCACGTCGGTGGTTTCGCCACGCGTGGGGCCGCGACGCTCCGCGCGGGACAACAACAGCAGGGCTTCGATCAGCTCGGTCGCCTGGCGCGAGGCGCGCTCGATGCGCTTGAGTCGCTCGCGCACCTTGTCGGTCAGGTCGGGCGAACCCTGCAGCAGTTCCGTCGTGCTGGCGATCACCGCCAGCGGCGTGCGCAGTTCGTGACTCACGTCGGAATTGAATTCACGATCGCGCTCGACCACCGAGGTCAGTCGCATCGCGTATTCGTCCAGCGCCACAGCGAGTTCGCCGACTTCATCGTCGGCAAAGTGGGGAGCGAGTGCCTCGGCTTTGCCGACGCGGCGGAAGTCGCGCAGGCGGCGTGCGAGGTCGGTCACGGGACGCAGCACGCGCGAGGACAGCCAGACGCCGAGCACGAGCGAGAACAGCCCGAACAGGAACACGGCCGCGATGACGCTGGTGATCAGCTGGCGTTTGCCCAGTTCGTCGCGCGAGACGTCGAACTGGAGGAAGTTGATGATGCCGCCCTTCCGTCGCACCGCCACCTTGTAATGGTGGGCACGGCCATCCTTGCCCGTCTCGTAGATATCGTGCACGCCGGTGTCGAGCGGCTGCCACGTGAGCGGCGCCTTGTAGATCGTCCGGTCGCTGAAGGTCGCGCCCTTCACAATCTCGATGGGCGGCGCCTGATTGGGATTGGCGAGCACCTTCTCGTTGATCGAATCGACCTCGTCCTGCATGGCCGAATTGATCAGCTGCTCTTCGACGCGTTCACGGATGTTGATCGCCGCGTATGCGAAAAGAGCGCTCAGGCTGAAGCCGAACAGCGTAAAGGTGACTATCAGGCGAAAACGAAGCTTACGTCTGGACCGCATCCGGATCGACCATGCGATATCCGATGCCGTGACGCGTGTGAATCAGCAGCTTCTCGAAAGGTTTGTCGATGGCCGCACGCAGCCCGTGGATGTGTACGCGCAAGGAGTCCGAATCCGGCAGCTCCTCGCCCCACACGCGCTGTTCGAGATCCTGCCGCGTCACCACGGACGGGCTGGCCTCCATCAGCGCCTGCAACAGCTTCAGGCCGATCGGGTTGAGCTGGATGGACTTGCCCTCGCGGCTCACGGTGAGCGTATCGAGGTTGTAGGTCAGCCCGCCCACCTTGAGCACACGGCTCTGCGGACCCTTGCCGCGACGCGCCAGCACTTCCAGCCGCGCCGCCAGTTCCTGCAAGGCGAAAGGTTTGGTCATGTAGTCGTCGGCGCCGGACTCGAAGCCGGTGAGCTTGTGTTCCAGCGAGTCGCGCGCCGTGAGCATCAGCACCGGCGTCTGCTTGTGCGCCTCGTGGCGGAGTTTCTTCGCGACATCCAGCCCGTCCATACCCGGTAGGGTCAGGTCGAGCACGATGACGTCGAAATCGTGTACGACAGCCAGGTGTAGCCCGGTAACGCCGTCGCCGGCGAAATCGACCACATGGCCGCGATCCTCGAGGTAATCCCCGATGTTCGTCGCGATGTCGGTGTTGTCTTCGATGACCAGAACGCGCATTCGGCACTCCATTGTGCGGTCGCGGGTGAGTCTTATCAGTATTGCGACCGGAAGCTTAACGCCGAATCCGTGAAGCGGACAGCAGTAAAAGAGAGGCCCGGACGGAAAACCGCCCGGGCCGAAAGAACTACTGCCCCGATACCGTCACCCCGCGTCGCGGAATCACAGTGCCACCTTTATAGGCGAGGCCCGTTTAAATCGCTGTTAATCCCTTCGGGGCCCTTGGGCGGCGAGCCTTGGCGAGCACGGGTCGCGCGGCAAGCCGGCTTTCGCAGTGGGCGATGATGGCGTCGGCGACGTCCACACCGGTGCTGCCTTCGATCCCCTCCAGGCCCGGCGAGGCATTCACTTCCAGTAACAGGGGGCCTCGGGACGACCGCAGGAGGTCCACGCCGGCCACTTCCAGGCCCAGGGCCGAGGCGGCCTGGATGGCCACCCGGCGCTCGTCGTCGGAGAGCTCGACCGAAGCGGCCGAACCGCCCCGGTGCAGGTTGGCGCGGAACTCGCCCGGCGCCGAGGAGCGCTGCATGGCCGCCACGACCTGGTCGCCGACCACGAAACAGCGCAGGTCGCTGCCGTTGGCCTCGCGGATGAACTCCTGGACGAGGAAGTTGGCGTAGAGGCCGCGGAAGGCCTCGATCACGCTCTGCGAGGCCGAGCGCTTCTCGGCAAGTACCACGCCGGCACCCTGGGTGCCCTCATTCAACTTGATGATGTGCGGCGGGTCGCCCAGCATCGCGAGCAGGTCGGAGGTGTCGTCGGGGTTGTCGCCGAAGGCAGTGAGTGGCATGTCCACGCCCTTCACGGCCAGCATCTGCAGGCTGCGCAGCTTGTCCCTGGCGCGCAGGACGGCATCGGACGGGTTGGGCGTGAACACCCCCATCAACTCCAGCTGGCGAAGCACGGCCGTGCCGTAGAAGGTGCTGGAGGCACCGATGCGCGGAATCACGCAGTCGATGGGCCCGAGCGGCTTGCCCTTGAAGTGGATCGCAAACATTTGCGGCGCGATGCTCATGTAGCAGCGCAGCGGATCGATCACACGCACGGTGTGCTTGCGCTTGCGCGCCGCCTCCACCAGTCGCTGCGTGGAATACAGCCGCGCGTTACGCGACAGGATGGCGATCTTCATGTGGGTTCCCGGACGGCGCGGCGCGCTGTCTGTGAATAGGAAAGCGAGGGATCGACCTGGAAGCGCCCGATCAGCGCCGTCCGGCCGAGCAAAAGGGGAAAGAGCATGTGCCGCCGGTCGGTCAGGTTCACTTCGGCGAGGAACGACTGCCCGGCCAGCTCGATCTCGGTCTGGATGAACCAGCGCGTGGTCGCGTGGCCACCAGAGTCTGTCACGGTACGCTGGCCGATGGCCCTGGCCTCGCATGGCGCCGATATGCCGCCCCGGCGGGTCGTACGCACCTGGAAGCGCAGCCAGGTGCCATCCGCGCGCTCGTCAGCCTCGAGCCATTCGACGTGCAGCGACGACGAGCGCGCGCCCGTATCGAGCTTGGCCTTGAGGACAGGGATGCCGAGCGACGGAAGTGCAAGCCGTTCGCGCCAGCCTAGGGTGATGACATCAGTCATGGGTCTGGTGCGAAGGTAGGGGGACGGCTGTGGACCGGGGGAACGGTCCGGATGCAAAAGCATGCCGAAGCTGGTGCCGGGTTTCAACCGGCACGATGGCAGGGGTCCCTGGGCCTGTCACGCCCATGAAATCGACGTGAACAGACCAGGGCCTCCGGACTCCCTCAGCGGCGAAGGGAACCCCGCCCGCTCACCATCATGTAGATCGACGCCCCAACGCCAACCAGCGACACCAGGGCGACGTAGTGCGCCGGCCCCAGGCCGCCAGCCGTCGTCGCGAGATAGCCGACCAGGACAGGCGTGGCTGCGCCCGCGATGGCATAGGCGACGTTATAGGACACGGAGATCCCGGAGAAGCGAATCGCCGGTGGAAACGAGGCCACCAGCACCGCCGGGACGATGCCCGCCACCCCGGCAAAGACACCCGCGAGCGCATAGAGCGGAAACAGGTGGACACCGCCGGACTGAAGATCGATGTACAGCGCATAGGTGCTGAGCGTCAGGCCGACCGAGGACAGCAGCATGGCGCGGGCAGTACCCATCCAGTCGACCAGGAGACCGCCTCCGATGCAGCCCAGGCACAGGGTGAATGCCGCGATGCTCCCACCGGTAAAGGCGCGCGCCGGCTCGACATGAAACCTCGTCTGCATGACCGTCGGCGTCGTCAGGATGACCACGACGATCGCGGCGGTAAGCACCCAGGTCACCGCCATCGATAGCAGGACACCCGGAAGATGGTCGCGAACGACGACCAGCGCGGGCAGCTCCTCGGCGAGTTCCTTGCGCTCACGCATGCGCGCAAACACGGGCGTCTCGCTCAACCAGCGACGCAAGTAAACCGCGATGAAACCGAACGCTCCACCGAGGATGAAGGCAATGCGCCAGCCGTGATCGAGCATGTCGGCTTCGGACAGGCTGGCGTTGAGCCATGCCGCCAGCAGCGAACCCATGAGGATGCCTGCGGTGAGACCGGCGGAAAGGCTGGCCACGGCAAGCCCCACGCGCCGCTGCGGCACGTGCTCGGCCACGAACACCCAGGCACCCGGCACTTCACCGCCGATGGCCAGTCCCTGCACCACGCGAAGCAGCGTGAGCAGGATGGGGGCGAAAACACCCAGCGTCGCGTAAGTCGGCAGGACGCCGATGAGAAGCGTCGGCACCGCCATCAGGAACACGCTGAAGGTGAACATCCGTTTGCGGCCGATGCGATCGCCGAAGTGCGCCATGACGATGCCGCCGAGCGGCCGGGCGAGGTAAGCCACCGCGAAGATGCCGAACGTCTGCAGCGTCGCCAGCCAGACTGCCGTGCCGGGCGGAAAGAACAGGTGCCCGATCGTCTTCGCGAAGTAGACGAAGATCACGAAATCGTAGAACTCCAGCGCACCGCCAAGGGCCGACAGGAGCAGGGTTTTCACATCGCCACGGTCGAGCGTGCGGCGGTCCGCACTATCCAGGGTCGCACTCATGGTCGTATCAGCCCTCGAGCAGGTTCGCGACGGAATCGAGGATTTCGGCGGGACGGAAGGGATACGCCTCCACATCCGCCCGCGTAGCGATACCACTGAGCACCAGCACCGTATGCAGGCCCGCCTCGATGCCCGCGACGACGTCGGTGTCCATACGGTCGCCGATCATGCCGGTGTTATGCGAGTGCGCACCGAGCTTGTTCATCGCTGAGCGGAACATCATCGGGTTGGGCTTGCCGATCACGTACGGTTCGCGACCGGTGCAGCGGGTGATCAGTGCCGCCACGGCACCGGTGGCAGGCAGCGGACCTTCGGCACTCGGGCTGGTCGCATCCGGATTGGTGCAGATGAAACGTGCGCCATTGCCGATGAGCCGGATCGCCTTGGTGATCGCGGCGAACGAATAGGTCCGCGTTTCGCCCAGCACGACATAGTCGGGGGCGGTGTCGGTCATGATGAAACCGGCCTCGTGGATTGCCGTGGTGAGGCCCGCCTCGCCCATGACGAACGCCGAGCCGCCGGGTGACTGATCCTTCAGGAAGGTGGCCGTGGCCAGCGCCGAGGTCCAGAGCTGCTCTTCGGGCACGTCCAGCCCCGAGGTGCGCAGGCGCGCGCTCAGGTCGCGCGGGGTAAAGATCGAGTTGTTGGTCAGTACGAGGAAGGGAGTCCCCTGGTCCCGCCATTGGCGAATCAGCTCGGGCGCACCCGGGAGTGCCTTGTTTTCATGGACGAGCACGCCATCCATGTCGGTGAGCCAGCAGGCAACGTTCTTGCGGTCGGACACGGCAATTCCTCGGTACAAACGGGACGTTGGGGACAAGAGTACCGCGCCGCCGTGCCGATCGCTTGGTCGGAGCTATTCGCTGGCAAGCTTCTTGTGCATGGCGATGTACTCCTTCCGGTACTTCTTCGCCAGCCCGGTTTTCTGCCGATCGGTGAGAATTTTGCCACCGAGCTGGAAGAAGCTGCGCTCTTCCTCGCGAAGATGCTCGTGCAGCTCCTCCGAGAGCTTGCTGAGGTTGGCCGTCCACTTGCGCCCGGCATGGTTCACCGTCTGCAGCTCCTCCACCAGGTCATCCATCTTGTGGTGGTCGGCCAGGGCATCTCGCGACGGATGCAGGCCGCGGTCGTCCATCAGCATGGGTACGTAGAGGAAGCGCTCTTCGGCCGCCTCGTGCGCGGCCAGCTCGATGCGTAGCGCGGTGAACAGCTCCACGCGGTGTTCGCCGGGATCCGAGCGCATCAGCTTGCGCATCAGGGAGCGCTGGATGGCGTGACTTTCGCGCAGGGCTTCGAAAATGGTCTCGGACATGGCGTTCCCGGCTTTGTCGTGAAAACGCCATGGTCGCCGGTGTCATGTCAGGGTTTCGTCAGTGGCCTGGAGCGGGCAAGGCGGGATCCAACGAGTGCGAGGCGACGCCGTGATCGAGGAACCGTCGACCGAGTACTCGCAGCAAGGGCCTCTCGAGCACGTGATAGCTGATCAGCCCCACACCGAGACCGACCAGACCCATGGCAACGGCCAGCAGGGAACGATTGACCAGACCCACCCAGCCCAGACGATCGAACACCGCGGCAACCCCGATGAAGATCACCCCGTGCCA
This sequence comes from Luteibacter rhizovicinus DSM 16549, assembly GCF_001887595.1. NCBI lineage: Bacteria > Pseudomonadati > Pseudomonadota > Gammaproteobacteria > Lysobacterales > Rhodanobacteraceae > Luteibacter > Luteibacter rhizovicinus. Next base: position 906,676 of record NZ_CP017480.1, read on the forward strand.
GAGATAGATCGAGAAGGAGGCGTTACCCAGGTACTGCAGTGTGGCGGGCATGACGCGGCGCTCGCCGCCTGACTCGAACGCCGCCGTGCCGTAGACGATGAGGGCAGCCGGCAGCCCCCAGCAGCCCAGACGCAAGAGATAGGACAGCGCGGCCCGTCCACCGTCCGCCTGGAGTGGAAGCGTCCCGAGAAGTAACCACACGAGACCGATCCCGATCGCGACGGCGCGGAAACGGTGTTCACCGCGCTCGATCAGCATGCCGACCCCGATGCCCAGGAGAAACTCGAGAACAAGGGGTGCGAAGACGTAATCCAGGGGGATGCCCAGACCGAACACAGTGGCGAGAAAGGCAACGATCCCGATCACGGCAAACCAGACCAGCCATCCCACGTGGACCCGCGAAGGGAACACCGCGAGGCTCAGCGCGGTGACCGCGTAGAAATAGATCTCGAACGTCAGCGTCCACGCTGCCTGCACCCGGAAATTCGGAATCCCGTTGATCAGGAAGAACAGCTCGACCTGCGGCTTCTTCACGAAGGAGCTGGCCGGCGGCAACCAGATCATCATCACGCTCGCCGCGCCGAACACGATCCAGTACAGCGGGTAGATTCGGATGACGCGCTTCATCGCGAATTCGTAGAGCGCCCTGCCCCGCCCGGCCACCGCCGCCCGCGCCGCCGAGCGCCGGGTCACGTGGTAGATGATGAAGCCCGAAATGACGAAGAAGATATCGACGCCGGATGGTCCGACCGCCGCGAACCATGGCTTCGCCCAATGCGTGCGCATCGGCGGCATGTCCCAGAACAGGTGGCTGGTCAGGACCATCAGGGCCGCGATGGCACGCAGGCCCTGGATGTTGCGGTAGTTCGTTCGTGCCGTTTCCATGGTGCGCTTGGTGGTCACAGCCCAAAACAGGTAGTGCCGCCCGCCGTGCAAATCGTTGCCTCGGCATGTCGGGCATGAGTACGGCCTCGGGTTTATTGAGTACGGCCTCGGGTTTAGTACGGCCTCGGGTCCGGCTCCTGCGCCACGCTCTTCCAGATCCCGTTCAGGAGCAGATGCCGGGTGCGGGCAATGTAGGTCGTTCTCGCCGTAAGAACCCTCGACCTGGCCTGGTCGCTGAAAGAAACGACCGTTCGTGAACGGTCGCACAGGGCCGACACGACGTTGGCCGTCGGCGCCGTCGCGGACGTCGACGACAGCTCCGTCTTGCCCTCGCACAACGACGTCGGCAACCCCGAGAAGCTGCCGACGTAGACCTCCACACGATCGGCATCACTCGCCTCAACCTGACTTGCTGCCTCACTCCAGGCATGACCGCGATCGTCGAAGGCTTCGAGCTGACCATCGGGCAAGTGGAACAGGAACGGCATCCGATCCATTCGGGCCGACCAGAGCTGGTACGTATCGGAGGTTTCGACCGTTTTGGTTTCCGTCATGACGGTGCAACCCACCGACAAGCCGGTGATGGCGATAGCAGCCAGGGCGTACCCAAGCTTCCGGTAGAGGCGTGACATCCTGCGATTTCTCCTAGGGATATGAAAAGGGATGGCGACTCGCCCATCCGGACCTGACGATCAGCGATCGTTCCAACCACCGCCCAGTGCGCGGATCAGGTCGACGCTGGCCTGTAGCTGGCGGGTGCGGACGCGTTCTGCCGTGCGTTCCGCCTTCAAGGCGGTCGCCTGCGCCGTGACCACTTCGAGATAGCTGACAACCCCTTCGTTGTAGCGGTTGGTCGCCAGCGACTGTGACTGTCTTGCCGCAGCCGCGGCCGCGTTCTCCTGTTCGCCTTCGCGACCCAGCGCGCGCAACAGCAACAGGTTGTCTTCCACCTGCCGGAAGGCATTCAGCACCACGCCGCGGTAATGCGCCGAAGCGGCGGCGAACTCCGCCTTTGCCTCGGCCTCACGTCCTCGACGCAGACCGCCGTCGAGGAAATTCAGCGACACTGACGGTCCGAGGCTCCAGAACTGATTCCCAGCGGCGAGCAGAGCCCCATGGCCGACATCCTGCCAACCCAAGGCGGCGCCGAGACTCACGGTCGGATAGAAGGCCGCGCGGGCCACGCCGATGCCTGCGTTGGCTGCAAACGCGCGGCGCTCGGCGGCCGCGATGTCGGGCCGACGTTCCAGCAAGGTAGAAGGCACGCCCACGGGAATGGCCGGCACGGTGAGCGTTACGTCCTTCGCCGGAAGCGAGAACGTCGATGCCGGCTCGCCGATCAGCACAGCCATGGCGTTCTCGGTGAGCGCCCGCTGCACGCCCAGTTCGGTTGCCTGGGCCTGCGCATCGGCATACAACGCATTGGCCCGCGCAAGATCGAGTCCCGAGGAGACGCCGCCGTCCATCCGGTCCTGCGTCATCGTCCGGCCCTGGCCGAAGGCGACCAGGGAATCGTCGAGAATCCTTCGCTCGACATCCTCGCCGCGAAGGCGGATGTAGAGATCCGCCAGCTGCGCCTGTAGGCTGAGCCGCGCGTTCGCGAGGTCGGACTCGGCCGCATCGCTACGCCCCTTTCCCTGCGCCACTTCGTTGCGAATACGCCCCCAAAGATCGAGGTCGTAGCCGGCGCGGAACCCGATCGTGCGCGTGTCGTATTCATCTGGCTGACCGGATCCGCGTAGAGGGCGGTTGTCCGACTGACGATCGTTCGTGGGGCTCGCGTCGACGCCGGCCTGGGGCGCCTGTTGCGAGCCGAGCTCCTGCAGATAGGCCAGCGACGCGTCGCGTCGCGCCTGCGCGACACCGATGTCCGCATTCCCGGTGTTGAGCCTGTCTTCGAGTCCGTCCAGCACCGGGTCGCCATAGACCTGCCACCAAGGCCTCCGTGCGTTCGCGTCGTCGGGCTGCGCCTGGGTCCACCCCGGCGGATACGCCGCGGTTTTGTACGTCTCGGGAAGCTTGCCGGCCGGCGGCCTCACGTAGGCCGGCGCGAGCGAACATCCGCCGACCATCAGCAACGCGGCCACAGGGCACAGACGCAGCACCGACTCAAGCATCCTTGGCACGTCGATGCCCTCCGTCCGTCGGCAACGCGAGCCGGACGTCGTCACCCTGGCTCAACGAATCGGTGGGGTGATCGATGATCCGGTCGCGTGGCTGAAGGCCCCGATCGATCTCGAGCTTGTCCCCCAGGTCCATCGCGATGTGCACATCGCGAAGGATGACTTTATCGTCCTTGCCCAGGACGGCCACCTGCGGCCCAGCGGCGCGAAAAAGCAGCGTCGTCGCCGGCACCGTTACCGTATTGGCGGCGGCATGCGTGGTCAGCTGCACTTCGGCGAAATCACCCGGCAGCAGATCCTGCTTCGGGTTCTCCACCTCGAACTGGGCCAGCAGCGTGCCCGAGGTCCGGTTGATCGCCTGTGACGTGCCTATCAGCCTGCCTTCCACGGTTTCACCACCGTGGCCCAGCACCAGCAGTTTCACTTTCATGCCGGGCAGAATCGATGAGGCGTAGCCCTGCGGAACCTGCGTATACAGTCGCATCCGGTGCGTGTCGGCAACGGCGAAAAGAGGTTCGCCTCCGCTCGTGTTCGCGGTGATCAGGTCGCCGATATCGGTGTTGCGAGCGGTCACCGTGCCGTCGAACGGGGCGACAATCCGCTTGAACGACTCGAGGGCGGCGAGGCGATCCACGTCGGCTCGCGCCGCCAACTGGTTGGCTGCCGCCGTCTCCGCCTCGCTGGCCTTTTCGTCCGCTTCCTGATGGGACACCGAATGGGACTCGAGCAGGTTCTTCCAGCGTTTTGCCGTGGTCTCGGCCAGGCGTACGCCCGCCTGGGCACGTGCGAGTTCGGCCTTCGCCTGCTCCAGCTGCTGATCGAGTTCCGGCGTCTCGATGGTGGCCAGCAACTGGCCCGCGACCACCTTCTGGCCGATATCCGCGTGCCACGCCTTCAGGTAACCCGCGACGCGGGCATGGATGGGCGTGGCGATCCACGCATCAAGGTGACCTGGCAGGGTCAGTGCCTGCGTATCGCCCATGGCCGATGCGGAGATCACCTGCACACTCGGGGTCAACTGGGCCCGCGTCCACGTGCTGAGGTCATGCGACTCCACGGCACGCAGTGACAGGCCGGCAACGACGCCGGTCACGGCAAGCGCCAGGCCGATGGCGAGCCACAGGCGAACGCGCGGCGGCCGCCTCGACAGGGCGACGGTGGGATCATGCGACATGAGGCTGTTCCCCGATGAGGTTCTGTCTGGACGGAACGGCCACCGTCCGACCATGGACAATGGCGAAGATGACCGGCACGAGGAGCAAGGTGGCGAAGGTCGCGAACATCAGGCCACCGATCACGGCACGGCCGAGCGGCGAGTTCTGTTCCTGGCTGAGTGCCATCGGCAACATGCCGATGATCATCGCCAGCGCCGTCATGCACACCGGGCGGAACCGCGTAAAGCCCGCCTCGAGCGCCGCCTTGACCGGGTCGCCGTGCTCGGCGAGGCGCTCGCGACAAAAGCTCACGACGAGAATCGCATTCGCCGTTGCCACGCCCATGCACATGATCGCGCCGGTAAGTGCCGGCACCGACAGGCTGGTGTGCGTGAGGAACAACAGCCAGACGATACCGGCCAGTGCGGCAGGCAGTGCGGTGATGATGACGAACGGATCCACCCACGACTGGAAATTCACCACGATCAGCAGGTAGATCAGCAGGATGGCGCCAATGAGGCCAAGCAAGAGCCCGCTGAAAGCCTGGTTCATCGTCCCGACCTGACCATGCAGGCTCACCAGGGATCCCTTCGGCCGCTGCGACGCGAAGCGCGCCAGCACAGCCTGCACGTCACTGGCGACGCCACCGAGGTCACGTCCCTGGATGGACGCGTAGATGTCGTAGGCCGGCATGATGTTGTAGTGCGAAACAACCGCGTCGCTCGGGCCACGCGTGAAGCTGGCCACGCCGCCCAGAATCTGTGTCGCCCCGTTGCCGGAAGCCGTGACCGGAAGCGCCCTGAGATCGGCCATGGAGTCCATCAGGTACTGAGGCGTCGCGGCGACAATGGCGTATGACACGCCGTTGCGGGGATTGAGCCAGAACGCCGGCGACACCTGTGAGCTGCCCGCCAGCGAGGCCACCATGCTGTTGGTGACGTCGCGCTCGGTGATGCCCAGGCTATCCGCCCGCACACGATCCACTTTCACGTTGAGCTGTGGATAGCTGGAGCTCTGCTGGAGGCGTACATCGACGATGCCGTCCACCCTGCGCAGTTCCTTCATGATCTTCTCGGCGTAGGCTTCATTCCCTGCCCTGTCCCGTCCCGCAATGGAGACATCCAGCGGCGAGGGCGAGCCGAAGTTGAGGATCTGGCTGGTCATGTCCGCCGGAAGGAACGCGAATTGCGTGCCGGCGAACTGACGCGGAAGCGTCTCGCGAAGTCGCTTGATGAAGCCGGCTGCTGGCCGGTGCCCATCCTTCAGCACGATCTGGATATCGCCATCTTGCGAACCGATGGTGCCGCTGCTGCTGTAAACGAGGTTCACGCCGCTCATCGGCAAGCCGATGTTGTCGATGACGGTCTCCAGTTGGTCGGGTGGAATGACCTGGCGAATCGCCTGCTCGATATGATCGAACGACGCCGCCGTCTCCTCCACGCGCGTACCCATCGGCGCGCGCACATGCAGGGATATCGCATCCGAGTCGACGGCCGGAAAGAAGTCGCGACCCAGCGCGGGAACGAGAACGAAGGACAGCAGGACAAAGCCCATGAAACCCACGACGAACCGCCGACGATGATCCATGGCAATGGCGAGCATGCCGTAGTAGCCATCGCGAACGAGAGTGAAGCGGTGCTCGAAGCCCGCCTGAAACGCCAGCAGGCCGACGACGAGCCGGTGACGAGGGACAGGACGATGCTGGTCGCCCTCGTGGTGATTGATGTAACTGTCCTCCGGATGCGCCCCCGCACCGGCTTCGACGCGATGTGGTTTGAGCAGGAACATGGCAAGCGTGGGGACCAGCGTGCGCGACAGGATGAACGACGAGACCATGGCGAAGATCACCGCGAGCGCCATCGGGCGGAACAGGAAACCGGCGATGCCGTCGAGCATGAACATCGGTATGAACACGATGCAGATGCAAAGCAGCGATACGAAGGCCGGCGTCACGATCTGTTTGGCGCCGTCCATGATCGCGGCGATCACCCCTTTACCTTGCTCCAGATGCCAGTTGATGTTCTCGATGGTCACCGTGGCGTCGTCCACGAGGATGCCTACCGCCAGGGCGAGCCCTCCGAGCGTCATGACGTTCAGCGTCTGCCCGAACAACGACAGCAGGGTGATCGCGGAGAGGATCGATAACGGAATGGATACCGCAATGATGACGGTGGAGCGCCAGCTACCCAGGAACAGCAGGATCATCACCGAGGTAAGCACCGCGGCGATCACACCCTCCCGCGCCACCGAGGTCACGGCGGACTTTACGAAGATGGACTGATCGCTGAGCAGACTCATCTTCAGCGAGGCCGGCTGCGTCTCCGCGATGAGGGGAAGTAACTTCTTGATGCCTGCGACCACGTCGAGTGTGGATGCATTGCCATTCTTCAACGCAGGCATGAGTACCGCGCGCTTGCCGTCGACGCGGACGATATTGTTCTGCGGCGGCGCACCGTCACGAACGTGGGCGACGTCACCGATGATGATGGTTGCCCCGTTGACGGTCTTGATCGGCAACTCGTTCAACTCGTCGATGGCCGAGGGACTGTTGTTAAGCTGGACGTGGTATTCGAACGTGCCGATTTTCGCCGTACCCACAGGGATGATCTGGTTTTGCGCGGCCAGTGCGTTGCCCACATCCTGCGCAGACAGCCCTTTCGCAGCCAAGGCCTGCGGATTGAGGTCCAGGGTCACCTGCTTCTGCTTGCCGCCGTACGGCGTCGGAATGGCCACCCCGGGCACGGAGATCAGCGTCGGCCGCATGAAGTTCTGCGCGATATCGCGGATGGTCGCTTCCGACAACACGGGGCTGGACAACGCCATTTGCAGCACGGGCACGGTGGATGCGTTGTAGTTGAGGATCAGCGGCGGCGTGATGCCGGGTGGCATCTGCTTGACCACGGTCTGCGAGATGGACGTGACCTGGGCCGTCGCAGTGCGGATATCCACGCCGGGCTGAAAGAAGATCTTCACGATGCCGACGCCGGGCAACGACTGCGACTCGATGTGCTCGATATCGTTGACCGAGGTAGTGAGCTGTCGCTCGTAGTAGTAGATCACTCGTCCCGACATCTGATCGGGTGGCAGGCCGTTGTACGTCCAGACCACGCTGATCACCGGAATGCCGATGTTCGGGAAAATGTCGGTAGGTGTCCGCAACGCGGCAAGCGGCCCGGCGATGAGGATCAGCAGGGCCAGCACGATGAAGGTGTATGGCCGCGCCAGTGCGATGCGGACTAGCGCCAGCATGGGCTGACACCGGTCACGTGGCGTGATGCGTTACGAATCATCGGCGGTATGGATGGAATCCGGCCTGGCAGGAGTGCCGCGAGTCAGTTTCCTTGCCGATGCTTTTGGAAATCTTTTGTCAGCGGTTCGTCGGCCTGTCGACGGCCGGTGCGGCGGCGATGGAAATATGGACGACCAGTCCTTTTCCGGACGGTGCTTCGAGCAAGGTGATCCAGCCATCGTGCAGCTCGACGGCACGCTGGACGATACTCAGGCCGAGGCCGAACCCTGTCCCTTCGCCTTCCGAGCCGCGGTGAAAACGCTGAAAAGCCGCCTCGCGGCGTTCGGCGGGAATACCGGGCCCGTCGTCGGAGACGGTGATCAGGGCCCGACCCTTATCGCGGCCGAGCGTGATGTCGACATGGCTTCGTTCGGGCGTGTGCCGCAGCGCATTCTCGACCAGGTTGCGGAACATCGCGGTCAGGGCTACCTCGTGACCGGACACGACCAACTCAGCGTCGTCGTGATTGAGGCTGAGCTCGATCTCCTTCTCGGCGATCCCGGCGGCCAGTTCCTCCACCACCTCGGTAGCGAGGGTGACCAGATCGAGCGGAACGCGGTGCTGCGAGGCCGCACCCGCTTCCAGGCGCGCGATGGCCAGGATCTGTTCGATCCGGCGAGCGAGGCGCGCCAGACTACGGCGCGCGTTACGCACCGTGTATTGAATCTCCACCGGATCGTCGGTGATGAGTGCGCTTTCCATGTGGATCATGGTCGCGGCGAGCGGCGTGCGCAGTTCATGGGCGACGTCGCCCGCGAAGCGTTGCTCGCGCTCGAGGGCGTCCTCCAGTCGGGCGAGCTGCTGATTCAGGGTAACGATCAGTGGCTTGATCTCGTCTGGCGATCCGTCGACGGCAATGAGCTTGCGGCTGCCAGGCTCGCGTCGCGCCAGAATACGGGTAAGCGTGTCCACCGGCTTGAGCCCCCGTCTCACGGCCAGCCCGGCCAGAAAGGCGAGCAGCGGCAAGCCGATCACCAGGGGCAGTCCATGCTCCAGCATGAGTCCGTTGGTGATATCGGTGCGGTTATCCGCGCGCTCGCCGATACGAATCGTGAGGTTGAAGCGATTGGTCAGCGTGAACAGGCGCCAGCGCGCGCCGTCATGCTCCCTGTTGCTGAAGCCACGTTCGTTCGGATCGGGCGGCGGAAGATCGGCGAGGTTGGCGGTAGCCGCAATCAGCTTGCCGTGAGGGTCATAGGCCTGGAAACCGACTTCGGGCTCGTAGTTCTTGGCATGGACCGACACCACCACCGTGCCTCGCTGCGCCTCGGTGGCCAGCTCCAGCGTGCGCGTCGGATCCTGCGTCGCGTAGTCGCCCTGACCGTAGGCGATGAGCGTACCCAGGGTTCGACCCGCCTGCGCGAGCCTGCCGTCGAGCAGGTGATTCATCTCGCTCAGCTCGCGCTGGTAGCTGATCGTCCCCAGCGGGATGAGCACGACCACCTGGACAAGGATGATCAGCCAGGTGATGCGCGTGCGCAGGCTGCCGGATGTCACCGGGGCTCCCTCGGCATCATGTAGCCGATGCCACGTACCGTATGGATCACTTCGGCGCTCAGCTTGCGACGCAACCAGTGCACCTGCACCTCGATGGCGTTGCGATCGACCACGGTGTCGAAACCGTAGACCGAGCCTTCGAGGGATTCCCGCCGGACGATACGTCCCGCGCGCTCCATCAGGATCCGCAACACGGCGAATTCGCGGCGGGTGAGGGAAATGCGCTCGCCACGAAAGACGACATCGGTCGTGGCCAGATCGAGCACCAGCCCGCCCACTTCCACGCGGTTGTCGACCAGGCCCTGGGCCCGTCGGGTCAGGGAACGGATGCGTGCGGCCAACTCGCCGAGGTGGAAGGGTTTGACCAGATAGTCGTCGGCGCCGAGATCCAGTCCCTTGATGCGGGCCTCGGGTGCGTCGCGAGCGGTCATCACGAGGATGGGCGTCTTCACCCCTGCGCGACGGGCCTCCAGCAGCACCTCCAGGCCGTCCTTGCCCGGCAGGCCCAGGTCGAGCAGCACCAGGTCCACCGCCCCGTCGGCCAGTGCCGCTGCCGCATGGCGGCCATCGGAGAGCCAGGTCACCGCGTAGGACTGCTGTTCAAGCGCGTGCTTGATCGCTTCGCCCAGTTCGGCGTCGTCTTCCAACAGGAGGAGGTGCATGAGGGGGTGCGGGCTCGAGGGGCGGTTGAACACACAATGATCGCCTGCGAGCCTTTTCCCAACCTTTTGCGATCGCCGTCGGCGCCCCTCAGGCGCTATGGCCTGCCGGACGCCGCGGTACCGGGCTCGTTGGCGGAGGGTGGCGTCGTATCGATGGCGCCCACGGTGACATGCCCGCTCCAATCCTCGAACACCTCGCCCGCCTTGCTGTCGACGTACTTCACGACCACCGGCGAGGGTACGCAGGACGAGGTCATGGCGCTGACCGTGTCGGCATCCATGCTCCCGCTACCGGCGAGCTTGCTCGGATCGCGAAGGCCTTCCATGCAATACGTGCCCGACGCCGCGGCACCGATCAGGCGACGGGTCCCGTCGCGATAGCGCTCTTCCGCACGCGGCGCGGCGACGGCATCGCCGTAGGTTTTCTTCATGGAGGCGAGGTAGTCGTCTGCCTTGGCCAGCTCCGCCGGACTGAGCTGAGCCTTCAGCTCATCGTACGGCGCCTGGAACCGCGCGGTGTGTCGCTCCGATGCCAGCGCGAACCACGCCAGCGCGAGCGGTCGATTCACCGGTTGCTGATCGCCGTTCAAGGCCATGACGCCGAGGACGTACTGGGCAGGCTTGCTGGCCCAGCTCGCCGCTTCCTTGAAGAACTTGTCCGCGTAGCGGTGTTTGTTCTCGCCGTAGCTCTGGGTGGCCAGGCAGTAGAAGTATTCACCCGGGAGGAACTTCTCCATGCCGGAGATGCATTTCGCGCTGGCGAGTTGATCGTTGCTTGGTGGCGGCGTGGATTCCTGGGCATCTTGCGCCTTTAGATTCGGCGCACCGAGACCTAGCAGAAGTGAAAGCAGGGCCGTATTGGCGCGACCTGAAAAAGCGTTCCGGCGTGATGTGGACATCGCTGTATCTCTCCGTGATTCCGCGAAGTCTAGCTGCAGAAATATCTCAGGAGAACGGCGTAAACATGCGAATCCATCGCACTAGTTTGCGATCCCGGGCAATGGAGCGAAAGGGCCTGGACTCATGCGTTCATCACGTCGCACAGCGCGATCAGCTCGCTTTCCATGATGGACGCCGACGTAGTCAGCTGGTGAATGGAGATTTCAAATGCAGCCTCCATGGGCGATTTCGTCTTGAGAAACTCGTCGGCGTTCGTTTCCGACCAATGTTCCGGAAAGGCGTCTGTCTCTGGCATAGCTCACTCCCTCCTGACGGCAACTCTGGGGGATGCTACAACGGACTAGATCCGTGGGGCGCTTCGGGTCGATACCCATCACCGTTGACCGGAGGCGTTCCACCCGGGAAATCATCGAAGGTTAGGTCTCCATGCTCCATGGCTACTTCATATGCGCGGAGGATGGAGCTTTTGCCTGTGTTGTTTGGTCCGACCAACACAACGATATCGTCGAGCTCGATTTCCACAGCCTTCTTGCCAATCGCGCGAAAGTTGCGAATGGTCAACTTGTGCAGACGGGCCCTGGGCGCAATGGCCTTTTCTTCTTCAGGGATGTCTTCCGTCTTCTTCGTCTTTTTCGGCGCCATCTTGTCCTCCTGTTAAATATTTACTGCCTGCCGCAATCAAATATTCCTTCGATTGGGCGAGACAATCATTCCCTCGTCGACTCTTATCTTTGGCCGCAAGCTGTGGAACACCGAGTGTTCTTTCCGACTATTTCATTCTCATCCACTGGGTTCGCTGCTCGGACCCGTATTTCGGCAAAATTACCTTAGCCTCAAACTTCGCCAATGCCGCCACCCGCTCCGGCAGACTCGGCGCATCAATGTAGAACTTGGGCAACACGCCGCCGGACAGCCCATGCCCAGTGATGCGGGCAATCGTCCCGTGACCGACGCCGGCCCGGTCAAGCCGCGTGGCCATCGTGTGTCGGAACGCATGAAAACCCATGCCAGAGTCACTGACACCCCGGCCCTTGATGTACGTCGAGAACTGCCGGCTCATTTGCCGGCCGAATCCGTTGCCATCGTGATTGGGCAAATGCGGAAACAATCGCTCCTGCTCGGCACTTTTCATGTCTTCAACAAATGCCATGAAACCTGCATCGAGAAGCGGTTGAGCAATAGGGATGAACCTCAATGAGGATTTGTTCTTGAGCTTTTGGCCGGGCTTGCTTTTTCGGATGTGAAACCCCGGCACGCCGTGCTCAGTGGCGATGTCATCGACGTAGAGCTGGCAGACCTCAGTGATTCGAGCCCCTGAAAACAAGCCAATCAAGGGCGCCCAGAACCGGTGCGGGTACTTCGCGGACCACTGGGCGAACGCTACCGGCTCAAAAATGGCGTCGAGCTCGGGCTGGGTGAACGCACGCCCCGTATCGTCTTCGGCGTCGAACTTGGATGCCTTGGCGATGCCCTTCAATGGACTTTTTTGGAAATGGTCGTTGTCCATCAGAAAATTGATGAAGACCGACAAGCGCTGGCGATGTTTGCTCAACGTGTGAGCTGCTGGTGGTTCGCCGCCCGCTGTTTTGGCTTTTGCGATGATTTGCCGCACCGACAGTCCGGCATTCTCGACCTGCTTGGACGCGTTGCGCGGCCAAAACGCCACTTCATCAAAAAACAGCCGGCAATCATCGGCATTCAATGCCGACGCTTGCTTGTCCCCGACGATGCCCACGAACAGCCTTAGGGTGTGCCGGCTGTCCAGAACCGTTTTCTTTTCGCGCTTGGCCCGCTCCAGGTCTCCGAGATGCACGGAAATCTGGTGTGAGAGGAGACCCTCTTTCTTGGGGATGGTCTTCGGCGCGGAAGCGACCGGAACGGGTGATGTTTCTGCAACCGGGGCCGGCTGCGTGGCCTCCCGGACAAGCTCACGGAACTGCCGTTGGTCTGCGGGAGTGTCGATTTGCACGTTCCGGAATGTCACGCCATTGGGCAGCGACACTTCGCCCAGAGTCAGGTCCCGGCGACCCGCGATGCGGGCAGCATCCAGTGCTTTCTTGAGGTCCACGCCTTCCCCCTTCCGTAGGCTGCCGAACGCCTGCGAGAGTGCCACAGCCATGGTCTCGGCAACCAGCCGGGCGTGGTCACCTTTGACCATCTTCAGAGGGCGGACGAGGAAGCGGGAGCCGACGATGCCCAAGAGGTCCGCAGGCACACGGAAGCGGACGTAGAGTCCGGCGGGGCGATGGAGAAAGAGGGGCTTTGGCATGAGGCGATACCCAAAACGATACCTATTCGAAGGCCGTTTCCGGGTATCGCTGATTGCCCGAACCCGTTGTGCCCCAAGGGCTACAGCAGGTTATGGAGCGGGTGAAGGGAATCGAACCCTCGTCAGTAGCTTGGGAAGCTACAGCTCTACCATTGAGCTACACCCGCATCGGCAGGGGATGGTAATACGTCGGCGCCATCCGGGGAAAGGTAGCGCCCGGCTGAACGCTCCAGGGAGCCACACCGCCCGGCCCCGGCGGCGGGCGCATAATCGTGCCAGGGAATTCTTACGAGGACCGGGCCATGCATCGAATGCTCTCGCTTTCCGTCGTCGCCGGGCTCGCGCTTGTGGCGGCCGGCGCGGCCTCGGCCCAGTCCCGTACCGTGTCCACGGCCGACATGCCCAAGCCGGGCGTCAGCTATATCTCGGGCCCCTCCACGCCGGAGCGGCGGGAAACCGTGAGCACGGGCAGCCTGCCCCAACCCGCGCGGCTCTACGTCAACGGCCAGGTCTCGAGCGGCAGCTACGAGAACCAGCGCGGTAGTTATGGCAACGGCGGCTATGGCGACCAGTCAGCCAACTACAACAGTGGCGGCTACTACTCGGGCGGCTACGGCAACTACCCCAACAACGGTAACTACCCAGGCAACGGCAACAATGGCTACGGCCGCGGTCATGACCACGATCACGGGGGCTATCCGGGAAACGGGGGTTACCCCGGCAATGGCGGTTACCCCGGCAACGGCAACAACCACGGCGGCAACGGCTACCAGCCGCCCGGCAACTCGGTCAGCGTCGGCCAGAAGCCCAATCCACCCAACGGCACACCCCGCGTCGTAGCGGCTCCGCCGCCCAGACAGGATCGCGACCCGTACCACAACGGCAACAACGGCTGGAACCAGTACCCCCAGCCGATTCCGGTGAACACCGGCGCGAACGCCAATCGCGGCTCGCAGCCGGGTACCGGCATGGGCACGGGCAACCAGCCAGGCACCGGGGTTCCGCTACGCGGCGGCAACGGCAACGGCTACGGGCGCGGCCGCTGAGGCCAGATCGCTTAGGCACGTAGTTCGCGGCGGCCACGGCCGCCCGTTACAATCGGCGGATGCATATCACCCTCAATGGCGATGCGCGTGACTGCGCGCCCGGCACGTCCGTGTCGTTCCTGCTCGATGCCGCCGGTTACGCCGGCAAGCGCGTGGCGGTGGAGATCAACCTCGAGATCGTGCCGCGCAGCGCGCACGCGACCCAGCTGCTCGCCGATGGCGACCGGGTCGAGATCGTCCATGCTATTGGCGGCGGCTGAGCCGCGCCCACCGACGGAAGACCCCGCATGAATCATTACTCCCACGCCGACGACGATCTGCTCACCGTCGCCGGACGCACGTTCCACTCGCGCCTGCTCACCGGCACGGGCAAGTACAAGGATTTCGACGAGACCCGTCGGGCGACGGACGCCGCCGGCGCGCAGATCGTCACCCTGGCCATTCGCCGGGTGAACATCGGCCAGGATGCTAGCCAGCCGAACCTGCTCGACGCGCTGCCGCCGGATCGTTTCACCCTGCTGCCGAACACGGCCGGCTGCTACACCGCCGACGATGCCGTGCGCACCTGCCGCCTCGCCCGCGAGCTGCTCGACGGCCATAACCTGGTCAAGCTCGAAGTCCTCGGCGACGAGCGCACGCTCTATCCCGACGTGGTGCAGACCCTGGTCGCCGCCGAGAAGCTTGTCGCCGACGGCTTCGACGTCATGGTCTACACCTCGGACGACCCGATCCTCGCCCGTCGCCTGGAAGAGATCGGCTGCGCGGCGATCATGCCGCTGGCCGCGCCGATCGGCTCGGGCCTCGGCATCCAGAACCGCTACAACCTGCTCGAGATCATCGAGAACGCCAAGGTCCCGGTGATCGTCGATGCCGGCGTCGGCACGGCCTCGGATGCCGCGATCGCGATGGAGCTCGGTTGCGACGGGGTACTGATGAATACCGCTATCGCCGGAGCGAAGAATCCGGTGCTGATGGCGCATGCGATGAAACTCGCCGTGGAAGCCGGTCGTGCCGCGTTCCGCGCGGGCCGCATTCCGCGCAAGCGCTTCGCCTCGGCGTCGAGCCCCGTCGACGGACTGGTCGGCTGAGATGACGAACAACGACGACACCAGCACCGGCGACGCGCCCTACCTCCGCCGCATCCGCAGCTTCGTGCTGCGCGAAGGCCGGATGACCTCGGCGCAGCAGCGCGCCTTCGACGACCATTGGTCCCGCTTCGGCCTGGATTACCACGGCAGCGAACGTGACTTGGGCACCGTTTTCCAGCGCGAGGCGCCACGCGTCCTGGAGATCGGCTTCGGCAACGGCGAAGCGTTGGCCTGGGCCAGCGAGCACGATCTCGCGCGCGACTACATCGGCGTGGAAGTCCACAGCCCCGGCGTCGGCCGCCTGATGAACGCGCTGGCGGCACGCGAGGCCACCAACGTGCGGCTGTACAAGCACGATGCCGTCGAAGTGCTCGAGCACGAGATCCCCGCCGGCAGCCTGTCCGAAGTACGCATTTGGTTTCCGGACCCGTGGCACAAGAAGCGCCACAACAAGCGCCGACTGGTCCAGCCCGCATTTATCGAACGGCTCGCTTCGCGCATGGCGCCGGGCGGCCTGCTTCACCTGGCCACGGACTGGGAGGCGTATGCCGAGCACATGCGCGAGACCATGGAAGCCGCACCGGGCTGGCATAACCGCGTCGGGCCCGGCGTGAGCGCCGATCGTCCGGCATGGCGCATCGAAACCCATTTCGAGCGCCGCGGCACCCGACTGGGCCACGGCGTCTGGGATTACCTGTACGAATGGCAGGGCACGACGACGGCGCCTTGACCGTCCGGTCGGCATAAAGGGGGCTTCGTGCTTACGGAGTCCCCCCGATGTCCATCGCCAGCGTAGCCGACCTGATCGCTGAAACCCTCGAAGAAGCCGGTGTCCGCCGCATCTACGGCCTGGTCGGCGACAGCCTCAATGCCATCACCGACGCCCTGCGCGAGCGCAAGCGTATCGACTGGGTGCACGTGCGCAATGAAGAAGCCGCGGCCTTTGCCGCCGGTGGCGAGTCCCAGCTCACCGGCGAACTGGCGGTCTGCGCGGGCAGCTGCGGTCCCGGCAACCTGCACCTGATCAACGGCCTGTTCGACTGCCATCGTTCGCGCACGCCGGTCCTGGCCATCGCCGCACACATCCCCAGCGCCGAGATCGGTAGCGGCTATTTCCAGGAAACGCATCCGACCGAGCTGTTCCGCGAGTGCAGCGTCTACTGCGAGATGGTGTCCGATCCGGCGCAGATGCCGCACGTGCTCGATTCCGCTATCCGCGCGGCGGTGGGCCAGCGCGGTGTCGCCGTGGTGGTGATTCCTGGCGACGTGGCGATGCGCAAGGCGCTGGTGAAGGCGGCGACGCCGGCGGCCGGCCTGCTGCCTCCGAAACCCAAGGTCATCCCTGCCGAACGCGAACTGGATGCGCTGGCCGCCCTGCTCAATGCGGGCAAGCGCATCACCCTGCTCTGTGGCCGCGGTACGGCCGGTGCCCATGCCGACCTCATCGCCCTGGCCGATGCGCTGAAATCGCCGATCGTGCATGCGCTTGGCGGCAAGGAATACGTCGAGTACGACAATCCCTTCGATGTCGGCATGACCGGTCTGATCGGCTTCAGCTCCGGCTATTACGCCATGGAAGACTGCGACACCCTGCTGATGCTGGGCACTGATTTCCCCTACCGGCAGTTCTATCCGGAAGAGGCGAAGATTGCCCAGGTCGACCTCCGTCCTGGAAATATCGGCCGCCGCTGCCGGGTCGACCTCGGCGTGGTCGGCGACGTGGGCGAGACGATTCGTGCGCTGCTTCCGCGCATCGAACCCAAACGCGTGCGCGGCCACCTGGATCGCTGCCTCGCCCACTACACGCGGGCCCGCGAGGATCTCGACGAACTCGCGGCGATCGAGCCGGGTCACGACCTGATCCATCCGCAGCAACTCACCCGGCTGGTCAGCGAGCTGGCCGAAGAGGACGCGATCTTCACCGTCGACGTCGGTACGCCCACGGTGTGGGCCGCGCGCTACCTGCGAATGAACGGCAAGCGCCGCCTGCTCGGCTCCTTCGTGCACGGATCGATGGCCAACGCGATGCCCCAGGCGATCGGCGCCCAGGCCTCGCATCCGGGCCGCCAGGTGATCTCGCTCTCCGGGGATGGTGGCTTCAGCATGCTGATGGGCGACTTCATCACGCTCGCCCAGCAAGGGTTGCCGGTGAAGGTGATCGTGCTCAATAACGGCACTTTGGGCTTCGTCGAGCTGGAGATGAAAGCGGCAGGTCTGCTCGAAACGGGCGTCGAACTGAAGAACCCGGACTTCGCGGCGATGGCCAACGCCATGGGCATCCACGGCCGTCGGGTCACCCGCGCCAGCGACCTGCCCTCGGCAGTCGCGGAGGTGCTTTCGCACGAAGGCCCGGCCCTGCTTGACGTGGTCAGCAATCGACTGGAGCTGTCCATGCCACCGAAGATCAGCGCCGAGCAGGTGAAGGGCTTCAGCCTCTACGCGCTGAAAGCGGTCATGAGCGGCCGTGGCGACTCGATCCTCGATCTCGCCCTGAGCAACCTCAGCCGCTGAGGCACGTCGCCGAGCACAGGGAAGTGGGCTGCGATGCGGCCCGCTTCAGCCGGGAGCCACCCCCAACGCGTATACTCCTGCGGCATCAATCGCCGCCTGGCAAGACCATGCCACCGCACGTCCCAATCGACCGGAACCGGATAGCCGGCTAGTGGCTCTTACCCTCACTCCCGAAATGATGCTCGTGCTGGGCCTGGTGGGCTTCACCATGCTCATGCTTGTTCTGGAGTGGATCCGGGCCGATATGGTGGCCCTGCTTGTCGTAGTCGTGATCGGCCTCACCGGCCTGATCCCCGGCGATCAGGTGTTCAACGGCTTTGCCGGTAACGCCGTCATCGCCATCATCGCCATCATGATCATGGGTGCTGGCCTCGACCGCGCCGGCGTGCTCAACCTCACCGCTGCTTTCGTCATGCGCATGGCACGCGGCGTCGAATCGCGGCTGGGCGTGGTGGTCAACAGCGTGACCAGCCTCTTCAGTGCCGTGATCCCCAGCCAGGCACTGGCGGCACTGATGATTCCCGTGACCAGCCGCCTGTCCGCCCGCACCGGCGTGCCGATGTCGCGCCTGCTGCTGCCCATGGCGTTCTGCATCCTCACCGCGACCAACACCACGCTGATCGCCAACTCGCCGCTGATCGTCCTCAACGACCTGATCGCCAGTGCGAACAGCAACCTGCCGCCGGGTGCGCACACCATCCCCAAATTCGGCCTGTTCAGCGTGACACCCGTGGGTCTCGTCCTGGCTGTCGTCGGCGTGCTGTTCTTCTACCTGTTCACCCGCAAGCTGCTGCCCGAGCGTGAAGACGATCGACTCAAGGTGACGCCGGGCCGCACGGAAAGCTATTTCGCGGATACCTATGGCATCGCCGGTGAAACCGCGGAGCTGACGGTCACCGCGGAGAGCCCCCTGGTCGGCATGAGCATCGGCGAGGTGGAGCAGCTGCACGGCGCCCCGCTGATCCTGGCGATCAAGAACGGCAACGAGAGCCGCGTGGCACCGCCATCCGACCAGATGATCTGGGTGGGTACGGTACTCGGCGTGCTGGCTCCGCGCGATGCCATCAATGCCTTCGCCAACAACCAGTTGTGCCGCGTGTCCATGCGCATGCGCCAGCTAGGCGAGCAGTTCAACACCACGCGCGCCGGTATTTCCGAGGCGGTCGTGCCGCCCAGCTCGCGCTTCATCAAGCAGACCGTGGGTGAGCTACGCCTGCGCAAGCGCTTCGGTATCTCGGTACTCGCGGTGAACCGTGGCGACGAAGTCTTCCGCGAAGACGTGCGCGCGGTCAGCCTGCGCGCCGGTGACACGCTGGTCCTGCACAGCAAATGGCGCGACCTCCTGCTGGCCGAGGAAGATCGCGACTTCGTCGTGGTTACCGACATTCCCAAGGAAGAAGCGCGCCCCGGCAAGATCTGGCAGGCCGTCGGCTTTTTCGTGCTGGCGAAGTGCCTGGCCCTGTTCACCCATCTCGACCTGTCCGTGGCGATGATGACCGGCGCCGTCGGCATGCTGCTGACCGGCGTGCTGAACATGGACGAGGCCTATAAGGCGATCAACTGGAAGACCATCTTCGTCACCGCGTGCCTGATCCCCCTCGGCTGGTCGATGGATTCCACCGGCACCGCCTCGTGGATCGCCCAGGAAGTGCTTGCCGTGCTCGGCCACGCGCCGCAGTGGACGCTGCAGCTGTCCATCGCCGTGCTCACGCTGATGTTCTCGCAGGTCATGTCGAACGTGGGCGCCACGGTGATGATGGTGCCGATCGCGATCAGCGTGGCCGTGAGCACGGGCGGCAACCCCTCGGCCTATGCGCTGATCGTGGCCGTATCGTCCTCGAACACGTTCCTGCTGCCCTCGGGCCATCCGGCACTGATGATGGTCGCCGGTCCTGGCGGCTATCGCGCGAAGGATTTTCTTCGTGTCGGCCTGCCCCTGACGATCATCGTGCTGACGCTGACCCTGGTCACGATCAACTTCATGTACCGATAAGCAGGCCCCTCAGGCCAGCCGCACGACGCCGTCGTGGACGGCCACCGGCACGGCGCGCAGCCGGTCGCCCCGGCAGGGCCCCGCCGTGCAGTCACCGCTGTCGGCCGTGAAGGTGGCCCCGTGCGCTGCGCAGATAATCGTCCCGTTGCGGACCAGGAAACGGCCTGGCGCGTAGTCGAGCCGCCGTCCGGCATGCGGGCAGACGTTGAAATAAGCGTGCGCCTCATCGCCGTGCCGGTAGACCAGGAGCGATTCCACCTCATGGTTGACGAGGGCCTCGACTTCGATGGCATTGCCGTCGGGAATGTCGGTCAGAAGGCAGAGAGGAGGAGTGTCGGTGTTAGGAGTCATGGCACTTGTCTATGAGGATGGGTTGCCCCAAGGTAAAGGGGTACCACGCATGTCATTGTGCCATACGGATTTTTAACCAATGCGCTTCGTCTTCCCGCCCATTCGCCGCTCGCGCAATCCACTCGCCCGCGCCCTGTCCGTCGTGGCCGGTCTGGCCGTGCTTGGCGTCCTGTTGGTGTTCGGTGTGGTCGTCATCGGCGTGTTGCTGGCCGGTGGCCTCGTCTTCCTGGCCGTACGCCAGTGGAAGCTCGCCCGCGGCGGTGCGTCTGCCGCGACTCAGGCATCGGCGGCGCCGACCGCGCACGCGCAGGAGCCGAAGGTCCTCGAGGGCGAGTTCGTCGTGATTCGCCAGCACGACCCCGTCCACCACTGAGTCCTGGTGCAGGCACGCTCCGCGCAAGAAGCGGATGGTGACATGACGCGCCCCAGCCTACGCTGGTCTCCAACGATTGGAGGCCACGATGAAACCCCAGGTCCAGACCATGCGCTCCGCCACCGACGACGCGCTTGAACGTGTCCGCGTCGCGCTCGATCGCGACGACGGCGCCAGCGATCTCGCCACCCTTGCCGCCGTGGCGGGACTCAGCCCCACCCACCTGCAACGCGCCTTCCGTCGCCGCTATGGCGTCAGCCCGGCGGAATACGCCCGCGCGCGACGCTTCGGACAACTGCGTGAGGCCCTGCGTGACGGCGCCCCCGTGACCGACGCGGTCTACGAAGCGGGTTTCGGCTCCGGCAGTCGTGTCTACGAAGAGAGCGACCGCCGGTTGGGCATGACACCGGCCAGCTACCGCGCCGGCGGTGCAGGCGCCTCGATCCGCTATACCACCACCGGGACACCCCTCGGGCGCCTGCTGGTCGCCACCACGGCAAAGGGCATCTGCTCGGTGACGCTCGGCGACGACGACGCGGCCCTGGAAATACGCCTCGCCGACGAGTTCCCGCTGGCCAGCCGCGAGCGTGTCGACGAAGGCCGCGACGAATGGCTGGATGCGGTGATCGCGCGTGTCACCCGGGATCTTGGCTGGGACGATGGCGACACGCCGGCGATGCCACCGATCGATGTCGCGGCGACCGCGTTCCAGTGGCGTGTCTGGGATGCGCTGACGCGTATTCCGCGCGGCGAAACCCTGAGCTATGGCGAGCTGGCCGCGAAGCTCGGCGTGCCCAAGGCGGCACGGGCAATCGGCCGCGCCTGTGGCAGCAACAAGCTCGCCTTGCTGGTGCCCTGTCATCGCATCATCCGCGAAGATGGCAGCCTGGGCGGCTGGCGATGGGGCATGGACATCAAGCAGCAGTTGCTGGCGACCGAGCGCGCCATGAGCGGCGCTCAAGGCTGACCGTCGAACGTTTCGCTACCGCCGCCGGCGCGGCGACGATATCGTTCCGGATTCAGCCTGGATCCCCCATGTCCGACGCCGCCTGTACCGTGAAAGACGCTCCGCTCGCCACCAGTCCCCGATGGCTGGTGCCGGTGTCCCTGTTGTCGATGTACCTGATCTGGGGCTCGACCTACCTCGGCATCCGTTATGCCCTGGTGAGCTACCCGCCTTTCATGCTCGCGGCGATCCGTTTCGCCATTGCCGGCGTGCTGCTGTTCGCGGTGCTGCGCCTGCGCGGCGTCACCTTGCCGACCGCCCGCCAGTGGAAGAACGCGGCCATCGTCGGCACCCTGCTCCTCGCGGGTGGCAATGGGCTGGTCTGCTTCGCCGAACAATCGGTGAGCTCGGGTATCGCCGCGGTCGCGGTGGCGAGCATGCCGCTGTTCGCGGCGGTGTTCGGCGGCCTCTACCGCGAATGGCCGACACGTGGCGAAACCGTTGGCCTGTTGCTGGGCTTCGTCGGTGTCGTCGTGCTCAACCTGGGTGCCGGACTGTCCGGGTCGCCACTGGGCGCGATCGCGCTGATCTGCGCTGCGATGGCATGGGCATTCGGCTCGGTCTGGTCCAAGCGCCAGGACATGCCGTCGGGCCCGATGAACACGGCGGCGCAGATGCTTTGCGCGAGCGTATCCCTGACCATCATCGCCCTGCTCCATGGCGAGCGATTCCCCGCGCATCCACAGGTCGGCGCCACCGTCGCACTGGCCTACCTCATCGTGTTCGGCTCCATCGTCGCCTTCAGCGCCTACCTCTACGTGCTCAAGACCGTACGTCCGGCGCTGGCCACGAGCTATGCCTATGTGAACCCGCCGGTCGCCGTGCTGTTCGGGGTGGCTGTGGCCGGCGAGCACGTGGGGCCGTTCGATCTTGCCGGCATGGCCATCATCCTCGTCGGCGTCGGAACTATCACACTGATGCGAACGCGCAAGGCCTGAAGGCCGCAGTTTGTGAAGTACGTCGCATCTATGCCCTTCGCAGGGCACTTTTCAGAATTATTCGATGTTGGTCGCTCATAGCGACACCTAGGCTCGGGCTCTCAATCGCAGGAGCGCCCATGTCTCGCCTTACCCCGAAATCGTCGCGGTGTTCGCGGCGCGCCTACCTCTGTTGCGCCCGCGGCGGCACCTTGTTCGGTATCGCCATCCTCGCCGTGGCCTCCTGCCAGAGCTTCCGCGAAGGCCCGACGACCGGCGCCGCCTCACCCGTCGCGGATTACCTGGAGTACGACGCCTGCCTGGACCGTGGGGGTCGCTGGCTGATGCACGCTCATGCGTGCATCGAGCAGGGCGAGGCAGGCGTTCGCGAACCGCGCGAGGCCCTGTAGAGCGCCGCGCAGGAATCCGGCTCAGAGCTCCCGCAGCGCCGTGGTTACGGGCACGCGCGCGGCACGCAGCGCCGGAAACAACCCGCCGATGAACCCGATGGCGAGCGCCCACTTGATGCCGGTCCACAACAGCGCGCCACTGACGTGGAAACGGAACACCACCTGGCTGAAGTTGGCGCCGAGTGTGGACGTCGAATAACCGTTGAAGACGAGCCAGACCACGCCCGCCCCGATGAGTCCCCCAAGCAGGGCCAGCATCATCGTTTCGAGCATGACCGAGACCACCACCGGAACCCCGCGGAATCCGATGGCACGTAACGTCGCGATTTCGCGGGCACGTGCCTGGATGGCGGCGAACATCGTATTGAGCGCACCGAAGATCGCGCCGATCGCCATGATCACGCCAACCGTGATGCCCACGGCGCGCAGCACCTTGGTGAGTCCTTCGGATTGCTTGCTGAAATAGTCCTGAGTGGTGCTGACATCCACCTTGAGTCGCGGATCAGCGACGAGGCTGGCCTTGAGCGTGTCGAAGGCCTTCGGCGAATCCAGCAGCACGGTGACCGACTGCACGCTGCTGCCGCGACGATAGGCCGACGCCACGCTCTGCGTATCCGCCCATAGCTCGGACTCGAGCGCATCGTGCGATTCGAACACGCCGACCACGGTCCAGGTCTGCCCGGCCAGGCGAAGCGTCTTGCCCACGTCGATACCCTCGAACTGTGCCTTGGCACCCTTGCCGACGATGATCTCGCCCAGGCCAGGGCGGAACGTGCGCCCTTCGACGATCTTCACCTGATCCCTCAGTTTCCAGACGTCGTCGCTCACGCCACGAATGGGCACGTTGGAGTCGCTGTTCGGATCGCCCCGGCGTGGCAGGTTGGCGACGACCACCAGTTCACCGGACGCGATCGGCTTGCCTTGCGCGTCCTTCTTCACGCCCGGCGCCTGCATCACGATATTGGCGCTATCGCGATCGAGGATCGAATTGAGTTCGGCCTGCGAGCCGCCGCGCAGCACGATGGCGGTGCGGTCGTTGCCGGTGGATCGCAGCGTTTCCGCAAAGCCATCGCTCATAGCCAGCATGGCCACCAGCACGCCGACCACACCGGCGATGCCGACCACGACGACCGAGGACGAGCCCAGCCGCTGGGTGACCGTCGCCAGTCCCACGCGGGTCACCTGCCAGGTCTGTCGCCCGCGGCGGGTCAGGGCCATCCACAGCGCGAGGACCACGCCGAGCGCCACCACACCTTGCCAGGGCAAGGCGATCCACAGGGCGAGAAAGGCCGCGACGATGAGCAGCATCAGCAGGCCGAAACCGAATTTCTTCAAGGCATTCATGGGGTATTCCTCAGCGCCCGGCGAGCGCGTCGACGATATTGAGACGCATGGCGCGGATGGCGGGGAGTGCGCCGACGAGTGCACCGATCACCACCATCAGCATAAGTCCGAGGATCCAGGTGGAGGCACCGATCGGCGGGAGGTTGAGCATGCCGCCGCTGCCCTTGGCGACGATCGGCACGACGACGCCTGCCAGCGCCAGCCCGAGCACGCCGCCAAGCACCAGCAACAGAACGCCTTCGGCCAGCACCATGCCCAGCACGCTCTGGCTGGAAAACCCGATGGTCTTCAGCACGGCCAGTTCGTTCGTGCGCTCGCGCACCGCCTGCGCCATGGTGTTACCGGTCAGCAGGATGAGGGTGAAAAACACGGCCCCCATGATCGCCGAGACGATCAGGCCGATATCGCCGAGCTGCTTGGCGAACGAGGCATTGAAGGCTTGTTCGGTCTGCGTCTTGGTCTCGTGATCGGAATTGGCGGACAGCGCGTCGATCGCCTTGGCCACGCTATCGGCCTTGTCGGCGGACGTGAGCTTCACCACATACCAGCCCACGGTGGTGCCGATGCTGTGGAACGCGTTGGCATCCTCGAAATACTTGTGATGGAAGAAGAACTGTTGGTCCGTGCCGTTGGCCGCACCCTTGGCCGGGGTATAGATGCCGACGATGTCGAAGGGCCAGGTCTTGTCGCCATTACGCTGCGGAAAGATCGTCGATTGCAGGGGTATCTTGTCGCCCACCTTCCAGCCGAAGCGCTTGGCAAGCGCGTCGCCAACGATCGCACCGGTGCGCGTGGTTTCGTACGCTTTCCGCTGCTCCGCGGGTAATTCCATCTCGTGATAGATGTCCAGGTAATTGTCGCTGACGGCAAAGCTGAGAACGAAGTTCTTCGGATCCTGGTAGATACCGCCGAACCAGTTCGCATAGCCAACCGACTTCACGCCGGGGATGGCTTCCATGCGCGTTTGCAGGCTGGCCGGCAGCGACTGGATGATCGAGTAGCGCGAGGTGGTGATCAGGCGATCCACACCGATCACGCTGTCGCCCGAATCGAAGGCCGCACGCGTGGCGTCGAGCATGCCGAAGAGCAGGAAGGCGGCGAGAATCGACACCAGGGTCAGGAACGTGCGGGACTTGCGCCGGAACAGCGCCGCCCAGATCAGATGCATGTATTTCATGCGGAGGTCCTCACTCAGGCCACGGCTTGTTCGACGAGGGTGCCCTTGTCGAGGTGCAGCGTGTGGTTGGCGTACTCGGCGGCCTTGGGATCGTGAGTGACCATCACGATGGTCTTGCCGTGCTCGCGATTGAGTTCGCGCAGGAGACCAAGGATGTCCTCGGCGGACTGCCGGTCGAGATCGCCGGTCGGCTCATCGCAGACGAGCAGTGTCGGATCGGACACGATGGCCCGGGCAATCGCCACGCGCTGCTGCTGACCACCGGAGAGTTCCGACGGTTTGTGCGTGGCGCGATCGGAGAGGCCCACCAGTTGCAACGCGATCGATGCATTCTGCTTGCGCTGCGCCGCCGAGAGCTTGGTCAGCAGCAGCGGCAGTTCCACATTGCGCTGGCCGGTAAGCATGGGCATGAGGTTGTAGAACTGGAAGACGAAGCCGACGTGCGCGGCACGCCACTTGGCCAGCGCACCCGAGCCGAGCCGGTCGATGCGTTCACCGGCCACCGTAATGCTGCCGCCCGTGGGTGTGTCGAGTCCGCCGATCAGGTTCAGCAGCGTGGTCTTGCCCGAACCCGAAGGCCCCATCAGCGCGAGGAAGTCGCCTTCCTCGATCTTCAGGTTCACGCCATGCAGCACTTCCACCTTCTGCCGGCCGCGTTCGTAGACCTTGGAGAGATCCTGGATATCGATCAGGGTAGCCATCGTTCTGTCTCCGTACGCGTCAGGGCGTGGTTTTGGCGAGGCTGACGGCGGTGCCGTCGGCGAGGGATGCGGGGGGTGCGACGACGACCGTGTCACCGGCGGTCACACCGTCGGTCACCAGGCGCGTGTCCGCGCTGCCTGGTGTCGTAGCCGTCACAACACGACGCCTGGCGGTGTTGTCCGCGATGACGAAGACGATGTCGTGACCGTCGCGCTGGACGACGGCGGCGGCGGGAACGAACACGCCCTTGGGAGCCGTCGATGAAGCAGCGGCACGACGTTCGAGGAAGGACACCCGCACACCCATGTCGGGCACGATGCGTGCGTCCTTGTTCTCCAGCGCGACGCGGACCTTGACCGTGGCCTTGCCGCGATCGGCGGCCGGCACGATGGCGATCACGTGGGCGGGGATCTTCCAGTCCGGGTACGCATCGAGCACTGCCTCGGCAGGCATGTCCGGCTGCACGCGGCCGATATAGGCCTCGTTGACGTCGACGTCGATCTCCAGCGAGTCCATGTCGACGATGGTGCCGACGCCAGTGCGTGTGAAACCACCACCGGCGGAGAGCGGCGAGACGATCTCACCGACCTGCGCGGCCTTGTCCGTGATCACGCCGTCGAAGGGCGCACGAATCACCGTGTAGTCGAGATTGACCTGCCCGACCCGCACCTGCGCGTCGGCGGAATCGGCCTGACGTCGCGCCGTGTTGAGTTGCGCGCGAAACGTACTGGCCTGGGTGCGGGCCTGCTCCGACACCTGCTTCGATACCAGCCCCCGTCCGACCAGCGCCTCGGCACGATCGGCGTCGCGCAGGTTCTGATCGAGCTGGGCCTGGGTCTGGACGACGGTGGCGCGAGCCGCCGCGGCGCTTGCACGGGCAGCGTCGAGACCGGCGCGCAGGGCGTTGTCCTCGAGGCGGGCGAGCACCTGTCCTTTCTTAACCCGGTCGCCCTCCTCGATCAGCACCTCGGTCAGCGTGCCGGTGATCTGGGCTGAGACCGTGGCCTGGCGACGCGCCGTCACATAACCGGTGGCCTGAAGCACCGCACCCGCCTCCGCGCTGGCGGACGGCGATACCGCCGTGGCGGTCTTCACCTCGACCGGCCGATGCGCGACCAGGGCCCAGGCGCCGGCAGCGAGGGCAAGCAGGACCAGGATCACGCCAGCCACGATCAGTGCCAGCCGGAGCCCCTTGCCACTGCCCCCACCCCCATGGGCTTCCTTGTGCGATTTATCGATCTTCAGCTGCCGCAGCAGCTCGGCGTTCGAATTCATGCTTCCCTCTGCCCCTGCGATCACACTGGATGGCAAGATCATGCGACCCGGGCCGACGCTGCACCACTTCCGCCCATCAGTCATCTGCCGTGACAGGTGTCACCTGCTAACCTGATGCGATGAATACGATCATCCCCGCGCCGGCCCAGCCGAGCATCCCCGTCGTCGGCCAGACCGCGCGTTTCCCGGTCCGCCGTATCTTCTGCATTGGCCGCAACTACGCCGACCACGCCCGCGAAATGGGTGCCTCGGTGGATAAGGCGAACCCGATGTTCTTCACCAAGCCCGCCGATGCCATCGTCACCGATGGCGCCGACGTGCCCTACCCCTCGGCCACCAGCGATCTTCACCACGAGGTCGAGATGGTGGTTGCCCTGGGTGCCGGTGGTTCCGACCTCTCCGTCGAAGAGGCGGCCAAGCTGGTCTGGGGCTACGGCGTGGGCCTGGACCTGACCCGCCGCGACCTTCAGGCGCAGGCCAAGGCCAAGGGCGCGCCGTGGGACGTCGCCAAGGGCTTCGATCATTCGGCGCCCATCTCGGCCCTGGTCCCTGCGTCGGACGTCACCCTGACGGCCGCCACGCGCATCGCGCTGGAGATCAACGGTGAGGTGCGCCAGCAGGCCACGCTGGGCGACATGGTCCTGAACGTGCCCGAGATCCTCAGCGCCTTGTCGAAACTGTTCGAGCTCAAGGCTGGCGATATCGTCTACACCGGCACGCCGGCCGGTGTTTCCGCCCTGATGCGTGGCGACACGTTCCGTGCGACCCTCGATGGCGTGGCCACGCTCGAGGGGCGCGTGAGCTGACTTCGCGAACTGCCGACATCCGTCCCGCTAGTTTCCAACGTTCCACGTTCAGCCAATAAGGAGAAAACACCGATGAGCTTCGTCGCGGAATTCAAGAAATTCGCTCTACGCGGTAACGTCGTCGACCTGGCCGTCGGTGTCGTGATCGGCGCCGCCTTCGGCAAGATCGTGACCTCCCTGGTCGACAACATCATCATGCCGCCCATCGGCTGGCTCATTGGCGGCATCGATTTCTCCGACTGGAAGTGGGTGCTCAAGCCTGCCGATGCCGTGGCGAAGAAGGCCGAAGTGGCAATCCAGTACGGCATCTTCATCAACGTGCTGATCCAGTTCGTCATCGTCGCCATCGCGATCTTCATCGTGGTCAAGGCGATCAACCGCCTCACCCGCCGCGAAGAAGAAGCCCCGGCCGCACCGGCGGCCGATGTCGTGCTACTCACTGAAATCCGCGATCTGCTCCGTTCGCAACAGGGTCGCTGAACGCCCCTGCCGCTTGCGTGGACGGGTGAGGCGCAGAGCCTTCGGTGCCCACCCTTGCTGGGAGGCTGGGACGCTTGAGGCAAAGAGCCTTCGGTGCCCACCCTCGCTGGGGGGCTTGAGGCAAAGAGCCTTCGGTGTCCACCCTCGCTGCTCAGACAGGTCCTCCGCGTTCCGTAAAGGAAAGGCCGCTAACGCGGCCCATGTGCCTATTTGGCCTGCGGCCGCTCCACTTGTGCGGAACTCGCCTCAAGGGTGGACACCGAAGACTCTTCCCAACGCTGAGGTTCGTGTGGGTCGAGCCGACGAAGCAACGCCGCTTTGGCTGCGAGCTCATCGCGATCGCCAAACGGCCAGTACCCGCACGTCGGTCGCGTTCGTTCGCGCGAGGGCAGCGCGGCGGCGAGGAAGCCGCTCACCGATCCGGAATGTACTTGCTGGCACGACGGCAGAGTCGGTCAGCAGAATCGCCGTAACTGCCCGCTCCGGCGACCACACTCACACCGCCGGCTCGCCGTCGAGCTAACCGTATCGTCGTGAGAGATCTTGGTGTCCACCCTCGAGGCGAGTTCCGCACAAGTGGAGCGGCCGTAGGCCAGATAGGCACACGGGCCGCGTCAGCGGCCTTTCCTTTGCGGAACGCGGAGGACCTGTCTGAGCAGCGAGGGTGGACACCAAGGTCTCCCCGCGAGACGCCCAAGTGTACGCAGCGACGGCGACGGCGAAGCCGAGCCAGCGCACAAGGCACCGCACGCACCCCGCGGAAATGCGCGACGAACCAAAAAAAGAGGCCGCCGATGGGGTATCGGCGGCCTATCTGGGGAGACTCGTTGTGCCCGGGAGTTGAGCCGTCACGGGCTCGGGCACTTATTATTGGTATTCGGGTTTAAGCAGGCTCGCTATCAGAAGTCGTAGTTGATGCCAAAACGCACATAACGCGGCTGACTGAAGTAGGTGACCTTGTTGTAGTTGGTGTTGAGCGCCGCCGAGCTGCCGTAAAGCACGTAGGTCGCCGTCGGCACGGATTCGCCCAGCGCGTTATAGACCATCACATTGAAGCCAAGTTTCTGGTTTGCCCACATCGGACGGTATTCCGCCGAAAGGGAAACAATGTGCTGCCAGGGCTGGCGACCGGCCGCCCCCGGCGGTGACGCTTCACCACCGCAGTAGTGGTAGTAGCTGCCGTAACCGACCGGATTGCTTTCATCCGCGCCGTAATAGCCCAGGCAGGTCTTCGGCGTGCCCGAGAGGATCGCCACGTTTGCCGACAGCATCCACTCCTTCGCCGCCTGCCAGGACCCGTAGATCTTCAGCTGGTGCTTGCGATCGTTGGAGAGCAGGCCATTGGAATTTTCCATGAGCTTGCCGAAATCCCAGTCCACCGTCGCCGAGACGTCGGTCTGGCCGATGTCGGAACGTACCTGGCCTTCGGTATCGCCGTAGCTGCGCGAGAAGACGTAGTCCACCTTGGCCTGCCACGTGCCATCGAACGGGTGCTCGAAGAACGTTTCGAGGCCGTAGTAGCTGCGCTTGGCCTTCGGCATGCCGAAATCGTCGGCTGACACGCTGACGCTGTTGTAGCCGCCCGCGCCGTCCGGAATACGGTACGTGTTGCTCCGACCCGGGTTCGAAAGGTAGCAACCATTGAGCGAGCTGGCGTCCACGTCGTAACCGAGCGACTGGGCCTTGGCGGTGATCGTATCGGTATCGCAGATATCGTCGAGGATGTTGCGCAGCTTGCGGACCTGCGCCTTCATGCCCCACACGTAGTCCGGGTTGATCTGCTGGGTGAAGCCGACCAGGTATTCGTCCTGGTATTCCGACTGGATATTGCTGGCCGCTACCGTCTTCGCATCCGGCGACTGGCCGTATTCGTTGTTCGCCGACACCGCACCGCCCGTCGCCGAAGCGAGCTGGGTCAGACCGGTCGGATTGCCGTTTCCGTCGATACCGGTATAGGTGTAGTACTGGTTCGTGTACAACGAGCCGGCAGCCGCCCGCAGGGCGACGGAAGCGGGCATCGCCAGGTAGTAGCGACCCGCATTGCCATAGACCTTGAGCGTCGAATCGCCGTTCACATCCCAGCTGAAGCCCAGGCGCGGCGCCCACTGCGGCTTGGTCATGCGGAGGAAGGCTTCGCCGTTCGGGTTGTAGTTGGTGAACTGGTCATTGCGCAGGCCGATCTTCACCAGCCAGCGATCGTCCACCTGCCAGCTGTCTTCGATGTACTGCGCCCGCTGCTTCACCCGAACCGAGGCCGCCGTGCTGTAAAGATACTTCGACACGTAATAGCCATCCTCACCGCCGGCACCGGTGTTCGGAGCGGCGACGAAAGGACTGTCGCTGATCGCCGTGGCCGGGTCACCATAGCCGTATAGCCAGGCGTTGCCGGTTTCGCCGTCGTCGATATCGTGCGAATTGAGGTTGTCGATACCACCGGTGATCGTGTGATCGCCGATCTTCCACGACAGGTCCAGGCGCAGGTTGTTCGTCGTGGCACGGTGACTCGGATCATTGGCGGTCAGCACCGTCTGCGAATTGACGATGGAGTTTCCGCCGGTAATGGCGGGATTCTCGAACTCCGAACCATTGATGTACGTGAGGGAGGGATCGTACCCCGGGGTCGTGCTGTAGTACGTCATCTTCTGCTTGCCGTAGAGGGCGGTAAGCGTCAGATCGTCCGTGATGTAGCTGGTGAACTTGGCGACGTAGACGTCGGCACTTTGCTTGGTCGACGTGTCGTAGCTGTTCAACGACCCGGTCGTATTGGTCGCATAGTCGTAATTGTAGAGGTTGCCCTTGTACGAATCCTTTTGCGAGGCACCTGTCAGCTCGAGAATATTATTGTCGGTGATGTTCCAGTCGATCTTCGAATACCACTTCGGATCGTGATACTCGTAGTTCGTGTTGTATGACGACGTGACGGAACCGACGCTGTTGCCGACGTTCTTCGACTCTTCCACCGCAGCGAAGAAGAACAGTTTGTCCTTGATCAGGGGGCCACCGACATACGCGCTCTCGGTGGTCGTCCAGGACTTGTTGTCCGAATAACGACGGTAGATATCGCCGGCATTAGCACCGGTGACGTAATAGGAGCTGGGACTCACGCCCTGGAGCGATCCCGGCGTCCATTGCACCTGCGCACCGAAATGCCACTCGTTGGTGCCACGCTTGCCGCTCTGGCTGATCACGCCGCCGTCGGAGCGACCGTACGCGGCGCCGTAGCCGCCGCTGAGGATTTCCTGCTGGTCGATCGCGCCGTACGGAAGGCTGATACCGCCAAACCCACTCAGTGGATCGGTCGTATTGAAGCCATTGAGATAATAGGCGTTCTCGGTGACCGAGGAACCACTGAACGACACCAGTGATCCACCGGTGGTACCGCTTTTGAAGCCGCTATAGCCGGGTACGACACCGGGTGCGAGCAAGGCGATCGCTTCGGCGCTGCGCGACAGAGGCAGCTTGGCCAGCTGCTCGGACGTAATAACGGTGCGTGCGTCGACGCTGGTCACGTCGATCGCCGGCAAGGCGTTCGCGGAAACCGTTACCGAGCCCAGCGCGGTGGCACCCGCCGCGGCGGACGCAAACGAGACCTCCGTTCCCGAGCCAACGCGGAGCGTGACATCGCCACGCGAGTCGACCGCCTTACCGCCTTGCATGAGCGCCACGGTATACGTGCCCAGCGGCAGCGAACCGATGCTATAGCGCCCGTCTGCGTCGACGGCCACCTCACGTGTCAGGCCCGATGTGCTCTTGGCCTGCACGGTTTCACCTTCGGCCACCGGCGCCTGTCCGAAAATACTGCCCGTCGTCGACTGGGCGATGGCCCCCGCGCTACCCAAGGCCACGCTCAGCGCGAGGCTGATCCGGCTAAGGCGCGCCCATTTGAATTGATTCATCAGCACTGTGAAGCACTCCCCGAAAGATGGATTGGCGTCGCCGCCGGGCGGGCGCCCGGCAGGCGCTGTTCCCCACGTGGCCCGGCGATGCGCTTGAAACGTCGTAAGTCGTGGCGATCACCACAACTTCAATTTAGTGTTAAGTCGACGTTCGCATTCGGCGGAAAGTGCCGTGTAACTTGACTATTCATCGGACGTATAGCCGTCCGAAGGAACTTATTCCTGCATCCTTCCTTCAAGGCAGGACTGGCGAAATTCGCGCGGCGACATGCCGAAAATGTCGCGAAAGCAGCGACTGAAGTGCGTCATGTCGCCAAAGCCCCATGACTGTGCCACCTGCGCAATACTGCGGTAACGCAAGGCGGTATCCGCAAGTTCACGACGGCAGCGCGCGAGCCGCTCGGCGCGTACCCAGCGCATCAGGGTCATCGATTCGTCGGCGAACAACTCGAAGAGGTAGCTCGGGGATAGCCCGACCCCGGCGCCGATCATTTCGACACAAAGCGCGGGATCGGCCAGGTGGTCGCGCACGAAGCGGCGCACCTGCTGCTTGTACTGTTGGCGAAGTTGCGAGGGCGAGGTCTCCACCGCCGCCATGGATTCAAAGGCCGCCGCAAGCATGTGCGGTATCGCATCGGCCACGCGGTCGGCCACGGCTTCGGTGAGCTCGGAGGCGTGCGCAAAGAGTTCATGGAAAAGCACGCGCAGGTAGCCTACGGCACTCAGGTGGCCGTGAAGGCCGACCGCCGACAACTGATCGAGCCGCGGCATGGTCTCGCGAAGCGCCGCGAGGGGTAGGTAAAGCGTCTGCACGGTGGCGCTACCGATCTGCAACCGGAAGGGTCGGGAGAGATCGATCAGGCAGAAATCGCCCGTGGCTAAATCCCCCCGCCGCCCGTGCTGCTCGACCCTGGCGCCGCCGTCCAGGTGATGGCACAGAAGCGCGGCGCCCCGGTGGATGCGCGCCAGGGAGTCGCCGGTCATGACGTGCGGGCTGTGACGGAAGGTGGCCAGACGCAGGCGTTCGCCAACATAGCCATCCAGCATCGTGCTGATGCCCTGCCGCCGCTGGAAGTCCTGCCAGAACAGGCACGCGGCTGGGCTGGGGGCCGGTGCCCCGGAGAGCGTCCGTGAATCGTTATACGAAGTAGACAACGTGGTGCAACTCCCGGATCAGGGGCTGGAACGACGAGGCGGCGGGCCGCCATCAGGACGCGGAGCCGGCTCCGGCGGTGCATCGAAGCCCTTGTCGGCCATGCACAGATCCATCAGGTCGGCATCGACGCCGTCGTCCGGGTCGTCCGCCTTGCCATCGATGTCGATCCAGCAGTCGTCGAGTGCGGCCTCGAGCTGGGGATCCTGCGGTGGATGGGCGCGCGCAGGCTCCTGGGCCGAGGCGACGGCGACGAGAAGCGCGCCAAAGGCGAACAACAGGGACGGCAGCGTGGGGAAGGGCTTCATGCGTTGGGCATCCATGGGATCGAACGGTGGAGCCCAAGCTAGTGGGCGCGCGTCACCGCCGGTTGTCCGCATGTGTCCGCTTTGTGTCGGCTTCTTTGCCGGGCTGGCAAACGCGCCGTAGACTGATCTGGTATCAAGCTATGCATGGCCATGGATCTTCAGTCGCTCATCCTCGTCGTCGACGACGACCCCGAACTGCGCAGCCTGATCACGGAATTTCTCGGTGGTCACGGGTATCGCGTGCAGTCGGCCGAGAACGCCCTGCAGATGAACGTGGCAATCGAGCGCGAACGCCCGGACCTCGTCGTGCTCGACGTGATGATGCCGGGCGAGGACGGCCTGAGCGCGGCCAGGCGCCTGGCGGCCGACAAGGGACCGCCCGTCATCATCCTCAGCGCGCTGGGCGGTGACACGGACCGCATCATCGGTCTGGAAGTCGGCGCCGACGATTACCTCGCCAAGCCCTGCAATCCGCGCGAGCTGCTCGCGCGCGTCCGTGCGGTATTACGCAGAACCGGCAATAGCGAGCCGGTCGCCGCCGAGGATGCCCGACCCTACGGCTTTGCCGGCTGGCGTCTCGACGTGACCCGGCGCGACCTCCGCGATCCCACCGGTATCTTCATCAATCTGTCCGATGGCGAGTTCGCGCTGTTGCGTAGCTTCGTGGAGCA
Source organism: Luteibacter rhizovicinus DSM 16549 (assembly GCF_001887595.1). Taxonomy (NCBI): domain Bacteria; kingdom Pseudomonadati; phylum Pseudomonadota; class Gammaproteobacteria; order Lysobacterales; family Rhodanobacteraceae; genus Luteibacter; species Luteibacter rhizovicinus. The sequence goes on from NZ_CP017480.1 coordinate 940,962, forward strand.
TCCGCAGCGCATTCTCAGTCGCGACCAGTTGCTCGACCTGGTGCATGGCGGCCGCTCGGAGGTATTCGACCGCGCGATCGATACCCAGATCAGCCGTCTACGGCGCAAGCTCAACGACCGTGTGCACGAGGAAATGATCCGGACCGTGCGCAACGAGGGCTACATGTTGGTTCCCAAGGTGTCGCGCCTGTGATGCACCTTTCCCGACTGTCGATCTTCTCCCGTACGTTCCTCATGATGATCGGCGCGCTACTGGTTGCCGCAGCCATCGGCTTTGCCGTCCTCGTCATCAGGCCGCCACTGCGACCTTCGGCGGTCAGCCTCTTTGAACTGGCCGCCGTGCTGCAGCCCGAGACGTCGCCTTTCGGCAACCGGCCTTTTGGCGACGATCGCTCCCATCCCGGTGAAGGCGGACCGCCCCCGGGCGCGGCATTCGACCATCGCGGCGACGCCGACCTGGATATCGCCACGATGCCAGGGCCACCGACACCGCCGGCGTCGTTCGACAGCAAAGCCTCGGACATCGTCGCCATGCACCTGGCGGACATTTTCCAGGTATCCGGCGACCGACTGCGTGTCTTCGTCACCGAGCGGGACCTCCCGGGGGCGCACGGCCCGATGCGACTCGGCCTCGGCGGCGGATCGATCGTCGCCCTCAGGCAGGCGGACGGCCGCTGGCGAGTCGCTACCGTCCCGGTTGAGCCCTTTCCCACGGTGCTTCAGCAACAGATCGTCCTGCTGCTCGCGCTCGGTGTCCTCGTCCTGTTGCCTTTGGCCTTTCTCTTCGCCCGGGCGCTTGCCGCGCCGATCCGACGTTTTTCCGAGGCGGCGCAACGGCTCGGAGGCGACACCAGTGCACCGCCCGTCGTGCGGGAGGGCCCGCCTGAGATGCGCCAGGCGGTCGATTCCTTCAACGCCATGCAGGCACGCATCAACCGGCTGCTGCAGGAGCGCACGCAGATGATCGCTGCCATCGCGCATGACTTGCGCACGCCACTGACACGCCTGACGTTTCGCCTGGATGGACTGCCTTCTCCGCTCGCCGAGAAGGTCGATGCGGACATCCAGGAGATGAAGACGATGATCTCCGCCGCCCTGGACTTCATTCGGGATCGGTCGCTCGGCGTGCATCGCCACCGACTGGACGTCCGTTTGCTCGTGGAAAGCGTCGTGGACGATCTCGCCGACATCGGCCATGACGTGACGGTGCAGGCCGGGACGGCCATCACGATTGAAGGCGACCCGGTCGCCCTGCGTCGCGCCGTGATCAACCTGGTCGAGAACGGACTCAAGTACGGCGAGCGCGTGCGTTTACGTCTGCGCAGCACCGGCGACGGCTGTGTGCTGGAGGTGGATGACGATGGCCCGGGCATTCCCGACGCCATGCAGCAGCAGGTGTTCGAACCGTTCTTTCGCCTGGAGGCCTCGCGCAACCGCGATACCGGCGGCATCGGCCTGGGGCTGGCCACCGTTCGCGCCATCGTGCTCGACCACGGCGGCACCGTGACGCTGCGCAACCGCAAGGATAGCGGCCTCCGCGTTGTCGTCAGCCTGCCTGCGACGGCGCCGACAGGCAGCTGAGCCGGTCCATGCATGACTTCCTACCTACGCGGGTTGCCCCCTCCGTAGGGCCATAATCGACCTTTCCGTCCCCGGGGGTCCCCATGCGTCATACGCTTCGTCTCCACGCGCTGGCCGCGTGTCTTGCGCTCGCCTTTTCCGCCCACGCCGCCGACAAGGCCACGACGATTCCGGACAAGGCCGTGACCGCGGCGACCGAATTGCGCGATCGCGCGATGAACGACAACACCGGCTACGAGTTCGTGTCCGCACTCACCACCGAGGTCGGCCCGCGACTCGCCGGCAGTGCCGCCGATGCCCGTGGCGTCGCCTGGACGGTGGCGAAGTTCAAGGCCATGGGCTTCGACAAGGTCTACACCGAGAAGGTGAGCTATCCGCTGTGGCAGCGCCACAGCGAACATGGGGCGATCGTCGCGCCCTTCCCGCAGCCGCTCGCCCTTACCGCGCTCGGCTATTCGGCGGGCACCCCCGCTGGCGGCCTCACGGCCGACGTGGTCGCCTTCAACGACCTCGATGCACTCAAGGCCGCGGACCCGGCGAGCGTCAAGGGCAAGATCGTCTACGTCAGCACGCACATGCAGCAGCAGAAGGACGGGCACGACTACGGCATGGGTTCGGCCACGCGCACGCGTGGTGCGGTACTCGCCGCGCAGATGGGCGCCGCCGCCTACCTGTTGCGTTCCGCCGGTACCGACGCGCACAGCCGCACACCGCACACGGGCGTCACCGGCTTTACCGATCCGAAGCAGGCGATTCCCGCCGCCGCCCTGTCCCTGCCGGATGCGGACCAGCTTGAGCGCGTGCTGAAGGAAGGCAAGCCGGTCACGCTGAAGTTGGACCTCGACGTCGGCTTTGCCGGCACCTACGAAGGCGCGAACGTTATCGCCGAAGTCACCGGCCGCAAGTACCCGAACGAAGTCGTCGCCATCGGTGGCCATCTCGATTCGTGGGACCTGGGCACCGGGGCCATCGACGATGGCGCCGGCGTGGCGATTGCCGCCGCGGCCGCCAAGCTCATCAAGGACATGCCGCAACGCCCCGACCGGACCATCCGTGTCATCGCCTTCTCCAATGAGGAAATGGGCCTGTGGGGCGGTCGCGCCTATGCCGAAGCCCACGCGAAGGACGTGGCGAAGTTCCAGCTCGGCACCGAGTCCGATTTCGGCGCCGGCCGTATCTGGCGAATGACGGCGAGCGTGAAGCCCGAGGCCCTCGGTGCGATCCAGCAGATCGCCAAGGTGGTCGAGCCGATCGGCGTCGCGTACGACGCCAGCAAGCCCGGCGGTGGCGGCTCCGACCTGTCGCAGATGCATGGCAAGGGCATGGCGGCGCTATCGCTCACCCAGGACGGCACGGACTACTTCGACTACCACCACAACGCCAACGACACGCTAGACAAGATCGACCCGAAAGCGCTGGCGCAGAATGTGGCCGTCTATGCCGCGTTCGCCTACATGGCCGCCCAGGCCAACGGCGATTTCGGTTCGAAGCCGGGCGCGTTCGCGAAGGATGGCGCGCACGATTGACGCAAAACCTGTGGGAGCCGATTTATCGGCGATGCTTTTCGGCTTCACCGCTCCGTTGGCTTTTCGCCGCTGAAGCGGCTCCCACATTTACCTAGCCGATCAATCGGCTCCCACACGAAGCCAGGTATCAGTGCGCAGGATGCGTCTCTAGCTTTTTCGAAGGCGCCAGGTGTTCCTGCAGGCGATTCATGTACAGGTAGATCACCGGCGTGAGGTAGAGCGTCAGGATCTGCGAGACCACTAGGCCGCCCACCACGGCCAGGCCCAGCGGCTGCCGTGTCGATGCGCCGGCGCCGATGCCGAGCGCGATAGGCAGCGTGCCGGCGAACGCGGCGGCCGTCGTCATCATGATCGGACGAAAACGCACGCGGCAGGCCTCGGCGATCGCCTCATACGGCGTGACGCCGCCCTCGCGCTGACGCTCCAGGGCGAAGTCGATCATCATGATCGCGTTCTTCTTCACGATGCCGACCAGCATGATGATGCCGACGAAGGCGAACAGATCCAGCGACGCGTTGAAGATCACCAGCGTCAACAAGGCACCCACCGCCGCGGCCGGCAGGCCTGACAGAATCGTCAGCGGGTGAATGAAGCTTTCGTAGAGAATGCCCAGCACGAGGTAGATGACGAACACCGCGAGCAAGAGCAACAAGCCCATGCCCTTCACCGAATCCTGGAAGGCCTGCGCCGTGCCCTGCACGCTGCCGCTCAACGTCGGCGGTAACTTCAGTTCGGTCGTCGCACGATCGATGCTTGCCACCGCGTCGCTGAGGGAGACGCCCGGTGCGAGATTGAACGACACGGTGACGGCGGGCAGCTGGCCCTGGTGATTCACCGTCAGCACCTGCGGTTTACGCTCGAAGCTGGCCACCGTATTCAACGGCACGAGCTTGCCGCTATCCGCCGTCACGTAGAGCTTCGACAGGACCGCG